>NZ_QHHV01000010.1:0-290463 GCF_003947245.1 Actinoplanes sp. ATCC 53533 | reverse complement strand
GGTGCTCCGGTGCTCCCGGTGCTCCCGGTGCCTCCCGGTGCTCCCGGTGCTCCCGGTGCTCCCGGTGCTCCCGGTGCTCCCGGTGCTCCCGGTGCTCCCGGTGCTCCCGGTGCTCCCGGTGCTCCCGGTGCTCCCGGTGCTCCCGGTGCTCCCGGTGCTCCCGGTGCTCCCGGTGCTCCCGGTGCTCCCGGTGTGGCTCGCGGGTCGGCCTTGCCGGCCTGGTCTTTGTAGGATCCGGCGGTGGGCGACGAGCTGCTTGATGATTTCATCCGCGCGGATCAGGCACGCGGTCTGGGCGTGTATGGGATTCATCTGTACCGCGAGGGCAGTCCGCCGGTTGAGCGGCGGCTCCGGTCCGACGATCGGGTCAACCTCTATTCCGTCGCGAAGACCTTCACCTCGGTCGCGCTCGGGCTTGCCGAGGCCGAGGGGCGTCTCACCCTCGACGATCGGCTTCTCGACCATTTCCCGAGCTGCGGGCGACCGCGGCCGACGGGGTCGGTGACATCACGTTGCGCCACCTGGTCACGATGACCAGCGGCACCAGCCACGTTTGGTTCGCCGATCAGCGTATCAACGCCGCGGACCTGCTCGACGAGATCGTCGCCGCGCCGCTGGCTGCCCCGCCGGGGACCCGCTTCGGCTATACCGGCTCCGGCCCGTACGCGATCGGGCGGGTCATCGCGCGGGTAACCGGCGCGGATCTTCGTTCTTATCTTCTGCCCCGGCTGTTCGCGCCGTTGGATCTGCACAATCCGGCCTGGCACACGTGTCCACGCGGGTTTCCCTTCGCCGAGAGTGACCTCTTTCTCCGTACCCATGAGCTCGCTCGATTCGCGCGGCTGCTGTTGCAGGACGGTGAGTGGGAGGGCCGCCCCATCCTTCCGGCGGCTTATGTGCGAAGAATGACCACCGACCGCGTCGATACCGGCGCCGTCACCTACGGCGAGCGGTTCACCTACGGTTACGGCCTCGGTGTCTGGATCGACCGATCCGGGGTTTACCGGATGGACGGCCGCTACGGGCAATACGCCCTCGTCTGCCCGCGGTCCCGGGCTGCCGTCACGGTGACCGCGCACTCCGAATGCGACGTCGAGCTGCTCGATGCGATACACGAGCTGGTCGTCGACCGGCTGACCTGACAGCTCCGCCGGCCGCCGACGAAGCAGGCCGTTCGTCAGGTGCTCTTCGCATCGACAATTCGCATCGCCAGGACCCGGGCGGCATTCCGTGGCAGCCACCAGTTCCACCGTCCGAAGAGGACCACCAGGGCCGGCACCAGCATGGCCCGTACCACCGTCGCGTCCAGCAGGATGCCCAGTCCGAGGGCGGTGGCGAAGATCTTGACCTCGGTGCCCGGTGTGGCCGCGAGGGAGGCGAACGCGAGGAACAGGATCAGCGCCCCGCTGGTGACGAGCCGGCCGGTGCGGGCCACCCCGAGTGCCGCGGCCAGTGGGGTCGAGGCGGTGGCGTCGTACTCCTCGCGGACGCGGGCCAGGATGAACACCTCGTAGTCCATGGACAGGCCGAACAGGAACCCGAAGACCATCACCGGCACCCACTCGGTGAGCGCGCCGGTCGCCTCGATGCCCCAGATCGGCTCGGACAGATAGCCGTGCTGCCAGGCCAGCACCGTCAGGCCGAAGGTCGCGGCGACGCTGAGCACGTTGAGCGCGACGGCCTTGACCGCCAGCAGCACCGACCGGAAGGCCCGGATCAGCAGCAGGAGCGTGACCAGCGCGATCATGCTCAGCACCAGGGGCGCGTTGCCGTAGACGGCGGCGACGAAGTCCGCGCCCTGGGCCGCCACGCCCCCGATCCGGGCGTCCGGTATCCCGGCCAAGGTCGCCCGAACCCCGTCCCGCGCGGCCTGGCCGGCGGCGGAGCCGGCCGGGTCGTCGAAGAGCACCACGACGAGGCTGGTGCCGCCGCGCCGCCAGGAGTCCCCGTCCGGCGCGATGGCGGCACGGACCCCGGGTACGGACCGCGCCCGCTCGGTGACCGCCTCCGGATGGGGGCCGGTCAGCACGTAGTCGGGGCTCAGGACTCCGGCGCCGATCCCGGCCGCGCCCAGCGCGTCGAGGGCCTGCCGGGCCGGGCCGGAAGAGGCGATGGATGCGGGCACCGGCGCGCCCAGGCGCAGGTCGAACACCGGCACGATGAGCGCGCCGAGCAGCGCGCCGGCGGCCACCACCACCGGTACGGGATGCCGGACGACCAGCCGGGACCAGCCGTGCCAGCCCCATCGCCGCTCGGCCGGCGCTCCGGCCGCACCGGGTGGACCGGCTGCGCCGGGTGCTCCGGGCGGACCGGCCGCACCGGGCGCTCCGGCTGCACCGGGCGGGCCGGCCGCGTCGATCGGCCGGCGCCGGGGCCACTCCAGTCGGGACCCGGCCGTGGCCAGCAGTACCGGCAGCAGGGTGATCGCGACCAGCACGCTGATCAGCCCGATGAGCAGCCCGCCGTAGCCGATGCTCCGCAGGAACGGCACCGGGAGAAGGATCAAGGCAGCGAGGGCGATGGTGACGGTGATCCCGCTGAAGACCACGGCGGTGCCCGCGGTCACCATCGTCCGTTCGATGGCTTCGGTGTTGTCGGCGCCGACTGCCCGTTCCTCGCGCCAGCGGGTGGTGATCAGGAGCGCGTAGTCGATGGCCACGCCCAGTCCGATCAACCCGACCAGGAACTGCACGACGAACGAGACGTCGGTGACCGTGGTGACGCCCAGGACCGCCAGGAACGTCACGAGGATGGCGATGACCGCCATGACCAGCGGGACGATCGCCAGGACGGAACCGAAGACGACGGCCAGCACCAGCAACGCGCCGGCACCGGCGAGCACGGTCTCGGCGAGCAGGCCCGGCCCGGTGCGTCGCTGGACTGGACGAACAGCGCGTCTGTGCCGGTGAGCTCGACCGGCGCACCGGCCACCCGCAGGTTGCTCAACGCCTGGTTGAGCCGTGGGATAGCCTCGGCGTACGGCGGGTAGGTCTCGGCCGCCGGGGGATACAGCAGCGCGAAGGTGCTTCGCCCGTCGGCGGAGACCAGGGCGCGATCGCCGGTGGTGGGGTAGGAGATGAGCCGGGCGTCGCCGACCGCCGCGACCGCGCCGCCGAACGCCGCGGCCAGTTCTGCCGGAATTCCGGGGCTGTCCACTGTGCTGCCCGGCGGGAGGGTGACGGTCAGGACCAGCGGGTCGGTCGCGCCGCCGTTGCCATAGTCGTGGAGGATCCGCTGGTTCGTCTCATACCCGGGGCGGCCGGGCAGAGCACCGAAGTCCGCTGTCATCGCCCGGGTGGCCGGGGTCACCGCGATGGCGCCGCCCACCGTGAGAGCCAGCCAGCCGACGATCACCAGCGCCCGGTGTCGCAGCACCCACCGGGTCAGACCGAGAAGGATCATGAGAAACTCCGGATCAGCGGAATATCTTGATAGTAGAGTATTTTGATGTTTGGGAGGTTTGATTGTCAAGAGAATATGTCGAGCCGCCGGGCATGCAGGGCAGCCCCGCCGCACACCGGGCGCTGGTGTTCGCCGCCCTCGACCTGGGCACCACCATCGACGCGGTGGGTCAGGCCGCGGCGGCGTTGATCGGGGTCAATCAGACGGATCTGATCTGTCTGAACGCCCTCTACCGGCAGGGTCCGATGAGCGCGGGACAGCTCGCCGCGGTGATCGGACTGACGTCCGGCGCCACCACGACCGCCGTCGACCGGCTGGAGCGGGCCGGCTACGTGCGCCGCAAGAGCGACCCCGCGGATCGGCGCCGGGTGCTCGTCGACGCCTCGGAGGAGGGCGCCCGACAGGCCTTCGCGCTCTTCGACGGTCTCCTCGACGCGGTCGCCCGGTTCGCCGCCGGCTACACCGAGGAGCAACTCGCGCTGCTGATGGACCTGCTCGGCGGATTCGACGCGATCATCGCCGGATACGCCGGGACGTTGCGGGAGCGTGCGGCGACCGGCGAAGGCCGCCAGCAGGCCTAGCTCGCAGGGCGACGGCCCGGACATGCGGGCGGCCCGCGGCAACCGCCGCGGGCCGTCCTCGGTCTTCCTGTGGTGCGTCAGGCCTCGGTGCGGACCCCGCGCCGCCTGCCCAGGACCAGCAGCACCGCGCCGCCGATCAGCAGCAGCAGGCCGAAGCCCGCGCCCAGCGCCACCGGCGAGCCGGTGAGCGGCAGGCTGCCCCCGCCGCCGGCCGCCTTGACGACCACCCGGACGGTCCGGCTCGCCTGGCCGCCGTCGTCGTCGAACACGGAAACCGTCACCCGGTACGTGCCGGCCTTGGTGTACGTGTGGCCGGCGGTGCACTTGCCGTTGGCGACCGTGCCGGTGGACTTGACCCCGCCGGTCCAGTCGACGGTGCAGGTGTGCGTGTCGTGCTTGCCCGCGTCGGTGAACGTGGCCTCGACCGACGCCGGGTTGCGCGCCCCCGTGATCACCGGGATCGCGTTGACCACGGTCACCCGGGCCTTGTCCTTGGCCTTGCCGACGGTGAGCCGCACCTCGTACGTGCCGTCGTCGGTGCAGGTGATCGTCGTGGCGGCCGCCTTGGCGTCGGCGAACTCACACGTCGCGCCGGTGTCCACCCCGGACAGCGGACGGTAGCTCCAGGCGGGGCGGGCCGTGCCGGTGGTGAGGCCGGTGAGCGGGATCGCGGACCCCTCCGCCCCGGTGGCGTCGGGGCCGGCGTTGACACCCGGCGGCGGGTTCACCACCAGGTGCAGCTTCGCGGTGGCCTGGTCGCCGTCGTCGTCGGAGACGGTGATGACCGCGTCGTAGGCCTCGGCGTCCGGGTAGGTGTGCGCGGCGGCGCAGGTGCCGTCCGCGATGGTGCCGGGTGTGGTCGCGCCGTCGCCCCACTCGAC
Organism: Actinoplanes sp. ATCC 53533; assembly: GCF_003947245.1. Taxonomy (NCBI): domain Bacteria; kingdom Bacillati; phylum Actinomycetota; class Actinomycetes; order Micromonosporales; family Micromonosporaceae; genus Actinoplanes; species Actinoplanes sp. ATCC 53533. Next base: position 285,599 of record NZ_QHHV01000010.1, on the reverse strand, counting down.
CTGGCAGGTCAGGGTGTCGTTGCTGCCGGGGTCGCGCACGGCGGCGGTCACCTTGACCGCGCGGTTCGCCGCCGCGGTCGCCGGGGCGGTGACGGCGCCGATCCGCGGGGCGGCGTTGGACACGGTCACCGTGGCGGTGTCGGTGACGTCGCCGACCTTGAGGGTGATGCCGTACGTGCCGTCGTCGGTGCAGGTGAACGTGGTGTTCGCGCTGGTCGCGTCGGCGAAGGCGCAGGCGGCACCCGCGTCCGCGCCGCCGGCCGGCCGGTACGTCCAGGCGACGGTGCCGTCACCGGCCGAGGTGCCGTCGAGCGGGATGGCGCTGCCCTCGGTCCCCTTGACGTCGCCGCCCGCGTCCGCCGCGTCCGGGGCCAGGACGGTGACCGTGGCGCGGGCCTTGACGGTGCCGCTCTCCGCGATGTCGCCCCGCACGACGAACGTGCCGGCCGAGGCGTAGTCCGCCGGCTTGACGGCGTCCCAGGTGACCGGGACCTTCTTGGCGCTGCCGTCGGCGAACGTCGCGGCCACCGTGGCGGGCAGCTGCGGTGCGGTGCCGGCCTTGGTCCGGACGGTGACCGCGGCGGCGCTCTCGACCAGTTCGGCCGGCAGGTACTCGAGCAGGAGCCGGTCGTACTCGGCCTGGGTGATCGGCAGCACGGTGCCGTGCCGCGGCGAGGCCGGCAGCTTGAAGGCGGGCGCCTGGCTCCAGTTCTTCATGTCCGTCGACTCGAAGGGTAGGTAGCCGCGGCCGCCGAACTCATCCAGGAACAGGTACCACTTGTCCTCGGTGTTGGACTTGAAGACGGTCGGCCCTTCGGCGGCGCTGAGCGCGCCCTTGCCGATGCACTCGGCGACGGGGGCGTACGCGGGGTCGAGGATCGAGGTGGACTTCTCCGCGATGATGAACTTGCTGCACGGCTTGTCGGAGGTGTTGTTCCGCTCATCCTTGGTGAACCGGTAGTAGGTGTCGCCCTTCTTGATGATCGTCGAGTCGATCACCGAGTACCCCGGGTCGACCCACACCTTCGGTGTGCTGAAGGTGACGAAGTCGCGGGTGGTCGCGTACATCATCTTGTTGTGGGTGCCGGTGGTGTGGTTCGGGTCGTTCTCCGGGTAGATCTTCGAGGCCCAGAACACCACGTACGCGCCCAGGTCGTCGTCGTAGTACGCCTCCGGCGCCCAGGTGTTGCCCGCCGTGTCGGGCGAGACCTTGACGAGCCGCTGGTCGGTCCAGGTGACCAGGTCGGTCGACTCCCACACCATGATCGACTTGCTGCCGGTGCGCTGCGCGGCGTCCCAGGCGCCGTTGCCGAAGATCCGCAGGTCGGTCGCGATCTGGTAGAACTTGTCGCCCTCCGGGGAGCGGATGATGAACGGGTCGCGCAGGCCCTTCTCGCCGAGGGTGGAGGTCAGCACCGGCCGGCCGGCGTTGAGCTCGCGGAACTCGAGCGGGTTGTTGCCCCGGCTCAGGGCGGCGTACAACTGCTCGCCGTCGGCCTCGCGCTCGCCGGTGAAGTAGCTGAAGAGATAGCCCTTCAGCGCCTGCGGCGCCGGCAGCGGCGGCACGAGCGCCTCGAACGTCCGCGACGACGATGCCTGGTTGAGCTTGACGGTCGCGATCAGGTTGACCCGTACGCTCTCCGCGCCGGGCGCGGGCCGGTGCACGACGCCGTTCGTGCCGATCACTCCCGGGCGGTCCGAGGTCCAGCTCACGGTGGTCTCGTCGGCGCCGGTGGCGGGCAGCGTGAGGTTGCCGCGGACGTCGTTGACGTTCGGCACGACCAGGGCCCGCGCCGCGCGGTTGACCTTGGTGGAGTCGTCGGCCTGGGCCAGCACCTTGACCGTGAAGTCCTTGGTCTGCCGGGCGGCACCACGCTTGAGGGTGGCTGTCAGGGTGGCTGTCTCGTCCGGGCGTCCCGCCGCCGGGCGGGTCACCTTGCCGTCGTTGCCCAGCACCGACGGGTTGCTGCTGAGGTAGGTGATGGTGGAGCCGAAGTCCTTCGCGGCCGGCAGCGCCAGGTTCGCGGTGACCTCGCTGGTGTCACCCAGGGTGAGCGCTGCCTTGTCCTGCGCCACACCCTGCGCCGCGCTGGCGGCCGCCAGTTCGGCGACCTCGCCGGCGGTGATCGCCCGCTGATACACCCGGAAGTCCCGGATCCGGCCCTTGAGCAGGCCGTCACCGCTGTACAGCGACTTGCCGAGGTAGTTCGCGGCGGTGCTGCCGCCGCCGATGGCGCTGGGCTTGAGCGTGACGTCGGTGTTGCGCCCCACCTCGGCGCCGTCCTCGTAGAGGATGCCCGTGGTGCCGGTCTGGGTGTAGGTCACGTGCTTGAACGTGCCGCGTGCCAGGTCGCGTCCCGGGTCGGGCTCGGTGTTCTGCTCACCGGTCCAGTTGGCGTTCGAGATCGAAGCGCGGAACCGGTTGCCGCCGCCGAACAGGTAGCCGTCGCCGTGCCCGGTGCCGGCGTTCGTGTTGCCGAAGCCGTAGACGAAGTAGGCGCCGCTCTGGGCCGGATCGATCAGCACGTCCACCGCGACGGTGATCGAGTCGAGCCCGGCGAGCAGGTCGTCCGGGGCCTTGACGAACGTGTCGGTGCCGTTGAAGGCGAGCCCTCGCCCGGCCGACCAGCCGGCCGTGCCGTTGACGGTGCCGTTGCGGTTGTTCCCGGAGGAGTCGGTCGCGACCGACCCGGAGGTCTCGTCCAGTTTGTACCAGAGGGCGAGGCCGTCGGTCACCGCCGCGGCGGCGGGGGAGGCCGGGCTGACGGTCAGCGACGCGGCGAGCAGCGCCAGCACAGCGGCGCCCCGGGTGAGCGGTGATCGGCGCCAGCCGGTGAGGATCGGGGGCATGGGGGCTCCTTCAAGCCGCGGGGGACGGCCGTGGTGCTCGATGTGATCGGTAACATCGATGCTGGGTGACAAGGTCCGTTGTTCATTCAGTTCGGGGACTGTCTGATGCAAACGGACTGGACGGCGTGTGCCGTCCAGTCCGTACCGACGGCTGGCGGGCCGGCCGGCTTCTACACCCAATGACGTCGCGACGGTACGTACCCGTATCGCGGCGGCTGCGAGAGTGTTCATCGTCGATGGCCGCACCGTCAAGGGGCCGGCCGGAACAACCCTGACCGCCTCCGCCCCGACCGCACCTTTCGTCCCGATAGGTGACTGAGATCGGTGACCGGGTCGGCAGTGTCGATCAGCCGAACGGTCAGTGTCCGGCCGGCCCCGGCCAGCTCTACGGACACGCGTCGGCCGCGCCGCCGGCTCCGGCCCGGAGTGACCGGCTCCGAGGGCTTGTCGTACCCACCGCGTAGCCTCACCGGCCGTGAGTGAGAACGTGGACCCCCACCCGGCGACGCGCCCGCCCGGCGGGGCCATCGCCGACACCATGACCCGGAGCCGCGACCGGGCCTTCGTCGGCCGGGCCACGGAGCTGGCCCGATTCCGGGCCGCGCTCGACGGCGCCGCCGGCGCCCGCTCCGTGCACTACCTGCACGGGCCGGGCGGCATCGGGAAGTCGGCGCTGCTGCGCCGGTTCGCCCGCGACGCCCGCGCCGCCGGCCGCACGGTAGTGGAGGTGGACGGGCGCACGGTGGACCCGACGCCGGAGGGCTTCCAGGAGGCGATCGGGGCGGCGCTGACCGACCCGGCGCTGGTGCTGCTGGTGGACACCTTCGAGAGGTGCCAGGGGCTCGAGGGCTGGCTGTGGGAAAGGTTCCTGCCGCAGCTGCCCGCCGGCGCGATCGCGGTGGTGGCCGGGCGCACCGCCCCGGAGCCGTACTGGACCGCCGATCCGGGCTGGGCCGGTCTGCTGTGGCTGACATCGTTGCGCAACCTGACCCCCGACGACGCCACCGACTTCCTGCGGACGCTCGGGGTGCCGGCCGGCGTCCACCGGGCGCTGCTCGCGTTCACCGGCGGCAACCCGCTCGCGCTCGCCCTGGCCGCCGCCGTGGCGGCGCAGGACGACGCGGGCGCGTCGAGCTGGGAGCCCCGCCAGGACGTCATCGCCGGCCTGCTGCCGCGCCTCATCGGCGAGGTTCCGGGCCCGGCGCACCGTCGCGCCCTGGAGGTGTGTGCGCACGCCTACGTGACAACCGAGTCGTTGCTGCGTGCCGTCATGGGCCCCGCCGCCGCCGAGCTGTTCGGCTGGCTGCGGGTTCAGCCGTTCATCGAGGCGACATCGGCGGGCTTGTTCCCGCACGACGTGATCCGCGAGGCGCTCGAACGCGACCTGCGCTGGCGCGATCACCAGGAGTTCGCCGAGCTGCACCGGCAGGTCCACCAGTATTTCGCGGAGCAGCTGCGTGCGGTGCCCGAAGCGCGGTTGTTGCCCGCCACCGGCGCCCTGATCTACCTCTACCGCAGCGACGGCCTGATGTCGCAATTCAATACCTGGTCGGAGACCGGGCTCGTCGAGGACCTGCCGTTCCGGCCCGAGCAGCGCGGCCGCGTGCTGGAGCTGGTCGCGGCGGCCGAGGGGGAGCGGTCGGCGGCGATCGCCGCCTACTGGCTCGATCAGCAGCCCGGCGCGTTCCGGGTCTACCGGTCGACCCAGACCGGCGACCTCGTCGCCTGCTCGGCGTGGCTGCGGTTGACCGGGCCGGAGGGCGGCGAGGTCGATCCGGTCGTCGCCGCGGCCTGGCACCACGGCCGCGCGAACGGCGGCGTCCGCGCGGGTGAGCACATCGCCGTCGCCCGGTTCTCGGTGTCCGCCACCGCCTACCAGCGGCCGTCGGCGGCCATGACGCTCACCCAGTGGCGCGCGACGGGGGAGATGGTCCGAGCCGACCGGCTCGCCTTCTCGCACATCGTGATGCGCGACGACGGCTACTGGAACGACCACCTCCGCGACATCAACATGCTGCCGATCGATGCCGCACCCACGGTCGGAGACCACCGGTACGCGCTGTTCTGCCACGACTGGCGGGCCCAGCCCGCCGACGCCTGGCTGCGGGAGAAGTCCACCTCCGTGGTGTCGGGAGCTCCGATGACGGCGGCCGTCAGCGCACACCGCGGCGAGCTAGTCGTCCTGTCGCGGCCCGAGTTCGACGCGGCGGTGCGCGACGCCCTGCGCTCGCTGCGGCACCCCCGGGCGCTCGCCGGCAATCCCCTCAACCGCAGCCGCCTGGTCGCGGAGAGCGGACAGACCCTGGCCGAGGTGCTGTCCGGCGCGATGACGGCGCTGCGGGAGGAGCGAGGCGGCGAGAAGCGGCACCGGGCGCTCACCGTCACCTACCTCAAGGGCTCGCCGACGCAGGAGGCCGCGGCGGCGAGACTCGGCCTGCCGTTCAGCACCTACCGGCGGCATCTCGCGTCGGGCACCGAGCAGCTCGGCGACCTGCTGTGGCACCGGGAGCTGCACGGAGCACCATGACTGTGCCCCCGCCGCCCGCATCCCGGGTGTCGTCCGAGCGGGAGCGACGAACGGCGGCACGGCGCGGGCGAACCACTCGGCGACGAGCGCCGTCAATCAGGGTGTGAGGAACATGCTCGGAGCCGACGATGCGACGCTGCTGCGCCGGGTCGCGCGAGGCGACACCACGGCCTTCGGCGTCCTGTACGACCGGTTGTCGCCGATGGTGCTCATCCGGTTGCGGGGCAGGTGCGCCGACGCCGAGGTGGTGGCCGATGTGCTGCAGGACTCGTTCGCGGCCGTCTGGCAGTCGGCCGGCCAGTGGGACGGTCGTGGTGAGGTCGCCGGGTGGGTCTGGACCATCGCGGCCCGGCGCCTGGTGGACGCCTACCGGCGGCGTGCGGTGCGCGCCGCGGCGGCGGAGCGTAACGCGGCAGTCACCACGGCGGAGGTCGCTCCGTCGGCCGAGGCGGTGGTGCTCGACGAACTGCTGGGCAGCGGCCTGGAGGCGGCGCTCTGCCGGCTGTCGCCGGAGCTGCGTGAGGTGTTGCAGGCCACGGTGCTCGACGGGCTCAGCACCCGGGAGGCCGCGGTGCTGCTCGGCGTTCCCGAAGGAACGGTCAAGGCGCGGGCCTTCCGGGCCCGCTCGGTGTTGAGGCAGGCGCTGGCATGAACACACGACGAGATCCCACCGGGGCCGCCGGGGACTGGCATGCGTCACCGGCGCTGCTCGCCGCCTACGCCGAGAGCCGGGCGAGCAACGCCGACACCTGGTCGGTGGAGGCCCATCTCGTGGGCTGCCCGAGGTGCCGGACGGCGCTGATGGACGCGCTCTCGCCGGCGGACCGGGACCTGCTGGGCGGCCTCCGGCACAGCGTCATCGCCGGGCTGCCGCAGCGGAAGACCACCCGGACCCGGCGCAGCGTGATCGCCGGGCTGCCGCGGCGGGGAACCACCGGGACCCGGGGCAGCGTGATCGCCGGGTTGCCGCAGCGGGGAACCACCGGGACCCGGCGCAGCGTGATCGCCGGGCTGCCGCGGCGGGGAGCCGCCCGGATCCGGCACCGCGTCGGGTGGCTCCGGTGGGTGGTGCGGCCGGGGTCGTTGATCGCGGTGGCGGTGGCCGTCCTCGGTGCGCTGGTCCTCGATCTCGTCGCCGGCGTCGGCGACCGCGACGGCGGGATGGTCTGGCTGCTGGCGCCGGCGATCCCCGTCCTCGGCGTGGCGCTGGCCGCCATCGGCGAGGACGATCCCTGCTGGGACGCGGTGCTCGCCGCACCGTCGGCGCTGCTGCGGCTGACTCTCCTGCGCACCCTCGCCGTGCTCACCCTGGCCGTACCGCTGGCCTCGGTAGCCGGGATCCTGCAGCCGGCCGCGGGTGGCCGGGCCGGCTGGAACGCCGCCTGGCTGTTGCCCTGCCTGGCATTGACGGCCCTGACGCTCGCGGCCGGTGCGTTCGTCGGCGTGGAGCGTGCCGCTCGCGGCGTCGTGCTGCTGTGGTGCGCCGCGACGCTGGGCCCGCCGCTGCTGCGCACCGGCGGTGACGTGCTGGCGGCGATCCGGCTGGCGGCCGCGCCGCTGGCGGAGACGTCCGCGTTCACCGCCGGCGCGCAACCGGTGTGGGCAGTCGTTGTCGTCCTCTCCGTCGGCGCGGTGGTCCTCACCCGCGGTCGTTACGGACTCAGTACCTATCAGAACGGAAGTCACCGATGACGGTGTCCGACCCGACGGTGCGGTTGAGAGCGCTCGGCGTCCGGTACGGCAGACGCCGCACCCTGCGCACGGCGCTCGACGGCATCGATCTCGACCTGCACACCGGGGTGCACGGCCTGCTGGGCCCGAACGGCGCCGGCAAGACGACCCTGATGCGGGTGCTCGCCACGGTCCTGCCCGCCACCCACGGCACTGTCACGCTGCTCGGCCGCGACGTGCGGCAGGAACGCGACCGGCTGGAGATCAGGCGGCGGCTGGGCTACCTGCCGCAGGCGTTCGGGTCGTACCCGCGGTTCACAGTGCGCGAGTTCGTCGAGTACTTCGCCTGGCTGAAGGAGGTTCCCTCGGCGCGGGCCGCCGCGTCGGTGGACCGGGCGATCGAGCGGGTCGGGCTGGCGGACCGGGCCGGCAGCCGGATGAAGTCGCTCTCCGGCGGCATGCTGCGCCGGGCCGGCCTGGCCCAGGCCCTCGTCAACGACCCGGAGTTGCTGCTGCTCGACGAGCCCACGGCCGGGCTGGACCCGGAGCAGCGGATCAGCTTCCGGCGCCTGCTGCGCGAGATCGGCGTGGACACCACGGTGCTGATCAGTACGCACATCGTGGACGACGTCGCGTCGGTCTGCAGCCAGGTCGTGCTCGTCAACGAGGGCCGCGTCGTGCTGCGCGGTCATCCCTCGTACCTCGAGAAGCTGGGCGAGTCCGCCGGAACCGCGCAGGACGGGACGTCGGCGCTGGAGCGGGGCTACACGGCGGCGCTGCACGGCCGCGACGTAGCGGCGGGAGCGGGCCAGTGACCGCCCGCGCCGTGCTGCTCGAACTGCGCCGGGGCACCGGAGTGGTGTTGCTGGCCGCCCTGGCCGCGGTCGGGTCGCTGATGTCCGTCATGGCCGCGGTCAGCGCCGACCGGCAGACCGCGTGGTCGGGCAGCGGCCCCGGTGTCGTCTCCTGGCTCAACACCGCGGGCCTGCTGCTGGGCCCGATCGCCGCCGCCGCGGGCGCCTGGGTGGGTGGCCGCGAACGGCGGCTGGGCGTGCAGGAGTTGCTGGCGGCGGTGCCGAAGGCGCGCTGGCGGCGCGACCTCGCCGGCTTCGGCGCCCTCGGTGCCGCGGTCGCCGGGGGACTGGCACTGGTCGCCGTGCTGGTCGCGGCCACCGTGCTGCCCGCGTTCTCGTACGGCGGTGGGCGCTGGCCGCTGTCGGCGCTGCTCGTGCTGCTCGGCTGCGTCGCGTGCCTGGCCATCGGGTTCGGGATCGGCCGGCTGGTGCCGCACCGATGGACGGCTCCGGTGGTCGCCCTGGGCGTCTACCTGCTCAGCGGCGTGCCGACGTACCTGGACAGCGGTGTGGCGCAACTGGCACCGGTCTCGAACCTCCCTGCCGGGGACGGCCAGCGGTTGCGCCTGGCCGTGGCGGCGCTCGCCGTCGGGTGGCTGGTCGGGCTGTCGGCCACCGCGTTCCTGATCGGCTCCGCGCGGCGCCGGGGCTGGGCCGGCCTGCCCGCCCTGATGGCCATCCTGGTCGCGGTGCCGCTGGCACTGCTCCCGGTGGGGTGGAACGGCAACTCCTACTCCGCCGCCTGGACCGAGCCGGACCCGGACGCGATGGCGCGGGTCTGTTCCACCGGCACCCCGACGGTGTGCCTGAACGCCGTACACGCCGCGCTGCTGCCGGCCGTCACGGAGCTCGCCCGTCCCATCCTCGCCGAGCTGCCGCCGGACAGCGTCGCCGCGGAACAGGGCGTCGAGCATCCCGCCGAACGACCGACCACCGCCGCCGGCGAGCTGGCGATCCCGTTCCTGGAGGGGCGGGCCGCGTGGTTCAGCGCGGAGTTGCGGGACCCGGAACGCCTCCGTACCGAGCTGGCGCAGAGCTTCCTGCGCCCCTGGTGTACCGATCAGACCGGGGTGGTCGACCGCGCCTACGACCTGGCGATCACCCTGGTTCCCGCCGGGCGCGGCGCGGGGGAGCCGGGCGGAGACCAGCTCTCGGCGCGGCTGCGGGCGGATCCGGCGGCCCGGCGGGCCTGGCTGGCGTCCTATCTGGACGCCGGGCGCCGCTGCGACCTGGCCACCTACAACGCCCTGGTCGGCCGATGAGCCGGGTGGGCCGGGCCGAAGTGCCCGCTGGCCGGCCGATGAGCCGGCGGATCGGGCCGAAGTGCCCGCTGGCCGGCCGATGAGCGTCGGGCTCCGCAGGTACGCGGCGGATCGGGGCGCGGCCCCCACGCTCGTCGCCGTGCTGATTGTGGCGGCCGCGGTCGCCGGGGTAGCCGCGGAGCTGTCGTCCCATGAGTCGCTGGTGGGCTGGTGGGTCGCGGTGGCGGCGCTCGGGCCGCTGTTCGCCGTCATCTTCGCGGCGCGCTCGCTGGCGGGCACCGATGTGGTCCTGGAACGGTCGGTGCCCCGGCTGACCGGCGGCCGGCGGATCGCCCACGCCGGGGCCGTGCTGACGGTGTGCTGCGTGCCGCTGGCGCTGGCCGGTGCCGCGACGCTCGACGCGGCGGCCACGGCGGCCATGGTGCGCAACGTGCTGGGCCTGCTGGGGATGATGCTGCTGGCCGCCACGGTGGCCGGCGTCCGGGCCGGGTGGCTGCCCGTGTTCGGCTACGGCCTGCTGGCGCTGGCGACGGCACCCCGCGACACCTCGCGGGGCGCGGCCTGGTGGGCGTGGACGGTCCAGCCCGGCCTGCCGAACGTCTCCTGGATCGTGGCGGGGGTCCTGGCCGTGGCCGGGGTGGCGGTGTACGGGCGCCGCGGGCCGGCCGAGTGACTGCTCACCACCAACGTCAACGCGCGAGCGAAGCGAGGCCTCCGGTGTCCGACACCCCCCACCGCTGCGGCCGGCTCATCGACCGCCTCCGGCAGGCCCGGGACTCGGCTTTCGTCGGCCGTACCGTGGAGACCGCCGCCTTCCGGTCGATGCTGGACCGGCGCGCCGACCGCGACGGCTTTGTGGTGCTCTACCTCCACGGACCGGGCGGTGCCGGCAAGTCGGCGCTGCTGCGCCGGTTCGCCGCCGAGGCGGAGGCGGCCGGGCGCACAGTGGTGTCGGTCGACGCCCGCACGGTCGAGCGCTCGCCTGCCGGGTTCGCCGCCGCGGCCTCCGGCGCGCACCACGAGCGGCGCGTGCTGCTCCTCGACACCTTCGAGGCGTACCAGGGCCTGGAGAACTGGTTCTGGGAGAGTTTCCTGCCGGAACTGCCGGCGGACGCCCTGGTGGTCATCGCCGGCCGGCAGCCCCCGGACCCGCGGCACCGCGTCGATCCGGTCTGGTCCGCGGCCGTGCGCGTGCTCGCCGTCGACGGCTTGGCACCCGGCGACGCGGCCGCGTTGCTGCGCTCCCGTGGCGTGCCCGAGCGACTCCACCAGCCTCTGCACGCACTGACCGGGGGCCATCCGCTCGCGCTGGTCCTGGCCGCCGAGGTCGCGGCCCGGGATCCGCGGGGCGCCGAGCGGTGGCTGCCGCACGACGGGGTGATCAAGGTCCTGCTCGACCGGCTGGTGGGGAAGCTGCCCTCGGCGGAGCATCTGCGGGCGCTGGAGATCTGCGCGCACGTGTTCGCCACGCGCGAGGACCTGCTGCGGACGGTCTTCGGGGAGCGGGGTGGCGAGCTCTTCGCCTGGCTGCGCGGCCAGCCGTTCATCGAGGCCGGGCCGCACGGGCTGCGTCCGCACGACCTGGTGCGTGACCTGCTCGGCGCCGACCTGCGGTGGCGCGATCCGGCCGGCTGGGAGGCGATGCACCGCCAGGTGCGCCCCTACTTCATCGAACGGGCGCTCGGCGCCGTCGGTGACCAGGTCATCCCGGCCCAGATGGCGCTCAGCTACCTGCATCGCCACGGACCGGTGCTGGCGAAGTTCCTCACCTGGCGCGAGCACGGCGAGGTCTACGAGGACAGCTACCGGCCCGCGGACCGCGACGTCGTGCTGAAGCTGGCCGAGCAGTCGCAGGGTGCGGCCCACGCGCGGTTGGTCGCGTTCTGGCTCGACCGGCAGCCGGAGGGCTTCGGTGTCTACCGCCGTCCCGGCGGCGGCACGGTCGCCGCCTTCGTGGCCTGGCTCCGCCTCACCGCACCGGACGAGGAGGAGAACGAGGCCGACGGCCTGGTGGCCGCGCTGTGGTCACACGCGCGGCAGGCCGGTCCGCCCCGCCCGGGCCGAAAGCTGGCCGTGCAGCGTTTTCTCGCGGTCGACGGTGGTCCGCCCGGTCCGTCGCAAGTGGTCGATCTGATCTATCTGCGGGGCGTCGCCACCTGCATGCGCGAACCCGACCTGGCCTGGACCTTCCTCGTCACGCCCGACCCGGACTTCTGGGCCCCGGCGCTCGAACACAGCGGCCACGCCAGGCTGACCGGGGAGCTCGCGGCCGTCTTCGCGCACGACTGGTGGGCGACGCCGGTGCGCGCCTGGCTGGACCTCCAGCACGGCGACCCCCAGCACGGCGACCCCCAGCACGGCGACCTCCTGCCCGGCGCTCCGGCGCCCCGGCGGCCCGCCCCGCTGACGCGGGACGAATTCGGCGTCGCGGTGCGCGATCTGCTGCGCAACTGGCGGCACCAGTCGTCGGTGGAGCACAATCCGCTCAGCTCCACCCGGCTGGGCGGTCCGGGAGAGCCGGCGGACCGCGCCGACCGTCTCCGGAACGCGGTCGAGCAGGCCGTCGACGCCCTGCGGGCCGGGCCCCGCCTGGAGAAACTGCACCGGGTGCTGGCGGTGACGTTCTTCCACGGGGCGCCGACCCAGGAAGCGGCGGCGGAACGCATCGGCATACCCTTCGGCACCTACCGCCACCGCCTCGCCGCGGGCATGGACCTCGTCATCGACGACCTGTGGCGCCGCGAGATGGAACCCGGCTGCCGCTAGTCAGAGCAGTCGTTCGCCCTCGAAGACGCCGAGCTCCTCGTTGTACAGCTCGATGCCCACGCCGTTGGGGTCGCGGACATAGAGGCTGTCCTCCACCCCGCGGTCGGGGCCGAGATAGTCGATGCCGGCCGCCTCGAACGTCGCCTTCGCCGCCGCGAAGCGCTCGGCGGTCACCGAGATCGCCAGGTGCTGGACCCCGCCGATCGTCTCGCTGAACGGCGGGTGGTCGTGCCCGGGGAAGTCGAAGAACCCGAGCAGGTTGCCGTTACCGATGTCGAAGAAGAAGTGGCTCGACCCGGCATAGTCCCGGTTCTCCACCAGCTCGACCAGCGGGAAGCCGAGCACCTCCTGATAGAAGCGGATGGTCTCCTCCACGTCTCGGCAGATCAGCGCGGCGTGGTGCAGGCCCCGCGCGCTCGTGGCCGGGCGGGTCTGCGGCGGGCGGAGGTGTTTGTCACGCAGCTGGGCGCGGCGGGCACGGACGGCTTCCAACTCCGGACCTTCGGGCTGCGGCATCACGATCTCCTTCGGGCGGCACAACTGGCCACCATTCTGCGACGGATGAGCCGCGGCTGGACAGGACTGAGCACCAGGTGAGCTGTTTTCTGATCATCGCGCGCGCATACGGTCGGCTCATGAAGCCCACCATCGTCCTCATCCATGGCGCCTTCGCCGAGTCCGCGAGCTGGAACGATGTTATCCGGCGGCTGCGGGCCGCCGGCCACCCGGTGGTCGCGGCCGCGAATCCGTTGCGGAGCCTCTCCGGTGACGCCGCGGTGGTCGCCGACCTCCTGGCGAGCGTCGAGGGCCCGGTCGTGCTGGTCGGACACTCCTACGGCGGTGCGGTCGCCACCAACGCCGCGGTCGGCCACGACCACGTCAAGGCCCTGGTGTACGTCGCCGCGTTCGCCCCGGACCTGGGCGAGAACATCGCTGAGCTGTCCGGGAAATTCCCGGGTGGCACCCTCGGGCAGACCCTGCACGAGGTCCCGCTCGCCGACGGCACCGTAGACCTCTACATCCAGCAGGACAAGTTCCACCAGCAGTTCGCCGCCGATGTCCCGGCCGAGCGGGCCGCGCTGGACGCCGCGGCGCAGCGGCCGCTGAACACCGTGGCGCTCAACGAGGGTTCCGGCGAGCCGGCCTGGAAGACGATCCCGTCCTGGTTCATCTATCCCGAGCTGGACCGCAACATCCCGGTGGAGGCGCACCGGTTCATGGCGGAACGGGCCGGCGCGTGCGCCAGCATCGCGCTGCCGGGCGCCTCGCACGCCATCGCGGTGTCCCAGCCGGAGACCGTCGCCGAGTTCATTCTCGCGGTTGTCGACTTCATCTGACGTCATGGCGGAATCCCTCACCCTGGAGCACCAGGTCGGCTTCGCGCTCGTGCTCGCCACCCGGAACGTGCTGGCCGTCTACCGGCCCCTGCTCGAACCGCTGGGGCTGACCCACCCGCAGTATCTGGTGATGGTGGGGCTGTGGCAGCACGGATCGCTGTCGGTGAAGGCGTTGGGCCGCCTGCTGCACCTGGATTCCGCGACCCTGTCGCCGCTGCTCAAACGTCTCGACGCCATGGGCCTGGTGCACCGGCGGCGCGCCGGGGATGACGAGCGGATGGTGATGGTGACGGTGACCGGCGCGGGCCGGGCGTTGCGGGACGCGGCATCGACGATCCCCGGGACGGTCGCCGGCCGCGTCGGGCTGCCGGATGAGGACGTGCGCCACCTGCGGGAGGTGTTGCGCCGCCTCGTGGAAGCCATCAGCGGGCCGGCTACGTCTCCTCCGTGACGGCGCGGCGGCGCGTGCGGTAGCTGGAGACCATCAGCTCGGTCAGTTCGGTCACCGAGGTCTCGGCCGCCGGCCGGTCGAAGGTGATCTTTCCCTGTTGCAGGACGTTGATCCGGTCGCAGATCTGCAGCGCCTGGGCGTAGTTGTGGGCGATGATGACGATGGCGACGTTTCCGCGGGCCTTGAGGTCGCTGATCAGGTCGAGGATGATCGCCGCCTCCTTGGCGCCCATCGCCGCGAGCGGCTCGTCCAGCAGCAGGATGTGCGCGTCGGAGTAGACGGACCGGGCGACGGCGATGGCCTGGCGTTGCCCGCCGGAGAGTTTCGCCGCGTCGACGGTGACGTCGGGAATGTCCAGGCCCATCTCGCGCAGGTGGTCGGTGGCCAGCCGGCGCATCAGCCGGTTGTTGAGCAGCGGCCCGATCCGGCGCTCCCGGTTGAGGAACATGTTGTGGTAGACGCTGAGCTCGTTGATCAGGGCCAGGTCCTGGTAGACGGTGTCGATGCCCAGCGCGCGGGCGTGGTCGACGTTGCGCAGCGTCACCTCCGTGCCGTCGACGAGCAGCCGGCCGGCGTCGGGCTGGTGGAAGCCGCAGACGATGTTGACGAGCGTCGACTTCCCGGCGCCGTTGTCGCCGAGCAGCCCGAGCACCTCGCCGCGGTCGACCCGCAGGTCCACGCCGCGCAGCACCGTCTGGGCACCGAACCGCTTTTCCACGTTCTCGACCCGGAGCGCCTCGTCGGCCATGTCATCTCCCTCCCGTGCGGCGCAGACGTGACAGGTACTGGTTCGCGATCATGGAGATCAGGATGGCCGCGCCCTGGATCAGGAAGAACGGGTTCGCGCTGATGCCGATGAGGTTGAAACCGTTCTGCAGCACGGCGAGCACGAACATGCCGATCAGCGCGCCCAGCACAGTGCCCGACCCGCCGGCCAGCGCCGTGCCGCCGATGACGGCGGCGGCGATCGCGGTGAAGGTGATCCGGGTGCCGCCGCCGATGTTCGGGTCGATCGAGTTGATCCGGAACGCCTCCATCAGGCCCGCGAGCGCGCCGAGCACGCTGACGAGCATGAAGTTGCCCACCTTGATCCGGTTGACCCGGATGCCCGCCTCGGTGGCGCCGTGCAGGTTGCCGCCGACCGAGATGGTGTGCAGGCCCCACCGGGTGCGGGTCAGCACGACGTGGAACAACGCCACGATCGCCAGGCACCAGCAGAGCGTCGCCCAGTCCGCGCCGCCCAGCCCGGCCTGCAGGGTGCCCTTGACCGCCTCGGGGATGGCCACCGGGTAGGCCTTCGAGGTGGTCAGCAGGATGCCGTAGAGCAGATAGAACATGCCGAGCGTGGTGACGAACGACGGCACCCCCAACCGGGTGGTGATGAGCCCGTTCGCCAGGCCGACGACGGCCGCGATCGCGAGCGCCAGGATGATGGCCGGCACCGCCGCCACGCCGTAGAAATCGATGGCGTAATGCATCAGGTACGGAGCCAGCGCCGCCACCATTCCGACGGAGATGTCGATCTCCCCGCTGACCAGCAGGAAGACGATGCCCACCGCGACGATCGCGGTGGGCGCCGTGGCCTGGGCGACGTTGCGCAGGTTGTCGGAGGTCAGGAAGATCGGCGTGGCGACCTGGAAGTACACCACCAGGCCGATCGCCACTATGAGCACGCTCGCCTCCCGCCGGTGCAGGAAGGCGTCCCGGGCTCGCCGCAGTCGCGCGCTCGCGGGCCGGGCCGGGGCCTCCCGCACGGCGACGTCGCTCATCAGCGGTTCCTCTCTTGACGCTCGAGTGATTGCTCAGTTGTGGGGGATGGCGCCCGAGCGTTCGACCAGCTTCACCGCGGTGTCCGAGCCCTGATATCTCGTCTTGGTGTCCTGGTACGGGCCCACGTTGTCCTTGGTGACGAAGAGCAGCCCGGTGTTCGTCTGGGTCGGGAAGATCAGCCCGCCGGTGAGCTTGTACAGGTAGAGCGCGAGCACGGGCAGGAAGCCCTGCAGGTACGGCTGCTGGTCGATGGTGTAGTCGAGGTCGCCGCTCTTGATCGCGGCGAGCGTCTCGGGCACCAGGTCGAAGCCGCCGGCCACCTTGAGGCCCTTGTCCCGCAGCTTGTACTTGGCGACGGTCTGGCCCACGCTCTGCGTGGATCCGGCGTCCACCGCCAGCAGCCCCGCCAGGTTGGGGTGGCCCTGGGAGTAGGCGTCGATGATGGACAGTCCCTGGGTGATGTCGGCGTTGGTCGCCACCGGAGTGAAGGTCACCGGCTTGCCGGAGTCCTTGAAGGCCTGCTGGGCACCGTCGATGCGGGGCTGGATGTTCAGCTGGCCCGGCGTCGCGATGAAGGCGGCCACGTCGCCGGAGTCGATCTTGGTGAGCGCCTGCCGGCCCAGTTCGTACCCGGATTCGTAGAGGCCCTGCCCGATGTAGGCGAGCCGGTTGGTGCCGGGATCGTCGCGGGCGCCGTCGGCGTTGAACGAGACGACCGGGATGCCGGCGTCCAGCGCCTTGTCCACCGGCGCCCGGAAGGCCGCCTTGTCGACGACGGCGAGGGCGATGCCGTCGGCCTTGGCGCTGACCGCGGTGTTCGTGGCGTCGACCATCTCCGCGACCACCGAGTTGACCGAGCCGGTCCACTGGTACTGCATGCCGAGCAGCTTGCAGGCGTCCTCGGCGCCGTACTGGGTGGGCGTGAAGAACGGGTTGGTCGTCACGTGGCAGACGAAGACGTACTTCCAGGAGGGGGTCTTCGGGAAGTTGCCGACCGCGCCCGAGGCCGAGGTGCTCGGTTCGTTGGTGCAGCCGGTGATCAGTGCGGAAGCGGCGAGCGACGCGCTGGCCAGCCCGGTGCCGCGGAGCAGCCGGCGCCGGGTCAGCCGGCTGAGCGGGAGGGTGTCGAGTGCCTGTTCAACGACGGGATGGACGTCTTTATTCATCGGGAACCTCCTTCGGTGGCGGAGGCCGTCGGCAGCCGCCAACGGCGCGACGGGCAGCGCTGCTCACGTGACGACGCCGACCGGGCGCGAAGAGATGCGGGCGGACGGCTCGAGCAGAGTGCGCGATTGCCGGACCTGGGGGGTGCTGCCAGGTCGGGTCGTGGTGCGGTGCGCGGTCGTCCGCCGCTGATCGTCCACACGGTAGGCACGGGCGTCGCGCTGCGTCAAGAGGCAGGCACGAAGTGCGATTCAGCATCATGAAAACGAATGAGTGCAATCGTATGCAGTGCGGTGTAGCGTGCCTGGTTACCCGGAGACCCAAGGGTGGTCGTCCGCATCGTCAGGGTCGTCCGGGTTCCCCTCAAGCAGGAGGAGGCACGAGATGAGGACCCGTTCCTGGCGGGCCGTCCTAGCCACCGCGACCGCCATGGTGCTCCTCGGGGCGTGCAGCTCCGACGACGATCAAGCGGCGAACGAAACCGTCGCCCCCGCGACGACGTCCTGTGCCGGCACCGGCGACCTCACCATGTGGGAGCGCTCGGGCGGCAACAAGCAGATGGTGGACATGCTCGTCGCGGCATGGAACACCAAGAATCCCACCTGCAAGATCAATCTCACCTATATCCCGCACACGGAGATGGTCGGGAAGATCGCCCAGGGCATCGCCTCCGGCGAGGTGCCCGACCTGATGGGCATGGATCTCATCTACGCGCCCCAGTTCTCCAAGGCGCAGCAGCTCGTCGACCTCACCGACCGGGTCCGCGACTGGCCGGAGCTGAAGACCGCGAGCAAGGGCCACATGACCGTGGCGACCTACGAGGACAAGCTGTACGGCGTGCCGCTCTACGCCGACGTGTCGGCCCTGTTCTACAACAAGGACCTCTTCACCAAGGCGGGGCTGGACCCGGCGAAGCCGCCGACCAGCCTGGCGGAGCTGCGATCGTACGCGGACAAGATCACCGCGCTCGGCGGCGACGTCAAGGGCTACTACCTGCCCGGAAACTGCGCCGGCTGCAACATCTTCACCGTCGGGCCGCTCATGTGGGCGTCCGGGGCGAAGATCGAGGCGACCGGCCCGAGCGACGAGCCGCTCACCGGCGAGGGCGTCAAGCAGGTGCTCCAGTTCACCCGTGACATGGTCAAGGCCGGCAACGTGCACCAGGGCGACCGGGCCGAGAACGGCGAGACCTTCCACCTGCAGTTCGGCTCGGGCAAGGTCGGCATGATGGGCACCGGCAACTTCAACATCACGCTGGCCCGCCAGCAGAACCCGAAGATGAAGTTCGGGATCGCGCTGTTGCCGGGGGCAGCGCCGAACTCGTCCGCCTCGTTCATCGGCGGCGACCTCGTGGTGGTGCCGAAGGGCAGCAAGCGCGTGGCCGACGCCGTGAACTTCATGAAGTTCCTGCTCTCCGACGAGGTCCAGGTCGACGTGTACGCCAAGGCGCTCAACCTCACCACGCGTGAGGACATGGTGGACAACAAGTACTTCACCGCCGAGCCGCTGGTGCGGGACGTGGCCAAGGCCCTCACGGTCGGGAAGACGCCGTACACGACGACCTTCTTCGAGCAGATCAACTCACCACAGGGTCCGTGGCTGCAGATGCTGCAACGGGCGTACTACACCGACGACAACCTCGACACCGTCATCGCCGACGCGAAGAAGGCGATGAAGGACGTTGCCAGTCAGGGCTAGGCGAGGAGGGCCGGCGTGTACCGGGGCTGGAGACGAAGGTGGCTCGGGCTGTTGTACCTGAGCCCGGCACTGCTGTTCGTGTTCGCGTTCACCGTGTGGCCGTTGCTGCGGATGGCGTGGATGTCGCTGCACAACTGGTCGCTGATCAGCCCGCCGACGTGGGTGGGCCTGGACAACTACACCCGGGCGCTGCACGATCGGCAGTTCTGGGTGTCGTTCGGGTTCACGCTCAAGTACACGCTCATCATCACGCCGATTCTCATCATCGGCGGCTACCTGCTCGCGTTGCTCACCTCGGGCGGCAGCCGGCTGCGCCGGGTCACGAGGACGGTGCTGTTCACCCCGGTCGTCATCGGGCTCGGCGTGTCGAGCCTGTTGTGGTACTGGCTGTTCAGCACCGACTTCGGGCTCGTCAACGCGGCCCTGGGGGACCTCGGCGTCATCGCCGAGCCGATCGTCTGGCTCGGTGTCGACGCCGACCGCTCCAACCTCGCGATCATCGCCTCGGTGGTCTGGAAGGTCATCGGCTTCGGCATGGTGCTGTTCATCGGCGCCATCCAGGCGATACCGACCGAGGTCTCCGAGGCGAGCGTGGTCGACGGCGCCGGCTTCTGGCAGCGGGTCACCCGGATCATCCTGCCGCTGACGCTGCGCACCGTGCTGCTGGTGACGCTGCTCAGCGTCGTCGGGTCGCTGCTGGCGTTCGACCAGTTCTACATCATGACCGCGGGCCAACCGCAGAACCAGACGTCGACCTCGGTGTTCTTCGTCTACCTGAACTCGTTCCCCTACCTCAAGCTCGGCTACGGCGCGGCCCTGTCGATGATTCTGGCGCTGACGATCCTGGCCTTCACCGTGGTCCAACTCCTTCTCACCCGCCGGAGCCACGCATGAGCCAAGCGACCAAGACCGCCGGCGTCGCTGCGCGGCGGACCGCGGTGCGCGCCGGCCGCATCCGCCGCCGGGGGCCGGGCCGGCGTGGCTATCTGGTCGGCGCGCTGTGCGTCGCCCTGTGCACGGTGATGCTCCTGCCCCTGCTCGCGTCCGTGCTCGCCTCGGTGAAGCCGACCGAGGAGGCCGCCGCGACACCGCCGACCTACCTGCCGCACGCGGTGAGCCTGGACAGCTACGAGCGGCTGTGGAGTTATCAGCAGGGGCTGCTGACCTACCTGTTCAACAGCTTCGGCACGGCGATGCTGACGATCGCCTTCACGCTGTTGCTGACCGTGCCCGCCGCGTACGCGCTGGCTCGGTTCCGGGTGCCGGCCAAGGAATTCGTCTTCGTCGTCCTGCTGCTCGCCCTGATCGTGCCCTACCAGGCGCTGCTGACGCCGATGTTCCTGACCTTCGCCAAGGTGGGCCTCACCAACTCGCTGGTGGGCCTGGCCATCGTGCACACCGCCATCCAGTTGCCGTTCAGCGTCTATGTGCTGCGCAACAGCTTCGCCGCGGTGCCGCGCGAGCTGGAGGAGGCCGCCGTCGTGGACGGTGCCAACTCGTTCCAGGCGCTCCGGAAGGTCTTCCTGCCCGCCGCGTTCCCGGCCGTCGTGACGGTCGCGCTGTTCGCCTTCATCATGTCGTGGAACGAGTTCCTCGGCGCTCTCGTGATGATGAGCAAGGGCTCGAAGTTCACCCTTCCGCTCGTTCTCGCGGCCGCCCGCACCGAGACGAGCCTCGGCGGCACCGACTGGGGCATGTTGCAAGCGGGCATCACGATCTCGATCGTTCCCTGTGTGGCTGTCTATCTCCTCCTGCAGCGTTACTACGTCTCAGGCCTGATGAGCGGAGCGGTGAAATGAATCTGGGTGGAGTGACCGGCGCCCACTGTGTCCAGCCGTCGCCGACGGCGAAGTCCCCGTTGCGGCCGATCGACTCCGGCGGGGTCTCTGTCCGGAATGGATTCTGGGAGGAGCGGCTCCGGGTCAACCGCGACCGCACGATCCCGCACGGCTATGCCCAACTGCGCCGGGCCGGAACCCTGGACAACCTCCGGCTGGCCGCCGGCTCCGCGGGGACCTACCGGGCCGCCGCCGACTCGGGGGGATCGCTGCTGCCGTTCCTCGACTCGGACGTCTACAAATGGCTCGAAGCGGCCGGCTGGGAGCTGGGCCGTGCCGAGGACCCCTGGCTGCGGGCGGCGGCGGACGAGACGATCGCGGTCGTGGCGCGCGCCCAGCGCCCGGACGGCTACCTCAACAGCTTCGTCGCGGTCATCGGGGACGGGCGGCCCTACGCCGATCTGCCGTGGGGGCACGAGTTCTACTGCACGGGTCACCTCGTGCAGGCCGCCGTCGCCTGGCACCGGGCCCTCGGCGACGACCGCCTGCTGGCGATCGCGGTCCGCGCGGTCGACCACATCGACCGCGAGTTCGGCGCCGACGGCCCGGACGGGATCGACGGGCATCCCATCATCGAGATGGCGCTGGTCGAGCTCGCCCGGACCACCGGCGAGCAACGCTACCTGGCGCTGGCCGCCCGGATGCTCGACCGGCGCGGGCACGGCTCGCTCGGCGGCGGGCGGTTCGGCGCGGCCTACTGGCAGGACCACGAGCCCGTCCGGCAGGCCGCGGAGGTGGCCGGGCACAGCGTCCGGCAGCTCTACCTCGACTGCGGTGCGGTCGACGTCGCGGTCGAGTCCGGCGACGAGGACCTGCTCGCGGCCGTGCAGCGCCGCTGGCACGACATGGTGCGCACCCGCCGCTACCTGACCGGCGGCGTGGGCAGCCGGCACCGCGACGAGGCCTTCGGCGATCCGTACGAGCTGCCGCCCGACCGCGCGTACGCGGAGACCTGCGCGGCCATCGCGAGCGTCATGCTGGCCTGGCGCCTGCTGTTGGCGACCGGCGAACCCGGCTACGCCGACGCCATCGAGCGGGCCGTCTACAACGGCGTGCTCTCCTGCGTGTCGCAGTCGGGCACGGAATTCTTCTACGTCAACCCGCTGCAGCGGCGGACCCACCGCACCTTCGAGGAGGACGGCAGCGGGCGGCGCATGCCGTGGCAGTCCTGCGCCTGCTGCCCGCCCAACCTGATGCGGCTGCTGAGCTCGTGGCAGCAATATCTGGCGACCGCCGACGAAACCGGCATTCAGCTGCACCAGTACGCCGCGGCGGACATCCGCACGCGGATCGGTGACCAGGAGGCGGAGGTCGCGGTCCGCACCGCATACCCCTGGGACGGCCGCGTCGCCGTCCGGGTCGAACGCACGCCCGCCCACCCGTGGACGCTGTCGCTGCGGGTGCCGGAGTGGTGCGGGTCGGCGACGCTGTCGGTCGCCGGCGAGGCCCCGGCCCCGGTGGGGCCGGGCGTCGTCGAGCGCCGGCGCGACTGGCACCCCGGCGACGAGGTGATACTGCGGCTGGAGATGCCCGTACGCCGGATCGAACCGGACCCGCGGGTCGACGCGGTGCGCGGCTGCGTGGCCTTCGAACGCGGCCCGCTGGTGTACTGCGTCGAGTCGGCCGACCTGCCGGCGGACGCCGTGCTCGAGGACATCCGGTGGGATCCCTCGCGCGAAGCCGTCGCCGCGGCCCGGCCAGATCTTCCCGACGGTGTGATCGGGGTGGGCCTGCCCGTCACGGGCCTGGCGGCGGGCGACGGCACCGTGCCCGCGGTGCCCTACCACGCCTGGGCCAACCGCGGCGCCGGCGGCATGCGGGTATGGCTGCCGCGCTGACCGGCGCGGCGGGCCCGGCCCGAGCACCGCGGGCCGGCCCGGCCTCAGCGCCGGCGACGGGCCGGGCGCGCGGTCGACTCCCGGACGACGAGCTCCGGGGCGAAGATCTCGATGCTCGGCTCGTGCCCGGCCTCCGGATTCCGGGCCAGGCTGACCGCCAGGTTGATGGCGTAGCTGACGATCTTGGCGGTCGGCATCCGGGAGGTCGTCAGCGCGGGCACGGTGTGGCTGGAGATCTCGATGTCGTCGAAGCCGACGACCGACAGCCGGTCGGGGACGGTGGCGCCGAGGCTGTGCGCCGCGTGCAGGACCCCGACGGCGATCAGATCCGTCGAGGTCGCCACCGCGCTCGGCGGATCGGGCAGCGCCAGCAGCCGGCGCACGGCCGCGTCGCCACCGGCCATCGTGTTGGGGCAGCGCTCGACGTAGCCGTCCGGCACGCCGCCGAACCGCGCCCGCATGAACTCGACGTACGCGGCCTCCCGGACCGAGAAGTCGCCGGGTAGTTCGGCATTCACGAACGCGATGCGGCGATGACCGAGCGAGGCCAGGTGCTCCAGGCCCGCCTGGATGCCGGCGCGGTCGTCGGTGTCGGCGGTCGGGAACTCGAGCGGGCTGGTGCCCTGCCAGAGGGCCACCACCGGCACCCGCGAGACGCGCAGGTCCTCCAGGAGCCGCGGATGGACCCGGACGTCGCCGAGCAGCACGATGGCGTCGGTGTGCCGGGTCTCGAGCACCGCGGTCAGCGGGACCGCCTCGTCGAGCCGGGGGGAGACGTGCCCGAGCACGACGTTGTAGCCGTGCGCCATCGACTCCTTGACCAGGGCCTCGATGGCCTCGGCGAAGAACGGGTCGCTGAAGTCGCGGACCACGGCGCCGATCAGGTTCGTCGAGGCACCCCGCAGGCCGCGGGCCAGCGGATTGGGACGGTAGGCGAGCCGGCGCGACGCCTCGATGACCCGCTCGCGGGTCTCGGCCGCGATCGGCACCCGCGTCTCGACGCCGCTGAGCACCCGCGAGACGGTGCTCTGCGAGACGTCGGCCGCGGCGGCGATGTCCCGCATGGTGGGGGCCCGGCGCCGCGGCACCGCCGGCGCTGCCTGTGGGCCGCCGGCGGGCGGTGGGGTGTCGCCGGGCGGGATCGTTTCGCCGTCGGCCACCGGACGGCGCCGCCGAGACTGCGACATACCCGCATGGTACTCCGCCGATGCGGTCATACGATTGCATGCATAGCACGAGGGTGCCGAAATACCGCGTCGCGCGGTCGGGAAAGGGTGTGGTCAGGCGTCGCCGAACGCGGCGCCGAGCCCGGTGAGGTCGACCGAGCGCCGGGCGTTCTCGGGAACGAGATCGACCAGCGAGCGCATGGCCTCGAGGGCGGTGAGGATCTGACGGGCCACCCGCTCGACGGGCCGCATGGCGTCCACGGACACCAGGATGCCCCGCGAGCCGTACCAGTCCACGATCGGATGCGTCACCTCGTGGTAGAGCGCGAGCCGCCGCCGGATGACGTCCTCGGAGTCGTCGGAGCGGTGCTCCAGGGCAGCGCGGGCGAGCAGGCGGCGGGTCAGCTCGTCGTCGTCGGCCTTCAGGTGCAGGGCGACGTTCGCGGTCATGTCCAGGCTCTGCCCGACCTGATACAGCGCCCGCGCCTGCGTCATGTTGCGCGGCATGCCGTCCAGGACGTATCCGCCGCCGCGCTGCTTCGCTTCGAGGAACGCCGAGCGCACCATGTCCAGGACGATCGCGTCCGGGACCAGCTCGCCCCGGTTGAGGTGGTCCTGGACGGCGACACCCAACTCGGTCTGCCGGGCCACGTGGTCGCGGAGCAGGTCGCCGGTGGCGATGTGGGGAACGTCGAAATGCGTGGCGATCAACGCACCCTGGGTGCCCTTGCCCGCTCCGGGAGGGGCGACCAGCAAGACCCGCATAGCAGTCCCTCCGCTGTCTGTCTCGACGACCGTAGAAGCATACGGCGCCGGCCGAGCGATCGCCGGTCATCCCGGTTCGACCGGGCCGGCGCCGCTGTGAAGATCAAGACGATGCTAGCCCTCGGCCAGGCGACCCTCGGTCTCGGTGTATTCGGCGCCGGTTTCCGGGCAGACCCAGGTGCCGTCGCCCTTGGCGACCAGCGGGCGCCCCGCGCGGCCCACCCAGCCGATCCGGCGGGCGGGAACGCCGACAACGAGCGCGAAGTCGGCTACGTCCTTGGTGACGACCGCGCCCGCGGCGACCAGCGCCCAGCTGCCCACGGTGACCGGGGCGACGCACACGGCGCGCGCGCCGATGGCCGCGCCCTCACCGATTGTCACGCCGACGGCGGTCCAGTCGGCGCCGGACTTCAGCCGGCCCTCCGGGGTGACCGCGCGCGGATACTCGTCGTTGGTCAGCACCGCCGCGGGGCCGATGAACACGCCGTCGCCGAGGCGGGCGGGCTCGTAGACCAGCGCGTGGTTCTGCAGCTTGACGTTGTCGCCGGCGACGACGCCGGGGCCGACGTAGGCGCCACGGCCGATGGTGCAGTTCCGGCCGAGGGACGCGTCCTCCCGGATCTGGGCGAGGTGCCAGATCCGGGTGCCGGCGCCGATCTCAGCGCGCGGGTCGACGTCAGCGCTCGGTGCGACGGTCACGCCGTCACGGGTCGGGGATGCCTCGGTCATCAGATCTTCTTTCGTGGATACCCGCGCCTTCAGGCGGGGAGGTAAGTTAGCAACGGCCGAGTAGCACGTCGCCTCGTTCTGGACTAGTCATGGGTCTAGGATTTGAGTCGAGGTCAGGGTTGTGAAACGGGTGTTCAAGTACCGGTTCTACCCGACCGATACCCAGGCAGTAGAGCTGTCCCGCACCTTTGGCTGCGTCCGCAAGGTCTACAACCTGGCGTTGGCTGCCCGCACCGAGGCGTGGACGCTGCGCCAGGAACGGGTCACCTACAACGCGACCTCGGCCTTGCTGACCGGCTGGAAGAAGACCGAGGAGTTGGCGTTCCTCAACGAGGTCTCCTGCGTACCGCTGCAGCAGGGCCTGCGGCATCTGCAGGCGGCGTTCACGAACTTCTTCGCCAAGCGGTCCCGGTATCCGCGCTTCAAGAGCAAGAAGCGGTCGCGCCGGTCGGCGGAGTACACGAACAGCGCGTTTCGCTACCGCGACGGGCGGCTGACCCTGGCGAAAATGACCGAACCGCTGGACATTGTGTGGTCCCGGCCGTTGCCCGAGGGTGCGTCGCCGTCGACGGTGACCGTCAGCCGTGACTCGGCCGATCGGTGGTTCGTGTCGTTGCTCTGTAACGATGTGATCCCGGAAACCACTGCGACTGGGGCAGTCGGGATCGACGCCGGTTTGGCCCACCTGTTCACCTTGAGTACCGGGGAGAAGATGGCCAATCCGCAGCATGAACGCGCCGACCGGGCACGGCTGGCCCGCGCCCAGCGGAACCTGGCCCGCAAGGAGAAAGGTTCCGACAACCGGGCCAAGGCCCGGCTCAAGGTCGCCCGTATCCATACCCGGATAGCCGATCGCCGCCGCGATCACCTGCACAAGCTGACGACTCGGCTCGTTCGTGACAACCAAACGATCGTGATCGAGGACCTGACCGTCCGCAACATGGTCAAAAACCACACCCTGGCCAGGGCCATCAGCGATGCGGCCTGGCGGCAGTTCCGCACGATGCTGAAGTACAAGGCCGAGTGGCACGGCCGGGACGTGGTCACGGTAGACCGCTGGTTCCCGTCGTCCAAGCTGTGTTCGGCGTGCGGTGCGCAGGCCGAGAAGATGCCGCTGAACATACGCCAGTGGACCTGTCGGTGCGGCGTTGTCCATGACCGTGACGTGAACGCGGCGCGGAACATTCTCGCGGAGGGGCTCTCCGTGATTGCCTGTGGAGGCGGTGTAAGACCTCAACGGGAGTCCTCCCGGACGGGGCAGTCGCCGGTGAAGCAGGAAACCCGGCGGGTGACCGCTGGAATCCCCCGCCTTTAGGCGGGTGGAGGAAGTCAAGTGGGTCCTTTCCAGACACACACACACGCCGGCCACCGGTCGGCCGACCGGGTCAGGGTAGTGGCGGCGCGGGCCCAGTGACGCGAAATACCCGCGCTAGCGGTCAATCTGACCGAAGGTCGGCGTTTCCGCTGACCGACAGTCGCTGCCGCGATACCCGAAGGTACCGGCTTGTTCCCCGGCCCCGCCGATATCCGTCAATGATCTGGCGCCGGGCCCGACGGGATCGGTAACTTGCCGTCGGGCTAGCGTCGGCGTGCCCGTCCCACCGCTCACTGTCAGGCACGCACCGACGCCTCACCGCTATTTCGACGAAGCCCTCGGCTTCCAGAACGAACGGATGTCTGTGACTCCTCCGCCTTCCGTGTCCGACGACCCGATCGGGATCGCTGTCGTCGGGGCCGGCTACTGGGGCCCCAACCTCGTCCGCAACTTCCAGGCGTCCCGCACCTTCCGGCTGCGCTGGCTGTGTGACCTCGACGTCGACCGGGCCCGGCGGGTCCTCGGCGACTATTCGACCGTGCGGGTCTCCGCCGACCTCGACGAGGTCCTCGCCGATCCCGAGGTGCGGGCCGTCGCCATCGCGACCCCGGCCGGCACGCATCTGCCGGTCGCGATGGCCGCGCTGCGCGCAGGCAAGCACGTGCTCGTGGAGAAGCCGCTCGCCGCCACCTACGAGGAGGGCCGCCAGCTCGTCGAGGAGGCGGACCGGCGCGGCCTGACGCTGATGTGCGACCACACCTACTGCTACACCCCCGCGGTGCTGCGCATCCGGGAGCTGCTGCACTCCGGCGAGCTGGGCGAGCTGCACTTCCTCGACTCGGTGCGGATCAACCTCGGGCTGGTGCAGCGCGACATCGACGTGGTCTGGGATCTCGCGCCGCACGATTTGTCCATCCTCGACTTCGTGCTCCCACCGGGCGTCGCCCCCGTCGCGGTCGCCGCGCACGGCGCCGACGGCATCGGCGCCGGCCGGGCGTGCGTGGCTTATCTGACCCTGCAGCTCAATACGGGCGCGATCGCGCATATCCACGTCAACTGGTTGTCTCCCGTCAAGATTCGCACGGCGATCTTCGGCGGGTCGAAGCGGACCCTGGTGTGGGACGACCTCAACCCGAGCCAGCGGCTGGCCATCTACGACCGGGGTGTCGACGTGTCGTCGCCGGAGCTCGGCGACGAACAGCGGCATGACATCCTCGTCTCCTACCGCTCCGGCGACATGGTCGCGCCGGCGCTGGTCGAGCGGGAGGCGCTGCGCACGATGGTGGACGAGTACGCGAGGGCCATCACCACCGGCTCGCCCGCGCTGACCGACGGCCGTTCCGGGCTGCGCGTACTGGAGATTCTGCAGGCCGCCTCGCTCAGCCTGGCCGAGGGCGGAACAATGATCAAGCTGGACGAAGGGCACATGGCGTGACGGGCGTACAGATCGAGGGCGCGCGCGCCCTCGTCACCGGCGGGGCAGGCACGATCGGGTCACACGTCGTCGACGAACTCATCCGCGGCGGGGCCGCCGAGATCGTCGTTCTCGACAACTTCGTGCGGGGCCGGCGGGAGAATCTCGCCTGGGCGACGGCGAACGGCCCGTTGCGGCTGGTCGAGGGCGACATCCGCGACCAGGCGCTGGTCCGCGAGGTCACCGCGGGCAAGGACCTGGTCTTCCACCTGGCGGCCATCCGCATCACCCAGTGCGCGGAGGAGCCGCGGCTGGCCAACGAGGTGCTGGTGGACGGCACCTTCAACGTCGTGGAGGCGGCGGCCGCCGAGGGCGTCAAGAAGCTCATCGCGTCCTCGTCGGCGTCGGTGTACGGCCTGGCCGAGCAGTTCCCCACCACCGAGCGGCACCACCCGTACAACAACGACACGTTCTACGGCGCCGCCAAGGCCTTCAACGAGGCCACTCTCCGCAGCTTCCACAGCATGCACGGGCTCGACTACGTCGCCCTGCGGTACTTCAACGTGTACGGCCCCCGGATGGACATCTTCGGCCTGTACACCGAGGTGCTGATCCGCTGGATGGAGCGCATCGAGTCGGGCACCCCGCCGCTGATCCTCGGCGACGGCCTGCAGACGATGGACTTCGTGCACGTCGCCGACATCGCCCGCGCCAACATCCTGGCGGCCCGCGCCGACGTCACCGACGACGTGTTCAACATCGCCAGCGGCACCGAGACCAGCCTCAAGGAGCTGGCGGAGGCGCTCAGCGAGGTCATGAAGTCCGACCTCGCCCCCGAGCACGGCCCGGCCCGCGCGGTCAACGGGGTCACCCGCCGCCTGGCCGAGACCGGCTACGCGGCGGAAAAGCTCGGCTTCCGGGCCGAGCTGGGTCTGCACGAGGGCCTGCGGGGCCTGGTGGAGTGGTGGCGGGAGTCCCGATGAGCCAGCGCAAGATCCCGGTCATGATCCCCCTGCTGGGCGAGGAGGAGGCGCTGGCCGCGGCCGACGCCGTCCGCTCCGGCTGGGTCGCCCAGGGTCCCCGCGTCGCCCGCTTCGAGCAGGAGTTCGCGGCGACGGTCGGTGCCGTCCACGGCGTCGCGGTCAGCTCCTGCACCACCGGGCTGCACCTGGCGCTGGTGGTGTTGGAAGTCGGTCCGGGCGACGAGGTGATCGTGCCGTCGCTGTCGTTCATCGCCACCGCCAACGCGGTCCGCTACGTCGGGGCGACGCCGATCTTCGCCGATGTCGACCTGGCGACCGGCAACCTCACCGTCGAGACCATCGACGCGGTGCGCACCCCGCGCACCCGGGCGGTCATCGCCGTGCACCAGGGCGGCGTCCCGTTCGACACCGCCGCGCTGCGCAAGGCCGCCGACGGCTGGGGCGTCGGCCTGGTCGAGGACGCCGCGTGCGCGGCCGGCTCCACCGCGTACGGCCAGCCGGCCGGCACCGGCGCGGCGATCGCCGCGTGGTCGTTCCACCCCCGCAAGCTCATCACCACCGGCGAGGGTGGCATGGTCACCGTCGACGACGCCGAGCGGGCGGGGCGCCTGCGGCGGCTGCGCGAGCACGGCATGAACGTCTCCGCCGCCGACCGGCACGCCAGCGCGCAGCCGGTCCTGGAGGCCTACCTGGAGACCGCCTACAACTACCGGATGACCGACATCCAGGCGGCGGTCGGGCTCGTGCAGCTCGGCCGGCTGGCCGGGCTGGTCGCGCAGCGCCGCGAGCTGGCCGCTCGATACCAGGAGCTGCTGGCCGGCATCGACGGGCTGGTCCCGGTCCGGGACCCGGCCTACGGGCAGACCAACTACCAGTCGTTCTGGGTGCTGCTCAACCCGGAGTACGGCACCGGCCGCGACGAGGCCCTGGCCGCGCTGGCCGCCCGGGGCGTGTCCGCCCGGCGCGGCATCATGGCCGCGCACCTGGAGCCGGCGTACGCCGACGTCACCCCGGGCCCGCTGCCGGTGACCGAGCGGCTGACCCGCGACTCGCTGATCCTGCCCCTGCACCACGCGCTGACCGCCGACGACCAGGACTACATCGTCGGCATCCTGCGCGAGCTCGCCGGCGGCCGGGCGTGACGGCGGTCGCGTCCGCCGAGCCGGCCGTCCGGCCCGGCCTGCGCACCGACCGGCTGCTGCGGCTGATGCGCGGTGCCGTCGAGGAGTGCCGGCTCGACCTGTCCGGAGCGGTGGTGCTGACCGAGGCGGCCACCGGCCCGTACGCGGTCACGCCGGTGCTGGCGGCGATGGCGGGCGCCGCCGACGTCGTCGCGCTGACCCGGGACACCCGCTACGGCACCGCCGCGGAGGTGACCCGGCAGACGCTCGCGCTGGCCGAGGCGGCCGGGGTGGCCGGCCGGGTCACCGTCACCACCACCCGGCGCCCGGAGGACATCTCCCGGGCCGACGTGGTGACCAACAGCGGCCACGTCCGTCCCATCGACGAGGCGATGATCTCCCTCATGAAGCCGACGGCGGTCGTGCCCCTGATGTTCGAGGCGTGGGAGGCCGAGGCCGGGCGTTCCGACCTCGACATCCCGGCGCTGCGCGCGCGGGGGATCGCGGTGGCGGGCACCAACGAACGGCACCCGGCCGTCGACGTCTTCTCCTACCTCGGGCTGATGGCCGTCAAGCTGCTGCTCGACGCGGAGGTGCCGGCCTACCGGAGCCGGGTCGCCGTGCTCTGCGACAACCCGTTCCTCGACTTCGTCGTGCGGGGGCTGACGAGCGCCGGCGCCGAGGTGGCGGCCGCGGCGTCCCTGGCGGAGCTGCTCGACGGTCCGCAGCCCGACGCGCTGCTCGTGGCCCTGCGGCCGACCGGCGCCCCGGTCCTCGGCCCCGCCGAGGTGGCGGCGCTGGCCGCGCGCTGGCCCGGCTGCCTCGTCGCGCAGTACTGGGGCGACCTCGACCGGGCCGGCCTCGCCGCCCACCGGCTGCCGGTCTGGCCGGCCGCCGCGCCGGGCGCCGGCCACATGGGTGTCCTCCCGTCGGCCGTCGGCCCGGACCCGATCGTCCGCCTGCAGACCGGCGGCCTGAAGGTGGCCGAGGTGCTGCTCCGGCCGGTCGCCCGGCGCACGGCCCGAGACCTGGAGTTCGTGGATGAGCTCGGCTGATTCCCATCCGCGGCGGAAAACCCAGGCAAGTTCGTCATATGAGCGACCCCGCGTCGTCCTGGTCGGTATCGGGCCCACCACGGCAACCGCGCTGGCCGGGCTGCTCGACGGGTTCACCGTCGTGGCGCTGCTGCGGGCCGGCGAGGACGACGTGACGGCCCTGGCCGCGCGCCACGGCGTGCCCGTGGTCGGCGACACGTCCGTCGCGTCGCTGCGCGCTGTCGTGGAACGCGAGCGGCCCGACGCGGTCGTGGTCTCCTCCTACGACCGCATCCTGCCGGCCGACCTGGTGGCCGGGCGCCCGTTCGTCAACGTGCACTACGCGCCCCTGCCCCGCTACCGGGGGCGGGCCACGGTCAACTGGGCGATCATCAACGGCGAGCCGGACGCCCACATCTCGATCCACTGCCTGGAGCCCGAGCTGGACGCCGGTGGCGTGCTGTTCGCCGGCAGCGTGCCCATCGGGCCGGCCGACACGGTGTCGGAGCTGTACGAGCGGCTCAACGGCCTCCAGCGCGACCACCTCGCCGGCGCGGTCCGCCGCCGGCTCGGTGGCGATCTCGGCGAGCCGCAGGACGAGGGCGCGGCCAGTTACAGCTGCACCCGGCTGCCGGAGGACGGCGAGATCCGCTGGGCCGACCCGACGGCCGGCGTCGACCGCCTGGTGCGGTCGCTCACCCCGCCGTTTCCGGGCGCCTACACCTACCTGGGGCTGCGCCGGCTGCTGGTGCACCGCGCCGAGGTGCGTCACGACGCGCCCCGCTACGACGGCCGGGTGCCCGGCCGCCCGGTCGGCCGGTCCGCGGCCGCGGGCTGGGTCGACGTGCTCACCGGCGACGGCGTGCTCAGGCTGCACACCGTCCAGCTCGACGGGGAGCCGCCGGCGCCGGCCGCCGACGTGATCCGCTCGGTCAAGCAGACGCTCGGCCTGCGGACCCAGGACCTCCTCATGAAGATCGCCGACCTCGAGACCCGGCTCGCGATGCTCACCCCCGACCCGGCAGGAGTTGCCCCGGTATGACCGATCGCACCGAGCCTCGCTCAGCGCGAGCGGCGCACAACCGTGACGACGAGGGCCACGAGGGCATGCCAAAGGAGACTCAGCCATGACCCGCATCCCGCTCGTCGACCTGGCCGCCGCCCACGCGGAGGTGGCCGAAGAGGTCGAAACCGGCTTCAAGCGCATCATCGCCGAGACGGCGTTCATCGGCGGCGCCGAGGTGGCCGCCTTCGAGCAGGAATATGCCGCGTTCTCCGGCCTGCCGCACTGCGTCGGCGTGGCCAACGGCACCGACGCCCTCGAGCTCGCCCTGCGCGCCGTCGGTGTCGGGCCGGGCGCCGAGGTGATCCTGCCGGCCAACACGTTCATCGCCACCGCCGAGGCGGTCGCCCGCGCCGGCGGCCGGGTGGTGCTGGTCGACTGCGACCCGCGCACGTACCTCATCGACGTCGAGGCCGCGCTCGCCGCCGTCACCCCGGCCACCCGGGCCATCGCGCCGGTCCACCTGTACGGCCAGCTCGCGCCGGTCGAGCAGCTGCGGGCCGGCCTGGCCGGCCGCGACGTGGCCGTCGTCGAGGACGCCGCCCAGTGCCAGGGCGCCACCCGCCACGGCCGCGGCGCCGGCGCGGACGGCATCGCGGCCACCAGCTTCTACCCCGGCAAGAACCTCGGTGCCTACGGCGACGCCGGCGCGGTCGTCACCGCGTCGGAGGAGCTCGCCACCACGGTACGGACGCTGGGCAGCCACGGCGGCCTCAAGAAATACACGCACGACCTGGTCGGCGTGAACAGCCGCCTCGACGGTCTGCAGGCCGTCGTGCTGCGCGCCAAGCTGGCCCGGCTGGCCGGCTGGAACGAGCGCCGCCGCGCCGCCGCCGCCCGCTACGACGAGCTGCTGGCCGGCCTCGACGTGGTGCGCCCGGTGACGCTCGACGGCAACGAGCACGTGTGGCACATCTACTGCGTACGGGTGCCCGGTGACACCTCCGGCGCCCGGCGCGACGAGGTGCTGTCGCGGCTCAACGCCGCCGGAGTGGGCGCCGCGATCCACTACCCGGTGCCGGTGCATCGCACGGGCGCGTTCGCCGACCTGGGCGGGTCCTTCCCGCACGCCGAGGCCGCCGGGCCGCAGATCCTGTCACTGCCGATCTACCCGCAGATCACGCCGGAGCAGCAGGCCCGGGTGGCCGAGGCCCTGGCCGCCGCGCTGGCCGGCTGAACGCGGAGCACGCCGTAGCAGCCGGCCGGCTGTGCGGTGAGCAGTCGGGCCGGCTGTGCGGTGAGCAGTCGGGCCGGCTGTGCGCGGAGCATGCCGGAGCAGCCGGCCGGCTGAGCGGGTGAGCAAGCCAGAGCAGTCGGCAGGGGTGAGTGCACTGCACGCCGGGGCGCGGGCCGCCGCGGCGGGTGGCTGAACGTCGCGGCCGCACGGCCCGAACTGCCGCCAGTTCAGGCGGAACGGGCCGCGAGCCGGCGCTCGGTGAACCGGTACTTTTGGGCCGACCGCTCAGGGGAGCGGGCGCGGAAGGGTGGGCGAGCAACGTGTACGTGTCGCTGCGGGACCAGCCCGGGGCCGACGCGGCGCCGGGAGCCGGCAGCACCGTCCGGCGGGTCTCGTCGACAGTGTTCCTGCTCGGAGTGGTCAGCCTGCTCACCGACGTCTCCTCGGAGATGGTGGCGTCGGTCCTGCCGCTGTATCTCACCGCGGCGGTCGGGCTGAGCCCGGTCGCCTACGGCTTCCTGGACGGGACCTACCAGGGCGTCAGCGCGTTCGTGCGGATCGCCGGCGGCTACGCGGGGGACCGCGGCGGGCAGCCCAAGTGGGTGGCCGTGCTCGGGTACGGCGCTTCGGCGCTCAGCCGCCTCGCGATGCTGCCCGCCGCGGGTTTCGCCGCCATCACCGCGGTGGTGACCGCCGACCGGCTCGGCAAGGGCCTGCGCACCGCGCCCCGCGACGCGCTCATCGCCGAGGCGTCCGAGCCGAGCATGCTGGGCCGCTCGTTCGGCGTGCACCGCGCGCTCGACACGTTCGGTGCCGCGCTCGGCCCGCTGGTGGCGTTCGCGCTGCTGGCCACCGTGCCGGGCAGCTACGACTCGATCTTCGTGGTGTCCTTCGGCTTCGCGCTGGTCGGGCTGGCGGTCCTCGTGCTGTTCGTGCCGAACCTGCGCACCACCGCGGGGGCCGCGCGGATCGGGCTGCGCCGGGCGTTGCGGGAGGTCGGCGGCCGGAAGCTGCGCCGTCCCCTGCTCGCCGCCGGGGTGCTGGGTGTGCTGACCGTCGGCGACGGCTTCCTCTACCTGTCGCTGCAGGAACGCGACAACTTCGCCGCCGGGTACTTCCCGCTGCTGTACGTGGGCACCAACGTCGCGTACCTGGCGCTCGCCGTACCGCTGGGCCGGCTGGCCGACCGCGTCGGCCGCGGCCGCGTCCTGGTGGCCGGGCACGGCGCGCTGCTCGCGTGCTATCTGCTCGCGGCGCTGCCGGCCGGCGGGGTGGGGCTGACGCTCGGCGTCCTGCTGCTGCTCGGCGTCTTCTACGCGGCGACCGACGGCGTGCTGCCCGCCCTGGTGAGCCGGCTGGTGCCGGCCGAGACGCGGGGCAGCGGCATCGCGGCGGCGCAGACCGTCGTGGCGCTGGCCCGGTTCGCCTCGTCGGTGATGTTCGGTCTGCTGTGGAGCCTGCAGGGGCCGAGCCGGTCGCTGCTGCTGTTCGCGGGCCTGCTGTTCGCGGCGGTGCCGGTGGCGGCCTGGCTGCTGCGCGGCGTCGACCGGACGGAGGCTCCCGCATGACCGCCTGCACCGAGCGTCGCCTCGCGGGAGCTGCCGACGGTCGTGGCCGAGAGGGTCGGAAGGGCATGCGAAAGGTGGGCTCGGCGTGACTATTCGGCTGCGGATCGCTCTGCTGGCCGGGATCCTGGTCGTCGTTCTGCTCGGCGCCGGGGGATACGTGTGGCAGGTGCGGCAGAGCCAGGCCACCACCCGGGCCAACGCCCCGGTCGTCGCGGTGGGCGGCGACCTCGCCACCCTGCGCGCCCAGCCGCGCCTGGTCTTTCGCAGCACCGCCCTGGGCCAGGGCTACGGCCAGGTGGCGATGGTGCCGCTGGCCGCGCCGGGCGGCCCCCGGACGTTCACGCCGGCGTCCTGCGAGCGGGTCTACGCCACGGCCGACGACGCCATCTGCCTGTCCGCGGACCGCGGCATCGTCACGACGTACAAGGCGCAGCTGCTGGACGCCGCCTGGGCGCCGTTGCGTGACCTTCCGCTGACCGGCGTCCCGAGCCGGGCCCGGCTGTCGCGGGACGGGTCGCTGGTCGCCACCACGACCTTCGTCTTCGGCGATTCCTATGCCAATCCCGGCCAGTTCTCCACCCGCACCATCGTCGCCGCCACCGACGGCGAGGTCGTCGGCGACATCGAGAAGTTCCGGCTGATCGTCGGCGGCAAGGTGGTCAAGGCCGCGGACAAGAACCTCTGGGGCGTCACCTTCGTCGACGACAACCGGTTCTACGCGACCGCGGCCTCCGGCGGGAAGACCTGGCTCGTCGAGGGCAGCCTCTCCGGGCGTACGGTCACCGCGTCGCGCAGCGACGTGGAGTGCCCGTCGCTGTCGCCGGACGGCACCCGGATCGCGTTCAAGAAGCACGGCGACCTGTCGCCGGGCAAGTGGCGGCTGGCGGTGTACGACCTGCGGACGCGAACGGAGGTCGTGCTGGCGGAGGAGCACAGCGTCGACGACCAGGTCGAGTGGCTCGACGACGCCACGGTCATCTACGGCCTGCCGCGCGAGGAGGCGGGCTCCGCGTCGAGCGATGTGTGGGCCGTGCCGGCGGACGGCACGGGCGCACCACGCGTGCTGGTGAGCGACGCGTGGTCACCCGCGGTGGTCCGCTGACCGTCAGCCCTTGTCGGGCGGCACCGGTTTGCCGTCGTCCCAGGCGTTGCCCTGCCACCGGCTGCCGCTCGCGCCGGCGTCGTACGAGGTGACCGCCCCGAAGGAACCGCACTTGCCGTTGGCGCCCCGCTGGAAGACGTTGTCGACCACCACGATCTGCCGGACGGACGTGCCGAACTCCTTCTTGGCGTCGTAGCCGCCGTACAGGCAGTACGAGAACTCCTGCGAGGCGACGAACAGGTTGCGCTCGATGGTGTAGTTCGTGTTGGGGGCGAAGTCACCGAAGATCGACGCGTTTCCGGTGCACCCGCCGCCGGCGCTGTTGGTGGGCCGGTCGCAGGCCAGCGTGTTGCCGATGAGCCGGATGTCGCTGCCGCCGTTGGACAGGAAGGCGTTGAGGTGCCAGTCCTCGCCCTCGGGGACGTACTGGCCGTGCAGGTAGGAATCCTGGATCAGGCAGTTGCGGTAGCAGTTGACGCTGGTCTGCCCGCCGGAGATGTCGGAACGCAGCACGGTGAGGTTCTCGAAGCCGACGGTGTGCTCGAACGCCTGCCCGCCGTTGATGTCGGAGTCCTCGATCCGCAGCGAGT
Organism: Actinoplanes sp. ATCC 53533; assembly: GCF_003947245.1. Lineage (NCBI taxonomy): Bacteria > Bacillati > Actinomycetota > Actinomycetes > Micromonosporales > Micromonosporaceae > Actinoplanes > Actinoplanes sp. ATCC 53533. Next base: position 249,546 of record NZ_QHHV01000010.1, on the reverse strand, counting down.
TGGCGTCGCCCTCGACCTTGACCGTGCCGGTGATCCGGCTCTTGCGGATCACCACGCGGGCCGCCTTGACCACCAGCGAGCAGCGCACGTCGCTGGCCTCGATGACGGTGCCGGCCTTGGTGATGGTGCACGACCCCTTGTAGGTCCGCAGCGCGACCTTGTCCGGCACGCCGGTGGAGCCGGCGGTGGGGAACGCGGCGGCGGGCACCGGGGTCCGCCCGGCCGACGTTATCGCCGAGGCGGACGGGCGGGCGCTCGGCTTGCCGCTGACGCTCGGGGACGGAATCGGCGTCCCCGGACGCGCCGAAGGCAACGCGGACGCGGCGGCTGGGGAAGAAACGTCGCCGCCGTCGGCGGCGACGGTCTTCTGATCCGGTGTGCGCTGCTGGAAGAACACCGCGCCGGCGCCCACGGCCAGGACGGCCGTGAGAGCCGCCAGGACGTACAGGATCCGGCGATCGCGCGGCAGGCGACGGCTTCCGGCCACGAGCCGGTCAGCTCCGCTTCGCGGCCACGAAAGCCGTGAGGCTGCCGAGGGTCTCGAACACTTCAGCGGTCACGTCGTCGTCATCGACGGCGATGGCGAACCGCTGCTCCAGCGCGGCGACGAGCTCGAGCACGGCCATGGAGTCGAGCTCCGGCAGGCTGCCCAGCAACTCGGTGGTGGCGTCGATCGACGCGGCACGGTCGGCGATGCCGAGCGTGTCGACCAGCACCACCTTCACCTCGTCGAGCAGGGTCGGGCTGGTCAGGTCCATCGTTGTCCTCCGGTGGGTTGGCGGTTCACACGAGTATCTCGGCGGCGGGCGGGTGGCTCAGGAAGGCCGACGGGCTCGCGGTGAGCCCGTAGGCGCCGGCCTGGAAGAGCACGATCAGGTCGCCGACGTCGGCGCGGGGCAGGTTAACACTGTCGCCGAGCAGGTCCAGCGGGGTGCACAGCGAACCGACCACCGTGACGGTCTCGGTGGGCTCCTCGCCGAAGTGGGTGGCGACCGCCAGCGGGTAGTTGCGGCGGATGACCTGGCCGAAGTTGCCCGACGCCGCGAGCTGGTGGTGCAGGCCGCCGTCGACGACGAGGAAGGTCTTGCCGCGGGACTGCTTGCGGTCGACGACCCGGGTGACGTAGACCCCGCACTCGCCGACGATGTAGCGGCCCAGCTCGACCACGACCCGCGCCTCGGGCAGCCGCGGCCGGACCCGCTCGCTCATCAGCTCGGCCAGATTCGCGCCCACCGCGGGCAGGTCCAGCGGCTGGTCGCGCTCGAGGTAGGGGATGCCGAAGCCGCCGCCGAGGTTGAGATAGCGCACCGGGGCGGGCGCCTCCTCCGCCAGGCGCAGCACCAGGTCGACGGTGAGCCGCTGCGCCTCGCACAGGCTCTCGGCGCGCAGGTTCTGCGAGCCGGCGAACACGTGGAAGCCCAGGAACTCCAGGTCGGTGTCGCCCAGTTGCTTGAGCAGCGCCGGCACGCGCTCGGAATCCACCCCGAACTGCTGCGGGCCGCCGCTCATCCGCATGCCGGAGCCCTTGACGGCGAAGTCCGGATTGACGCGTACGGCCACCCGGGGGCGGATGCCGAGCAGCTCACCGATCGCGGCGACCCGCTCGGCCTCGGTCTCGGACTCCATCTCGATGGTCACGCCCGCGGCCACCGCCTGGCGGAGCTCGGCGTCGGTCTTGCCCGGACCGGCGAAGCTGATCCGCTGCGCGGAGGTCGGGGTGTCGAGCGCGACGTGCATCTCGGCGGCCGAGGCCACGTCGAACGAGTCGACGAGGCCGCTGAGATGTTGCACGACCGCGGGCATCGGGTTGGCCTTGACCGCGTAGCTCAGCTGGATCCCGTCGGGCAGCGTGGCGCGCAGGAGCCGGATCCGGTCGGTGAGCAGCGCCCGGTCGTAGGCGAAGTACGGGGTGCTGCCGGCCCGCTCGGCCAGCCGGTCGGCGGGGACGCCACCGACGGTCAGCCGGCCGTCGGTGCGCCCGAAGGCGGCCACGGTGGGGTGCTCGGTCACGAGGTCAGCTCCTGGCGGATGAGGTTGCGGTCGAACTTGCCGTTGGGTGAGCGGGGCAGCTCCGGGCGCACCTCGATCTGCCGGGGCCGCATGTAGAGCGGCAGCTCGTCCTTGAGCCGTTCGGCCAGCGCGGCCTGGTCGAGGTCGGCGCCGTCGGCCGGGCTGACCACCAGCACGATCCGCTGGCCCAGCTTGGCGTCGGGCAGCCCGAGCGCCACGGCGTCCCGCAGCAGGCCGGTGCCGTAGGCGACCTCTTCGATCTCGGTGGGGCTGACCCGGTATCCGGATGTCTTGATCATCTCGTCGGTCCGGCCGACGAAGTAGAGGAAGCCCTCCTCGTCGCGGACCACGGTGTCGCCGGACCAGACCGCCAGCTCCGTGGCGAGCGCGCCGCCGCGGCCGGGCAGCGGGCGGAAGCGCTCGGCGGTGCGTTCCGGGTCGTTCCAGTAGCCGAGCGCGACCAGCGCGCCGCGGTGCACCAACTCGCCCTCCTCGCCGGGCTCGCACGGGGTGCCGTCGGGGCGGACGACCAGGATCTCGGCGTTCGGGATCGCCTTGCCGATCGAGTCGGGGCGGCTGTCGACCAGATCGGGGTCGAGGTAGGTGGACCGGAACGCCTCGGTCAGCCCGTACATCAGGAACGGCCGGGCCGCGGGGAAGATGGCCCGCAGCCGGTCGAGGGTGGTCCGCGGCATCCGGCCGCCGGTGTTCGCGAAGTATCGCAACGACCTGGTGGCGTCGGCCGGCCACTTCTGTTCGACCAGCTGGACCCACAGCGGCGGCACACAGGTCAGCCCGGTGACGCCGTGGCGAGCGCACAGGCGCACGACGTCGCCGGGCAGGAGGTAATTTGTCAGCACCACGTGGGCGCCGACGGCGAACGCGGTGGTGAGCTGACTGAAGCCGGCGTCGAAGCTGAGCGGCAGGACGCTGAGGATCACATCGTCGGCGGTGTTGCCCAGATAGTCGCTGACGCTCTCGCCGCCGACGATCAGGTTGCGGTGCGACAGCACCACGCCCTTGGGCCGGCCGGTGCTGCCCGAGGTGTAGAGGATCGCGGCGATGTCGACGTCGATGCCCCCGGCGTCGGGAGCCGCCCCGTCGGCCACCGCCAGCGCGTCCCAGGCGGAGACGGCATACCCGGCCCCGGCCGGCGCCTCGGCGCCGGTGCCGCCGACCAGCACGACGTGCTCGACCGACTTGATGCTCTCGAGCTCGTCGTGCAGCAGCCGCAGCCGCTCCGGCGTGGTCACCAGCACCCGCACGTCGCAGTCGGCGAGGATGTGGGCCACCTGCCGCGGCCGCAGCACCGGGTTGACCGGCACGAAGACGCCACCCGCGGCCGACGTGCCGAAGATCGACACCACGGTCTCGACCCGCTTGTCGAGCCACACCGCCACCCGGTCGTCGCGCTCGACGCCGAGGCGGCGCAGCCCCCGGGCGGCGCTCAGCGTGCGTTCCCAGAGCGCGGCATAGCTCAGCGTCTGCTCTTTGAAGGTCAGCGCGGCAGCGTCGGGCAGGCGGGAAGCCGTGCCGGACAGCAGATCGTGGAGACGGATACGCATGTGCGGTTGCTTCTTCCTTATGACGGGCACCCGGCGGTCACCAGCTGACGCACGCGAGCTCGCTGTAGAGGTAATCGATGTGGTGGTCGGCGATCCCGGCGCCGTGCAGCATCTTGCGGCGGGGGGCCGACAGCAGCCGCCCACCGGGCAGCGGCCCGCCGACGACTCTGAGCTCGGCCAGCGTCGCCAGCGCGCCGTGGCGCAGCACCAGATGGCGTGACACCTGCCGCGCCATCCGCCGGAACAGGGCGGGGTTGCTCACGTACAGAATCGAGGCGAAGACCGGCAGGCCCTTGCGCCGGTCCTTGCGGAAAACCACGTGGCAGGTCTCGTCGCCGCGGGTCAGCAGCAGATGCCGGGCCGCCGCGCAGTCGGCGTGGTCCTGGTAGATCTGCAGCTCGCCGCCGGACAGGGAGCGCTCGATGACCCGCCGGTCGCCGGTCACGGCGCCGCCGCCCGGCCACGGCGGCCAGGGCAGGTTGGGCACCAGGGTGGTGGCGGTGTCGAGGAACCGGAAACCGAGGCGGGTATTGACCGGGACGACATTGCCGCTGGGTGACAGATCGGTATAGACGTCGCATTCCTGGGCCAGCAGCGCCTTGAGCAACCGCAGGCTGTGGAAACGGTGCTCGGGCAGGACGCACCAGGCGCCGAGGTTGCAGAAACGGCGAACCTCGTCGCCTATCGTCCGATCGGAGTAGAAGGCGAGGTATACGCCCACGACGGCGCCGTCGTCGGTGCGCAGCTGGAAGCCGTGGTTGGGCGCTTCCACCTTCCACGGGACGTCGACCGCGCGTGCCCACGCCTCGGCGGGCACCCGGTCGTTGAGGTTCCGGTGCAGGAACTCCGCCACCGCGGGCACGTCCGAGTCGGTGATAGGGCTGACCCGGACTCCCATCTAGCTCGCCGCTCCACTGGGCCGACGACTGCTTCCGGCACCGCCGCGCACGCGGCGTCCGGTGGTGGAATCCATGTCTGTGCCTTCCGTTCGCTCGTCGCGACGACCTTACCGTGGCACGGCGAAGCCCCGCCGCCGCACAGCCGGATTTCCGTCACTCCGGATCGCCGACATCACCACTCTGGAGGGTGGGTACTCCGACGTACGGAGGATTGCTTCCGGGAGATACCGCCTGAGCGCCGCGAACCGGACGAAGCGTCCCGCAACAATTGAGATCAATTGATCAATTGCTACCTTGGGGATTCCTTAAGTGGTCTTTTTCGCCGCGCCCGGCCATCGGTCCCGGCGTTCTAATGTGCTCGCATTGCCCGATGCACGATTACTCTCGATGAGCGCCCGGAACGGGCCATCATGAGGAGATCGCACCAGATGAAACATCGTCGCAGTTTCCCCACGAGCCGCCGTTCGAAGAGCATCGCGATCATTCTTTCCACCTTTGTCGTCCTCTCGGCATCCGGCGGTCTCGCGCTCCAGGCGTACGCCGGCAGCAACGGGGAGAAGTCAGCGGCCCGCCCGGCCGAGACGGTGGCGAAGCGGCAGCCGCCGGCGGACTGGCGGAACCGGCACTCGCCCAGGCCGACCAAGACGCCCCGCTGGCCCCGCCCGTCGTCGGCCAAGCCGTCGTCCAAGCCGCCGACGACGCCACCCACGTCGCCCCCGGCGACCAGCAGCACACCCGTCCCACCACCGGCCGGCAGCGGCGCCTGCGCGCTGCCGGGCTACCCCACGCCGCGCTGCACCGGAGTGCCGGCCGGCTGGAAGCCGAAGGCGACCAAGGACGGCGACCTGACCATCACCAAGGCGGGCACCGTGGTCGAGGACCAGCTGGTGACCGGCAGCATCTACGTCAAGGCGCCCGACGTGACGATCCGCAACACCCGGGTCTACGGCACGATCGACAACTTCATCGGCAACCGCGTCTACGGTCACCTGCTCATCGAGGACACCGAGGTGGTCAACCCGCCGGGCCAGGAGTTCTCCAAGAACGGGCAGTACGCCTTCGGCGTGGCCGACTACACCTGCCGGCGCTGCAAGGTCATCAACCGGATGGAGGGGTGGCGCGTCGGCGCCGCCGACTACGCCGGTGCCGGCCCGGTCCTCATCGAGGATTCCTTCGCCCAGCTGGCGGTCCCGCCGGGCATGTGCGAGTCCGCCGACCCGCACGGCGACGGCATCCAGGGGTACGGCGGCCCCACGGTCACCATCCGGCACAACACCATCGACCAGCGCCTCGACGACTGCCCGACGGCGCCGATCTTCATCCCGGACCAGGGCAACGACGGCGCCACGGTGCAGGACAACCTGCTGGCCGGCGGCGGCTACACGCTCCGGCTGACCGGCGGCAAGTTCCCCGCCGTCACGGGTAACAAGATCGTGCAGGGCAGTTTCGGGTACGGCCCGCTCGAGGTCACCTGCTCGCTCATCGCCCAGTGGAAGGGCAATGCCACCGTCACCTACGACTGGGCGACCGGCAAGGTCACCGGCCAGGTCAAGGCATTCGACAGCTGCCGATAGCCGGTTATGCGAAGGGCCCCGGTCGGCTGTGACCGGGGCCCTTCTCCATCGGCGGAACCTTAAGGAGTCTCGGGAGATGTCTTACGTCTTCCTTAATTCCTGAACGATCCGGCCCGGAATTCCGTACCCATGTCGGATCACTCGGCCGCGGCGGCGCCCGCCGAGCGCAGGGCGCGAACCGCATGCCGCAACCGGTAGCCGAGCAGCGCCATGGTGGCCACCGCGGCCACCCCGGCGACCGCCAGGACCACCAGGTCGGCCCAGCCCGTCCGGGCCGCCAGCAACGCCACCGCGGCGACCGCGGCCGCGCCGAGGATCGCCGGGGCCACCCGCGAGCCCATCGAGGCCAGCGAGATCTCCGTCCGGCGCAGCTCGTAGAGATACAGCGGGAGCACCACCAGGAGGGCGACCCCGAACTGGGCGGCACCCGCGGCCCACAGCCCGGCCTGCTGACTGGCCAGGTAGAGCGTCGGCACGAGGGCGACGAACCAGATCACCTGCACCGTGAACACCACCCGGGTGCTGGCGATCACCACGAAGTAGTCGTAGAACAGCTCGAACAGGATGCGCAGGGCCGCCAGCGGGCCGAGCCACGCCAGCACCGTGGCCGCCGGCCCCCACACGTCGCCGTAGAGGAACCGGATCAGCGGCCCCGCCGCGCCGGCCAGGAGCAGGCAGGCGGGCAGCGAGATGGCCGCCAGCAGCCCGCCGGCCGACAGGAAGGCCGAGCGCATCGCCGGCCGGTCGTGCTGCAGCCGGGCCAGCGCGGCGGGCACCACCGCGCGTACCGGCTGGGAGAAGATCGTGATGGGCCAGTTGGCCAGGTTGAGCGCGAGCATGTAGTAGCCGAGCGCGGTGGGCCCGAGGACGGCGCCGACGACGATGCGGTCGACGTTGGTCGTGGCGAAGACGATGATGCTCGAACCGGCCAGCGGCAGCCCGAAGCGGAGCAGCGCCCGCGCCTTGCGCGGGTCGAAGCCGAGGCGCAGGCCCTGCGGCGCGAAGACGAAGAACAGGATCGCGCCGGCCAGCGAGCCGCTCAGCTGGCCGACCGCCAGGCTCATCGCCCCGGCGCCGGTCAGCGCCAGCCCGATCGACACCAGCGCGCTCACCCAGTTGGTGACCAGGTCGACGACGGTCTTGCGCTTCTGCCGGAAGGCACGCTGCAGCAGGCCGACCGGGGTCGCCACCATGCCGCTGACGATCACGCTGAGGGCCAGCACCCGGATGACCGGCACCGCGCTGGGGTCGCCGAGCGCCTGCGCGAAGGCCGGCGCGCCGAGGTAGCAGCCGGCGTACACCACCAGGCTGCACAGCACCGACAGGGTGGCCACCGTGGGGGCGATCTCCTCGGGATCGTCCGGCCACCGCACGATCGCCAGGCTCACGCCCAGCTCGTTGAAGCTCAGCACGGCCAGCAGCACCACGAGGGCGACGGCGAACGTGCCGAACGACTCCGGCCCCAGGATGCGGGCCAGCGCGATGCCGATGACCAGGGTGCTCAGCCGGCTGAGAATCGTGCTGGCCAGGCTCCAGCCCAGGGCCCGCGACGCCTTGTGGAACAAGCCGGGATCGGCCGGCGGGGCGGACGGATCCTGCACGGTCATCCGAGAATCCGCCGCACCCGTCGGCGAGCGCCCTCCGACAGCAGGTCGGCGACGGCCTTGTGGCCCGCGACGCGCGCGCCCTCGGTGAGCCGCCGGGTCGGGGTGACCGGGTGGGCGAGGGCGCGTTTGTACACCCCGTCGAGGGTCTGTGCGGCGGTCTTGAGGCTGAAGCGGTCGAGCACGAGCTTGCGGCCCCAGCGGCCCAGCTCGGCCCGCCGGCCCGGATCGTCGAGCAGCTCGCGCAGGTCCGCGGCGAGCGGGGCCGGGTCGACGTCGCCCGTGCCGACGCCGTAGAAGCCCTCCCGGAGGAAGTGCTCGACCGTCTCCGGCGTGGCACTGAGGAAGAAGCCCTTGATGCCGAGGACCACGAGCGGCTGGCCGAACGCCAGCGACCGCAGCGCGGAGCCGCCCATCCCGACCATGAGATCCGCGCCGGCGTACGCCGTCCGCGGATCCTCCATGGCGCCGGCCATGACCACCACGGGGCGGCCCGCGGCGGCGTTCACCCGGGCGGCCTCGGCCGCGACGTCGGCGTACGAGGGCCCGTCGCCGACCACCACGAAGCGCAACCGCGGGTCGTCGAGCAGCCCGACGGCGCGGACCGTGCGCAGGATGCCCTCGGCCTTCATGTCCGGCTCCAGCCGGGACACGACGACCAGCAGCACCTCGTCGTCGGCGATGCCGTGCCGGGCCCGGAACTCCCGCCCGTCGACCGCCGCCGGGTCGTCGGTGTCGGTGTTCACCGGCGGCTCGATGAGCGTGGGCCGGGCCCGGAACGCCGCCGCCTGGTCGACGATCTGCTGGGTGCCCACGACGATCTCGCCGTAGCGGGGCATCCACCGGGGCACCCGCATGCCGTAGATGGTGGTCACCACCGGCAGGCCCCGGCGCAGGTGCGTGCCGTAGAACGCGTCCAGCGCCACCGAGAATTCGTAGACGTGCAGCAGGTCGGCCCGGAACCCGCGGGCCGCCCGGGCGAGCGCCCGGGACAGCGCCGGGCGGGCGGGCATCGTCCGGGCCAGCCGTTCCGCCGGGTGCCGCTCGGCGATCAGCGGCAGCCCGGCGTCGCGGACCAGATCGGCGACCGGCCCGGGCCGGTCGGTGTAGTTACCGAACACCGCGACCTCGTGCCCGTAGTCGCGCATGCTGACGGCCAAATCCAAGGCGTTCAGCTGGCTGCCGCCGAGTTCCAGATGATGCAGGCCGACGATCAGTCGCACCCTGTCTCCCCCAGTCGATCGCGATCCGGCGGACGGTCCGCCGCAGTCGTTTGTGCGTCAGCTCGGCGCGAACACCAGGTCCACCCAGTAGTTGCCGCTCGAGGACGAGACCGGCATCGTCCCGCCCGTCCCGTAACGGTAGGTGGCTCCGGCCGCCGGCACCGTCAGGTCCGAGACTGTACGCGGGGCCGAAAGGCCGCCGCCGGTCACGGCGTAGCGTCCGACCTCGGTGTGGTACGACACCACGTACTGCTGCCCGGCGGTGACCGCTACCGGCTCCGAGAAGAGCGCTGTCTGCCAGCCGGACGCGGTCTCGTTGGCGAAGGTGACCGTCGCCAGCTGCGTGCCGCCCGCCGACCAGAGCGTGCCGGTGTGCGTCCCGGTGTTGGTCGGGCCCTTGTAGAACTTCACTCCGTAGACCATGCCGTCGACCGCCGGGGTGACCTTCATACCCAGCTCCACGGCGTCCGGGTCGTCCCAGTTCGCCGCGGCGGGGGTGTCCGCACCGGTGAACAATCCGTACGCGCCGACCGGGGGAGTGCCGGGCGTGGGTCCGGTGCCGTCGGCCACGAACAGCGGGTCGACCCAGTAGTTCGCCGAGTTGTACGACTGCGTCGGGAACCCGCCGGCGCCGTAACCGTACATGCCGTTGGCGCCGCTCGGTGCGCTCAGCGGCCCGTTGGTCCGGGTGCTGGCGAAGTAGCCGCCGTCGATGGCGTAGTTGCCGTTCGGCGCGTGGTACGACGCGACGTAGGTGGTGCCGGAGGTGGTGGTGACCGGGGTGGCGAAGTACGCGGTGCGCCAGCCCGTCTCGGTCGAGGAGGGCAGCGTGGTCGACTCGAGCTTCGCGCCGCCGGTGCTCCACAGGCTCACCTCGTGCGGACCGCTGTTGCCGGGCCCCTGGTAGAACCGGACTCCGACCACCCGGCCGGGCGTGTTCGCCTTGAACTTCAGGCCCAGTTCCACCGCGGCCGAGTCGTCCTGCGCCACCGTCGAGGGCACGGCGTCGGTGGGGAACAGCGAGTGCACCGTGCCGTCGATGGCGGTGTAGAACGACCACGTCGCGCCGCCCGGACGGCCCTGCGGGTCCGAGCCGGAGACGATTGCGGTGTAGGAGGTCCCCGGGGTCAGGGGCGCCGACGGGGTGAAGGTCGCCTTCTTGAGACCGCTGTCGTATGCCTCCGTGCCGGCGACCGTGCCGCTACCGTCGCTCCTGGCGAGGGTGAACTGCACCGACGACGGGTTGAGCGCCTTCGAGAACACCGCCGCCGGGGCGATGTCGGTCGGCACCGAGCCGGCGTCGTCGACCGGCGTCGTGGTGGTCACGGCCGGCGGCAGGTCGCCGCTGACCGCGAAGGTGACGTCGACGTAGTAGTTACCGGCGTTGAACGACTCGTTGGGGAAGCCGCCGGAGGAGCCGTAGCGGAAGACCCCGTTTCGGGCCTCGCTCGTCGAGCGCGGTGCGGTGAGCGGGCCGCTGGTCCAGTCGCGCGTGAACCACCAGTCGTCGGTCGCGTAGTTCCCGCTGGGCGCGAAGTACGAGGCGATGTAGGTGGTGCCCGCGTCGACCGCTACCGGGCTGGAGAACGTGAGCTTCTGCCAGCCGGACGCCGACTCGTCGCTGAAGGTCCCGGTGGCCAGGCGGGTGCCGCCGGTGGACCACAGCGAGCCGGTGTGCGTGCCGGAATTCCCGGTGCCCTTGTAGAAGCGCACGCCGGTGACGTAACCGTCGACGGCGGGCTTGAAGCGCACCCCCAGCTCGACGGCGCTGCCGTCCTCGACCGCCGGGTCGCTCGGCACCCGGTCGCCGAACAGAGTGTTCGGACCGGACAGCGCGAACACGCGGGTGGTCGGCGACTGACCCATGTTGACGCTGTCGTCGGTGGCCCGGACGCGCACCTCCTGGGTGCTCAGGCCGGCCGCGATGAACTTGTACGACCACGAGTTCGTGCCGGTGGCGGGGTGCCAGGTGGCGCCGTCGTCGGTCGACACCTCGACCCCGGCGACCCGGCCGCCGATGTCGGCGGCGGTGCCCTGCAGCGTCACCTCGGTGCCCCGAGCGACGGTGGCGCCGTCGGCCGGCGCGGTGATCGCGACGGTCGGGGCGGTGCCGTCGACGGACGCGGTGACGGCGGCGAGCCCGCTCATCAGGGTGGACGGCTGCACGCCCATGTCGGCGAACAGGTTTACCACGGCCTGCTGCATGCGGCTGTCGACGGGCGTCGTCTCGCCGTCGTGCACTTCGTCGAGACCCCAGGTGAACTGGATGGTGCCGGCGCCGAAGACCAGCGCACCGCTTTCGGCCCGGTAGAGCGTCAGGTGGTGGGTGGTCTGCCCCGGTGCCACCTTGATGCCGAAGTCGTCCTGCAGCCGCTGCCCGACGGCGCCGGTGGTGGTGGACAGGCGGATCATGCCCGGCGGCCGGAAGCCGTTGTCGGTGTCCTCGTCGGATTCGTACCCGACGGTGTGCGGCGACAGCTCGACCGACTGGCCGGACGGGATAGCGGTCAGGTTCGTCTGCCGCCAGAGCCGGTACTTGCCTTCCTCGGACTTGACGGTCAGCGGCAGGTCGCCATCGTTGACCATGAACATGGTGCCCATGAGCTGGTTCTCCGGCCGGCCGCCGTCGGCCGGCGGGCTGAACCGGGCGTCGCGCCAGGTGCCGGTCCACTCGCTGGACGGGTCGATCTTGGCGCTGGCCCAGGTCTCCTTGTAGGTGACCAGCGTCCGGTACGGAGTGTCCGTCCCGTCCGTGCTGGGCTCGTAGCGGGTCTTCCAGTAGACCGAGTTGCCGCCGAAGAAGCCCAGGTGGGTGCCGGAGTCCCGGGCGGCCTCGACGTGGGCCCGCTGGGCTTCGGACCAGTATTCGTCGTGGCCGACCGAGAGGAAGATGTTGTGGTTCTTGATGAGCTGGCCGCGGCGGTCGCTGTCGATGTCGGTGGTGTAGCTGACGTCGTAGCCGTTGCGCTCGAGGAACCGGATCATCGGGTATTCGGCCCCGAAGAGGAAGTCGCGCCGCTCGACGCTGTTGCGGTCGGCGAACGGCCGGTTGTAGCTCAGCTTGTACGCGCGCCCGTTGGCCCCGCCGGTGTAGAAGTCCGAGCCGCCGTACAGGTTGTAGGCGTGCCAGGTCGAGTCGGACGTCTGCAGCAGGACGTCGGAGGTGCTGCTGTCCTGCCGGACGATGAACGTGATGTGGCTGGAGCCGCCGGTGTCGGCGCGGTGCAGGCGGGCGAGGTAGACACCGGACACGGCGGTGGCCGGCACGTCCCACGAGGCGGAGACGTCCCAGTTGCCGCAGTCGTAGAGCTCCGTGGCCGTCTCGGTGATGCAGTCGGGCTGGGTCTGCGGCAGCGAGGCCGACGGGGTGACACTGGTGACCTTGCGAGCGCCGTCGCCGCCGTAGTAGCCGAGCCGGTAGATGTCGACGGTGTACGCGGCCGCGTCAGTCTTGATCTTGAAGTCGACGCGCTGGCCGGCGTTCACGCTGATATCGGTCGAGAAGCCCTGGAGGGCGGCGTCGCCGCTGCCGTCGATGTCCCACACCGACTTCGGCGTGCCCTCCTTGGTGTTCTCGCAGACGATGGCGTTGACCACCGGGTCGCACGGATCGGCCGAGGCCGCGAGCGGCGCCACCAGGACGCCGGCGGCCACCGCGGTCGCGATCACCGCGATACCGCCCACCAGGCGGCGTATGGGCCGGCTTCGCCGGTCCCGGGTCGTGCCGGCCACGTACAACGCCTTCAGCATGGTCAAGACGTCTGCCCCCTTTGGACTGTGCGGCCTGTATTGTCCACCTCGGCGCGCTCGCGAATTCAGCGGGAGCGTAGCGCCGGGTGGCGGGGCCACGGACCGCAGCTTCGGCCAGTTTCTGTGTACGACCGGCCAGGCCGGGCCGCCGGTCGCGGCGCGCCGTCGACCGGGTCGCTCAGCCGGGCAGCGACTCGACTGATCTTGGCGTGTCCGGCCTCGCCGGTCCGCAGCCGGGCGGGCGTTGTCGTGCTCCGTGCGCCGGCCGGGAAGAATGCGCGGAATGTCAGCTCGCGCTGCGGGCTGTGGCCGTTCTGATGGTCCGGGCCGGGTGGGTGAAGCGCCACAACGTGCCGCACATGCCGACGAACAGCGCCAGCGTGATGGTGAACGTCGTGTAGTACAGCGAGTCGAACGTGCCGCCGACCACGACGGCGACCACCTGCGCCGAGATCAGTGCGACGCAGAGGTGCCTGTCCTCCTCGCGGCGCGAGCGGCGCAGCGCGATGGAGGCGAGGGTGATCGCGGCCACGTGCAGCAGCAGCAACGCGACCACTCCGATGATCCCGCCGGACACCAGGGTGTAGAGCCACTGGTTGTCGAGGATGGTGTCGCGCACCGGGTCGGCCAGCAGCGTCCGGGGCCCCCGGCCCAGCCAGGGCCGCTGGTTGAAGAAGTGTTCGACCAGGGCGTAGTCGTTGGTCCGCCCCTCGATGCTCGGGTCGACCCCGACGTTGAGGAACATCGCCTTGATGGTGCCCAGCACGCCCGGCTTGATCATCATGATCGCCACCACTGCGCTGACGCCCAGGTACATGAAGGTGTAGCGCAGCCGCCACGACCAGATCGGCACCATGATCAGCAGGGCCAGGGCGAGCGCCACGATGCCGGTCCGGGAGATGGACATCGGGTTGGCGATGGCCAGCAGGAACGCGCACCCCGCGGCCGCTATCCGCTGCGACTTCTTCGCCGCGAAGCGGGCCACGTGGATGGCGAACGGCACCATCATCGCCACCACCGCGCTGAACTCGATGTAGTGCGTGGTGGTGCCGGCGACCCGGAACTGTCCCTCGTCGCCGCGCAGGCCGAAGCCCGCGAGCCCGCCCTTGACCTCCAGCCCGGGGATCACCAGGTATTGCGAGACGTCCATCTTCAGGGTCGCCTGGGCGATGCCCACCACCGCCATGAACCCGCCGCAATACACCATGACGCGCAGCAGCCGGTTGAGCCTGTCCCAGTTCTGGACGCCGTCCGCGACGATGAGCGCCGCGCCGAGGAACTCGGCGAGCTGGAGCATCGCGAAATTCTGGGCGTTGGCCTCCTGGGTGGGCAGGCCGCGCAGCAGTCCGGCGATATAGGACAACAGGTTGGCGACCAGATAGCAGCCGAGGAACCAGCGGATCGGTTGCGGGCCCACCATGAGCAACCGCGGGCTGAGCCGGGCGAGGCACCACCACGCGAACATCAGCAGGGCGAGCAGGAGAGCCGGCCGTCCCGCGTAGGTCAGGTTGGGCACGATCAGCGTCCCCGGCAGGACGTAGAGCAGCACCACCGTGATGGTGAGCACGGTGACGACGTCGAGCGGGGCCCGGTATCGCCGCGAGCTGTAGATGTGCCTGTCTAGCAGCGACGGTTCAAGGTCGACCGGGTGTGAGACGGTGTCGGAACTCAATGGTAGTCGGCCTTTTCGTCCCGCTTCCACCGCGTGGGAGTGATCGGCAGGACGATCGTGGCGTCGATGGGCGCCTGCTCCGGCTCGATGGTGGGAACCTGCTTCGAGCGGTATTCCGTGCCGTCGGAGGCCCGGGAGCGCTGCGGCGCGCCGTTGCCCTGCCGGGCCGCGGGCTGCTCGGGCGCCCCGTTGGCGCGCTCGCCGCGGCCGCCGGGGCGGTGTGGCGTGACGACCTGGGTCGATTCGAAACTGGCCTTGGGCGGCGCGGCCTCATCGCGCTTCTCCGGATGGACGGAGCCGATGGCCGGGCCGTCTCCGGCGCCGTCGTCGTCATCGCCGCGGCGGCGGGACGCCCGGAAGCGGAGCAGCGCGTCGAGACCGATCGTGAAGCCGGCCGTCAGCAGCAGGCCGAGGCCCGCCGCCACCACCATCACGCGCATCGTCTTGGAGTTCTTGACCTCGACCTCGCTGCCGTCGTCGAGCTTCAGCGTGGTGATGGTCTCGGTCTTGGCCACCCGCAGCGTCTGCTGACGCTCCTGGACGGCCGCGGCGATGGCATCCATCACCCGCTGCACGCTGGCCGTCGCCTGGGCGGACGACGTGCCCACCGCCTCGATCTCGAACAGCGGCACCTGCTCCATGGTGACCGTGATGTTGTCGGTGAGCCCGTCGGCGACCATCTGCTCGAGCACCGACTTCTTGTTCACGTCGATCATCGTGGCGTTGCCCAGCGCCTCGTACCCCAGGTCGAACCAGGGGTTCTTGATCGGATTCTTCTCGCCGTCGCTGGCGGTGGTGCCGGCCGGTGGAATGAGCTGGATGTGGCCCTTGGCGCTGTAATCCGGCTCGACCGTCACGCTGGCCACCGCGACGAGCGCGAGAGTGACCAGCAACATGGGCAGCGAGAAATACCAACGCCGAAAGAGCAGCTTGGTCATGTCCCAGAGGTCCACACGTTCCCCTTGCCCTTACCGAATGTCTGTACGTACGAAGGCCCGTCCCGGCGGCGTCTGGTCGGGTGGAAACCCGCAGTGCGCCGCCGGACGTGGCCAGTGTCCCCAGGGATGCCTGGCCTTGGCAACCGACGATCTTCGCCATCGACGGGTTGGGTCTGAGAATAGAGTAAGTTTCGCTCACCGAACGCATCAGCCGATGTCAGCATTAAGACGTGTGCCGCGGTACCAACGGAGGTTGTCATCCGCCGTACGGCCCCGGAAAGGTTGCGGGCGGCCGACACCGGCCATCTTGTAGTACCTCATGTCGCTCAGAAGGGGGCATTCGTGGCGTCGCCGCGCAGGGCAGAGCTGGAACCCCAAGCGAAACAGGGCGAATCGTCCTGGTTGGCGGGGCGTGAGTCCACGATGGTCGGGGCTGTCCGGGATGCGGTGCTGTCATGAGCAATGCCATAGTGCGGCCGGTCCGCGACGCTGTGCAACGGGCGGTCGGCAGCCGGGACCTCCGCCGGCGCACCCCGCCGGCGATCCGGCATGATCCGGGCGCATCGGGCGCGAACACCATCTACTACCTCAGCCCGGACGACAATTCGCCGGCCGGTGGCATCCGCAACCTCTACCGGCACGTCGACCTGCTCAACGAGGCCGGCGTCGAGGCGGCGGTGCTGCACGCCCGGCCCGGCTTCCGGGTCGACTGGTTCGCCAACCGCACCCGGGTGGTCGCGGCCCGGGAGGTGACCCTCGGGCGGAGCGACCTCCTCGTGGTCCCGGAGTTCTACGGTCCCGGGCTGGGTGCCCTGCCGCCGGGGTGCCGGAAGGTCGTCTTCAACCAGAACGCCTACCACACCTTCGCCCGGGTGCCCTTCGCGACGACCGTGCCCGGCGCGCCCTACGCCGGGGTGGGCGGTGTCGAGGCGCTGCTGACGGTGTCGCAGGACAACGCCGCCCTGTTGCGGTATGCCTTTCCCGACATCGCCGTGCACATCGCCCGGGTGGTGGTCGACGAACGCGTGTTCCACCCCGCCGACGGCCCGGCCGGCCGGCGCATCGGCTACATGCCCCGCCGCCGGGCGGACGAGCAGGAGCAGTTGCTCCACCTGCTGCGGGGACGGGGCTGCCTCGACGGCTGGGAGCTGGTCGCCATCGACGGGCTCACCGAGGCGCAGACCGCCGAGGCGCTGCGCGGCTGCGCGGTCTTCCTCAGCTTCAGCGAGCGCGAGGGCTTCGGCCTGCCGCCCGCCGAGGCGATGGCCAGCGGCGCCTACGTCGTGGGCTTCACCGGGCTGGCCGGCCGTGACTACTTCGACCCCGGCTTCTGCACGCCGGTCGCCGAGGCCGACCTGCTGGCCTTCGCCGTCGCCGTGGAGCAGGTCCTGGAGCAGCACCGCAAGGACCCGGAAGTGCTGGCCACCGCGGGCCGGGCGGCGGCCAAACAGATTCTGGCGCACTACCACGAGGCCGGGCTGCGGGCCGATCTCCTGGAGTTCTTCTCCGCACTGCGGTAGCGCTGCCGCCCGCTGCTGCGGTAGCCCTGCCTGCTGCCTGCTGCCGCTGCGTAGCCCTGCCGCTGCCGCTGCGTAGCCCTGCCCGCTGCGGCGGTGGCCGCGGCCCCTTGTGGACGTCCACTGTGCCCCGCGCCGGTGGGTCCCCTGCCGCCGGGCTCGCCGGTGTCGCCAAGCCGACAACTCCGCACTACGCCTGCGATGTCGCGGCAACAAGCGTGATACCGACCATAAGGGTCAATGTCCCTGCGAATTACCGGGTATTCTCTGCGGAGCCGATAAGACGCACTAATCGGGCATTACATCCGAAACTTGATCAAGATGCTCGTCTAGTTGAAACGGATGACTGGATCCCGCCCGGACAGCCGGTTGCTCCGCGCTCTCCTGATCCAGCACTGTTTCCTCCGAGTCGAAGCGAGCCAGGGGGAGACGGACCAGACGATGGCGAGAAATCCGCATGTCACCATTCTTATTGCCAACCTGCCGGCCGAACGCGACCGCCGGGTCATCCGCGAATGCCTTACGCTGGAGGCGAAGGGCTTCGACGTGACGGTCATCGCGCCGCGCGGCGACCGGAGTCTGCGCACGCTGCCGGGCAGCCGGAACACTCGGCTCAAGCCCTATCCGGTCGTGGTTTATGGTGGCGGTGTATTCTCGTTCGCGTTTGAATTCGGCTGGTCTTTCCTGTGCATCGCCATTCGTCTTATCGGCGAGGTATTCGCTGGTCGGGCCCATGCCGTCCAGGTCTGCAATCCGCCGGACGTCTATTGGCCGCTGGCGCTGCTGCTGCGCGCGATCGGCCGGCCCTGGGTGTTCGACCACCACGATCTGTGCCCGGAGGTTTACGCGGCGCGGGTCGGCACCCCCAACAAATGGGTCTTCCGCACCCTTTCGGTGCTTGAGTGGCTGACGCTGCGCACCGCCACCGAGGTGGTGGCCACGAATCAGTCCTTCAAGGACAACGCGGCCCGGCGCGGGGTGAACCCGGACAAGGTGACGGTGGTCCGCAACGGCCCGGCGACCGCCGAGATCGCGGCGACCGGCGACGACGACGGCGTCGAGCCCGCGGACGGCGTGCACAAGGTCGTCTACCTCGGCGTGTTCGGGCCGCAGGACAACGTCGAGGGCGCGGTCCTGGCCGCCGAGGAGCTGACCCGCCGCCGCGGCCGCACCGGCTGGCGGATGATCCTGGCCGGCGACGGCGAGAGCATGCCCGCGCTGCGGAAGCTGGCCACCGAGCGGGGGCTCGACGACGTCGTGACGTTCACCGGCTGGCTCGACGGCGCGGCGGTCGACGAGATCCTGCGCGAGGCGACCGTCGCCATCCAGCCGGATCTGCCCACCCGGATGAACCACCTGTCGACGATGGCGAAGACCGTCGAGTACGTCGGCCGGGGCGTTCCGGTCGTCGCGGCCGACCTGACCGAGACCCGAGCCACCCTCGGCGAGGCCGGTGCCTACGTGCCCAACGGCACCCCGGCCGAGTTCGCGGAGGCGATCGACGCCCTGCTCGACGACCCGGACCGGCGCCGGCAGATGCGCAAGCTGGGCCGCGAACGGTTCCTGAGCCTGCTGTCCTGGGAGCACCAGGCCGGCGCGTACGCCGCGGTGTTCCAGCGGCTGCTGGCCCGGCGGCTGCCCGCCGCGTCCGTCCGCATCCCGGCGCCCCGCTCCGGCGCCCACGACAGCACGACCACGGCGGACAAGTGATGACGAGCGTCGTCATCGCGGCCCACAACGAGGCCGCGGTCATCGGGCGCTGCCTGGACGCCCTGCTGGGCGAGGCCGCGCCCGGCGAGTTCGACGTCACGGTCGTCGCCAACGGCTGCACCGACGACACCGCCGCCGTGGCTGCCCGTCCCGGCGTACGGGTGGTGGAGCTGGCGACCGCCGGCAAGGCGGCGGCGCTCAACGCGGGCGACGCGGCCTCGGTGGGCTTTCCCCGGGTCTATCTGGACGCCGACATCGTCCTGACCACCGCGGCGGTCCGCTCGCTGGCCGAGGCTCTCGGCGGCGCCGCCCGCGCGGCGACCGTGGGCCGTCAGCTCGACCTCACCGGGCGGCCGCTGCTGGTCCGGGCCTATTTCGCGGTGCACGGCCGGCTGCCGGTCTTCCGCGACGGGTTGTTCGGCCGGGGCGTCGTGGCGCTGTCCGAGGCCGGGCGGGCGCGCTTCGACCGCTTCCCCGAACTTGTGGCCGACGACCTCTTCCTCGACTCCCTGTTCACCCAGGCGGAGAAGCGGCACGTCACGTCGTACGCCGCCCGGGTCGCCACCCCCCGGCGCACCGGCGACCTGGTGCGCCGGCTGGTCCGGGTGCGGGGCGGCAACGCCGCGATGCGCGCGGCGTCGGCGAACGGAGAGGTGGCTGCCCCGGTACGCTCGGCGGCACGGATGTCCTGGCTGCGGGACGTGGTGCTGCCACGGCCCTGGCTGGCGCCGGCCGCGGTGTGTTACGTGGCGATCACGGTCGCGGCGGCCGTCGCCGCCCGGCGGGCGGCCGACGGCGGCGCCGCGTGGGGACGCGACGAGTCCTCCCGGCAGCCGGGCGCGGAGACCACAACGGACACCGAACCAGCGACGAGGCGATAGGTGGCAATGCGTAACGAGACGGTCATCAACATCTGTTTCCACGGCATCGGCACGCCGGAGCGCGAGCTGGAGCCGGGCGAGGACCGCTACTGGATCAGTGAGGATCTGTTCCTCGCGGTCCTCGACGAGGTCCGCACCTGGCCCGCCGTCCGGCTCAGCTTCGACGACGGCAACGCCTCGGACATCGAGCTGGGCCTGCCCGCGCTGCGCGAGCGTGAGCTGACCGCCGACTTCTTCGTGCTGGCCGCCCGGTTCGACGCGCCGGGCAGCCTGAGCGAGCAGGCGGTGCGGAAGCTGCACGGCGAGGGCATGCGGATCGGCAGCCACGGCATGTGGCACCGGCCGTGGCGGGGGATGGACCTGGCGACCACCGAGTCCGAGCTGGTGACGGCCCGCGATCGGATCGCGGCGGTCGTCGGCGCCGAGGTGGAGACCGCCGCCTGCCCGCTCGGCCGGTACGACCGGCAGCTGCTCGGCCGGATGCGCCGGCTCGGCTACACCCGGGTGTTCACCAGCGACCGCCGGCGCGCCCGCGCGGGTTCCTGGCTGCAGCCGCGATACAGCGTGCGGCGCGACGACACCCCGGAATCGCTGCGCGCCGAGGCGCTCGGCGGGCCGGGCACGCTGGGCCGGCTGAAGCTGGAAGCGGTCGGCGTCGTCAAACGCCTCCGCTGACCGGCTCGATCCCTTTTGTGCACTGTGCGCGGTCGCCTGACTGTCCAATCTGGTGGCAGGGCCGCGAAGTGGCCGAATGGATTGAACGGTGCGCTGATCGGCGATGCGAAGAGCCCGGGTCGGGCGGCGCCGCGTCCCCCGACGGGATCGAATAGCCCCGCCGGCCGTGCCGAGCGGCGCTGGTGTCGGTTCGCGGACAGTTCCGTCCCATAGCCTGCCCGCATGATCGTGATCCGACCTCGATTCAACCGACGTGTCGTCACGCGGGTGCGGGCGGCGGGGAGGGATTCCAGTGCGTAATCTCAAGGCATTCCGGTGGCGGTCGCTGCTGGTGCTGACCCTGATCGCGGCGACCCTGCCGGTGCCGGCCGCCGGTGCGGCCGCCGCCGACGCGTGCACGCCGCCGCTCAACCCGGTCGCCTGCGAGAACACGAAGGCGGGCACCCCCCGCAGCACCTGGGATGTCTCCGGCTCCGGCAGCGCGGCGCTGCAGGGCTTCGCCACGCAGATGAGCGTCAACGTCGGCGAGACGGTCAACTTCAAGATCAAATCCACCGCGACCTCGTACCGCCTCGACGTCTACCGGATGGGCTACTACGGGGGCAACGGCGCGCGGCTGGTGGCCACCGTCAACCCGGTCGGCCGGCAGACCCAGCCCGCCTGCCTGTCGAACGCCGGCACCGGCCTGGTCGACTGCGGCAACTGGGCGGTCTCGGCGTCGTGGGCCGTGCCCGCCACCGCGGTCTCCGGCATCTACTTCGCCCGGCTCGTCCGGACCGACAGCACCGCCGGGGCCAGCCACGTCGTCTTCGTGGTGCGCGACGACGCCAGCCACTCGGACCTGGTCATGCAGACCTCCGACACGACCTGGCAGGCGTACAACTCCTACGGCGGCAACAGCCTGTACACCGGTTCGCCGGCCGGGCGCGCGTACAAGGTGAGCTACAACCGCCCGGTCACCACCCGGGGCACGGGCGCCGAGGACGCCGTCTTCAACGCCGAATACCCGATGGTCCGTTTCCTGGAGGCCAACGGCTACGACGTCAGCTACATCTCCGGGGTCGACACCGACGCCCGGGGCGCGCTGCTGAAGAACCACAAGTCGTTCCTGTCGGTCGGTCACGACGAGTACTGGTCCGGCGGCCAGCGGGCCAACGTGGAGGCCGCCCGGGACGCCGGGGTCAGCCTCGCCTTCTTCAGCGGCAACGAGGTGTTCTGGAAGACCCGGTGGGAGAACGCCATCGACGGCTCCGGCACCGCGTACCGCACCCTGGTCTGCTACAAGGAAACGCACGCGAACGCCAAGAGCGACCCGACGAGCGCCTGGACGGGCACCTGGCGGGACCCGCGGTTCAGCCCGCCGGCCGACGGCGGGCGCCCGGAGAACGGCTTGACCGGCACCGCCTTCGAGGTCAACTCCGGCACGGTGAGCCTGAAGGTGCCGGCCGCCGACGGCAAGATGCGGTTCTGGCGCGGCACCACGGTGGCCACCCAGGCCGCCGGCGCCACGGCGACCCTGGGCACCGGCACCGTCGGCTACGAGTGGGACGAGGACGCCGACAACGGCGCCCGGCCCCGCGGCCTGATCGGCCTGTCCACCACGACTGCGACCGGCGTCGAGGTGCTGCAGGACTACGGCTCGCAGTACGCCTCGGGCAGCGCCACCCACCGCCTGACGCTGTACCGCGCCCCGAGCGGCGCCCTGGTGTTCGGCGCCGGCACCGTGCAGTGGTCGTGGGGACTCGACAGCGACCACGACCGCGGGTCGGGCGCGGCCAGCGTCCCGATGCGCCAGGCCACCGTCAACCTGTTCGCGGACATGGGCGCGCAGCCGGCCACCCTGCAGTCCGGCCTGACCGCGGCCACCGCCTCCACCGACACCGTCGGCCCGGCCGCCACCATCACCGCCCCGGCGGCCGGTGCGACCGTGCCGGCCGGTGCGCCGGTCACCATCGCCGGCACCGCCGCGGACAGCGGCGGCGGCGTCGTGGGCGGGGTCGAGGTGAGCACCGACAACGGCGCCACCTGGCACCCGGCCACCGGGCGCGCCACCTGGACCTACACCTGGACCGCGCGGGGCTCCGGCGGCACCACCGTGCGCGTCCGGGCCACCGACGACAGCGCCAACGTCGGCGCGGACGCGACGGTCGCGGTCACCGTCGGCGCGCGCAGCTGCCCGTGCACCATCTGGGACGCGGGCGCCACTCCCGCGATCCCCGCCGATCCCGACAGCACCGGCACCGAGGTCGGCACGAAGTTCCGGGCCGACGTCGCGGGCCAGGTCACCGCGATCCGGTTCTACAAGGGCAGCCCCAACACCGGCACGCACGTCGGGCACCTGTGGACGGCCTCGGGCACCCAACTAGCCGCGGTCACCTTCTCCGGCGAGTCGGCCACCGGCTGGCAGCAGGCGAATCTGTCCACCCCCGTGGCGCTGACCGCCGGGACCACGTACGTGGTGTCGTACTACGCCCCGAACGGCCGTTATGCGGCCGATCCGGGCTACTTCGCCACCGAGGGGGTCGACAGCGAGCCGCTGCACGCCCTGCGCGACGGGATCGACGGCGTCAACGGCGTCTACCGCTTCGGCACCGGCTACCCGACCCTGGCCTGGGAGTCGGCCAACTACTGGGTGGATGTGGTCTTCGCGCCGGGCGGCGGCACACCGGACACGACCGCACCGACGGTGACCGCACGGACCCCGGCGGCCGGCGCCACCGGGGTGCCGGCCGCGACCACGGCCACCGCCACGTTCAGCGAACCGGTGCAGAGCAGCACGGTCGCCCTGGTGCTCAAGGACGCCGGCGGCACGACGGTGCCCGCCAGCGTGGCCTACGACGCCGCCACCAGGAAGGCCACGCTCACGCCCACCGCCGCGCTGGCCGCGAGCACCACGTACACCGTCACGGCCAGCGGCGCGGCCGACCTCGCCGGCAACGTCATGACCGCCGCGTCCTGGTCGTTCACCACCGCGGCCGGCACCACGCCGCCGACCGGCTGCCCCTGCTCGGTCTGGGCCACCTCGGTGATACCGGGCACCCCGGCCGACTCGGACACCGCGGCCGTGGAGGTGGGCATGAAGTTCCGTGCCGACGTCGCCGGCCAGGTCACCGCGGTCCGGTTCTACAAGGGCAGCGGCAATAGCGGCACGCACGTCGGGCACCTGTGGAGCGCGACCGGCACGCTGCTCGGCACGGTCACGTTCAGCGGTGAGACCGCCACCGGCTGGCAGACCGCCACGTTCGCCACCCCGGTGCCGGTGGCCGCCGGCACCACCTATGTCGTGTCGTACTACGCGCCGGCCGGACGCTATGCGGGCGACAGCGGTTACTTCGCGTCGGGTGTCGACAACGGGCCGCTGCACGCCCTGCAGAACGGCGTCGACGGGCCCAACGGCATCTACCGGTACGGGACCGGCGGCGGTTTCCCGAGCAACACCTGGGAGTCGACCAACTACTGGGTCGACGTCGTGTTCACCCCCGCCAGCTGAGGAGTACGCCCGTGTACGGATCGAACAAGTGGTCGCGGCGTGTCCTGTTGCCGCTTGTGATGTGCCTGGCCCTGGTGGCCGCCCTGCTCAGCCCGGCCCAGCCGGCCTCGGCGGCCACCTGCCCGTGCTCGATCTGGCCCGCGACGGCCGTACCGGGCACCCCGGCGGATCCCGACACCGCGGCCGTCGAGGTCGGGGTCAAGTTCCGTGCCGACGCGGCCGGCCAGATCACCGCGATCCGGTTCTACAAGGGCAGCGGCAACTCCGGCACGCACGTCGGGCATCTGTGGAGCGCGACCGGGACCAACCTCGGCACCGTGACCTTCACCGGCGAGTCCGCCACCGGCTGGCAGACCGCCACGTTCGCCAGTCCCATCCCGATCAGCGCCGACACCACGTACGTCGCCTCGTACTACGCACCCAACGGCCGATACGCCTACGACGAAGGTGCCTTCGAGAACGGCGGAGTCGACAACGACCCCCTGCACGCCCTGCGCGACGGCGTCGACGGGGCCAACGGCATCTACCGGTACGGCACCGGCGGCGGCTTCCCCACCAACACCTGGCAGGCGGCCAACTACTGGGTCGACGTGGTGTACACCACCTCCGCGTCCGACACCACGCCGCCCACCGTCACCGCCACCAACCCGGCCGCGGGCGCGACCGGCGTGCCCACCACGACGGCGGTCAGCGCCACGCTCAGCGAGGCCGTGCAGGCCGGCACCCCGGCCATCGCCGTCACGGCCGGCGGCAGCGCGGTGGCCGGCGCGACCGCGTACGACGCCGGCACCCGCACGCTGACCTTCAGCCCGGCGAGCGCGCTGGCCGCCTCGACGGCGCACACCGTCACCGTCAGCGGCGCGCGAGATACCGCCGGCAACACGATGACCCCGGTCTCCTGGTCGTTCACCACCGCGGCGGCCGGCGGATCCGGCTGCCCGTGCACGATCTGGCCGGCCACCGCCGCGCCGGCCACCGCCTCGGTCAACGACGACTCCGCGGTCGAGGTCGGGGTGCGCTTCCGCACCAGCACGGCGGGATTCATCAGCGGCCTGCGGTTCTACAAGGGCGCGAGCAACACCGGTACGCACACCGGGTCGCTCTGGACGAACACCGGCACCCGGCTCGCGACCGTGACGTTCACCGGCGAGAGCGGCTCCGGCTGGCAGGCCGCCACGCTGCCCAGCCCGGTAGCCGTGGCGGCGAACACCACCTACGTGGCGTCATACCACACCGACGCCGGCTTCTACTCACTCACCGGCAGCGGCCTGGCCTCGGCCGTCTCCCGCGGCCCGCTGACCGCCCTGGCCAACGGTGGCGGCAACGGCGCCAACGGCATCTACCGGTACGGCGCCAGCGCGTTCCCCACCAACTCGTACCAGGCGAGCAACTACTGGGTCGACGTCGTCTTCGACACCACCGCCACGGACTCCACCGCGCCGACCATCGCCGCCCGGGCCCCGGCGCCCGGCGCGGTCGGCGTGCCGACCTCGGGCGCCGTCAGCGTGACCTTCAGCGAGCCGGTCACCGCGTCCAGCATCGTGATGACCCTGACCGGCCCGTCCGGTTCGGTCGCCGGCACCACCGTCTACAACGCCGGCAGCAGCACCGCCACGTTCACCCCCGCCGCCGCGCTGGCCACCTCCACCGGCTACACCGTCGCGGTCAGCGGCGCCCGGGACGCCGCCGGCAACGTCATGGCGCCGGGAAGCTGGTCGTTCACCACCGCCGCGCCGCCACCGCCGCCACCGGACCAGGGCCCGGGCGGACCGGTGCTCGTGGTCAAGTCGGCCGTGACCGGGGCGAGCGGGTTCACCTCGTTCCTCGCGGAGGTCCTGCGGACCGAGGGCATCAACGAGTTCGCCACCACCGACCTGTCGTCGGTCACCGCGTCGGTGCTCAGCCAGTACGACGTCGTGCTGCTCGGCCCGACCCCGCTCACCGCGGCACAGGTCGGCATGCTCACCACCTGGGTCAACGGCGGCGGCAACCTCGTCGCGTTCCGGCCCGACAAGCAACTCGCCGGCCTGCTCGGCCTGACCTCCACCACCGGCACGCTGGCCGAGGGTTACCTGAAGATCGACGGGTCGGCCTCGCCCGGCGCCGGCATCACCGACCAGACGATCCAGTTCCACGGCACCGCCGACCGGTACACCCTGGCCGGCGCCCGCGCCGTCGCCACGCTGTATTCCAGCGCCACGGCGGCCACCACCAACCCGGCGGTGTCGCTGGCCGACGTCGGCACCTCCGGCGGACAGGCCGCGGCGTTCAGCTTCGACCTCGCCCAGTCCCTGGTGTACACCCGCCAGGGCAACCCGGCCTGGGACCAGCAGGAGCGCGACGGCAGCTCGCCGATCCGCTCCGACGACCTCTACTTCGGCGGCTCCAGCACCGACTGGGTCAACCTAAACAGGGTCGCCATCCCGCAGGCCGACGAGCAGCAGCGGCTGCTGGCCAACCTGATCGGCGCGATGAACCTCGACCGCAAGCCGCTGCCCCGGTTCTGGTACTTCCCGCGCAGCCTCAAGGCGGTCATCGTGGCCACCGGCGACGACCACGCGACCGGCGGCACGGCGGGCCGGTTCGACCAGTACACGGCGAACAGCCCGACCGGCTGCGTCGTCGACGACTGGCAGTGCGCCCGCTTCACCTCGTACCTCTATCCGAACTCGCCGCTGAGCAACAGCCAGGCGACGGCGTTCCAGTCGCGGGGCTTCGAGGTCGGCCTGCACCCCAACAACAACTGCGCGAACTTCACCGCCAGCTCGCTGGCCTCCACCTACACCAGCCAGCTCGGGACCTGGCGGGCCAAGTACAGCGGGGTACCGGCGCCGACCACCAACCGGATGCACTGCCTGGTCTGGTCGGACTGGTCGACCCAGGCGTCCACCGAGGCCGCCAACGGGATCCGGCTCGACACCAACTACTACTACTGGCCCGGCACCTGGATCGACGACCGGCCGGGCTTCATGACCGGCTCCGGCATGCCGATGCGCTTCTCCGGCAAGACGGGCGGGCTCATCGACGTCTACCAGGCCGCGACCCAGATGACCGACGAGTCCGACCAGAGCTACCCGTTCACGCCGGACGCGCTGCTGGACGCGGCAATGGGCCCGGAGGGCCGCTACGGCGCCTTTACGGTCAACATGCACACCGACAAGGCCACCACGTACGACAGCGACCAGGTGCTGGCCTCCGCGCAGCGCCACGGCGTGCCCCTGGTGAGCGCCCGGCAGATGCTCACCTGGCTCGACGGGCGCAACGCCTCGTCGTACACCGGCATCTCGTGGTCGGCGAACACCCTGTCGTTCACCCTCAACGTGGGCAGCGGCGCCAACGGGCTGACCGGAATGGTGCCGACGCTCGGCCCGGCCGGCAGCACGCTGTCCACGCTGACCCGGGCCGGCACCGCCGTGCCGTTCACCCGGACCACCATCAAGGGCGTCGAATACGCGATGTTCACCGCCGCGCCGGGAGCGTACGCGGCAGACTACGGCGCGCCCGCCGCCGCGCCGACGGTCGCTGCCGCCACCCTGGTGGCCGACAGCAGCACGGCGAGCGTCACCGTGACGGGCACCCTCGCCAGCCGCACCGAGATCGAGTACGGCACGCAGGCCGACCAGCTGACCGGACGGGTCGTCGACGGCACCCGGGCCGGCAAGCGCACCGTCCGGCTCGCCGGGCTCGCCCCCGGCACCGCCTACTGGTACCGGGTCCGGGTGACCGCACCCGGCGGCCGGACCACGGTCTCGAAGGTGCAACAGTTCGTCACCCCGGCCACCGACCGCCGAGCGGCCGGCATGTCGGCGGTCTCCGTGCAGCCCCAACCGGACGGCACCGCGACGATCGGCTGGCGCACCGACGAGTCAGCCGCCGCGACGCTGCTGATCGGCACAACCCCGGACGCCCTCGACGAGTGGCAGGGCGACCAGGGCGGCCGGCGGCACAGCGTCGTGGTGACCCAGCTGGCGCCGCTGAAGACCTACCACTACCGGATCCGCAGCGTCGACGCGGCGGGCAACACGACGGTATGGCCGGCCCTCAACCGCCCACCGGCGACGTTCGTCTCCGCGGCGGTCGGCGTGGCCGACTTCACCGGCCCGCAACTGCGCACCGGCACGGCCCAGCAAACCACGGTCAAGGACGACGGGGTACGGCTGTCCGCCGGCGCCCGCACCGGCAGCAAGACCTCCCGGGTGCTCGACGCCGGGCAGATGGTCACCTGGGACCGGCTGACATACCAGGCCGAGGTGCCCGCCGGAGCCACCCTGCGACTGTTCGTCCGTACGGGCAGCACCGCATCCCCGGGCGCGACCTGGACCGGCTGGACCAGGGTGGGCCAGGGCGGCCGGGTAACGGCCGGCTCGCGCTACGCGCAGTACCGGGTGGAGCTGACCCGGGCCCGCGACGGGAACAGCCCGGTCCTGAACGGGGTCGGCATCACCTCCGACGCGGCGCCGCTGGAAACCCCGACCGAGCGCTGAGCCATCGGAGGCGCCGGCCCACACCCCGAGTGGGCCGGCGCCTCCGTCCGGACCAGCGCCCCGGGCCGGGAACCGCTCGTTCCCCAGTCGCCGATCCGACCGGCAAGCTGACCGCGAACCCGCCCGGCTACCGCGACGAGGCCCACGCCAGCCGCCAGGACCAATCCGAAACATCTTGCCGGTGCACCCAACCGACTCGTCGGAACCCCTTGGGGAACCCCGGTCCGCACGCTGAGCACAGCAACCACATCCTGAGCACCCCGCCCCACACCCCAGACCGATCCTCACAAAAAGCCCATACAGCCACCGCCGCCATCGCCGCCATCGCCGCCATCGCCATCGCCGCCAGGTCCAGGTCCAGGTCCAGGTCCAGGTCCACGTCCACGTCCACGTCCACGTCCACGGCGATCTTGATGATCCGGGGCATCGAGCACGCCGCAGGTCTCCAAAATCTGAGCACCGGCGCGGAACCGCCTCCCGAAGCGGTCCACGCAGCACTGCCCGAACGTCCGCGAACCGCCGCCGATCGCGGCACAGCGACCACCCACGCTGTTCACCCCAGCCAGGGCGGCTTGACCGGCCCGTAAGTGGTGAGTTTGTGGCAGGCACTGGCGTCCCTGCGCCGCACTCCCAGTTCCACACGCCCCAAAGCGCAACCGACCCCGCACACTTACCCAACGCCACGGCAGCCATGGAAGGGGCAACGGGGGTCTGTCAAGAAAACGGTGTAACTCGATGTTGTTGAGGGTTAGTTGCGGCCTGCGGTCAGCCGACCGTCGAAGGCGAGGTCGAAGGCGTTGAGCTGCCACGAAGTTTCCGGACAGGGGATCTAATATGATCTCGGTCTGGGATGGAGATGGGCATGGCGCGGCAGAAACGGTCCTACTCGCAGGAGTACCGCGATGAGGCGGTGAAGATGGTGATCGAGACGTCACGTCCGATCGCGGTCGTCGCGCGGGAACTCGGCTTGTTGGACGGCACTCTCGGTAATTGGGTCAGCGCGTATAGGAAGAGTCACCCTGTGGAAGAACAGCCCCTGGCTTTGCCGGATCGGGCGCGGTTGAAGGAACTCGAACGTGAGAACCGGGAGTTGCGGCTGCAGAACGAGTTCCTGAAAAAAGCGGCGGCCTTCTTCGCTCAGGATCATCGGTAAGCGACGTTTACGAGCTTATCGACGCCGAGAAGGCTGACTTTCCCATCGTGATGATGTGCACGGAATTGGAGGTGTCCCGGTCGGGCTATTACGAGTGGCGCGACCGACCGGAGTCGGCGACCGCAGCACGTCGTGGTGTCCTGCTGGCCGCGATCACCGCGATCTTCTCCCGCCATGAGGGCCGCTACGGGCACCGGCGTGTCCACGAGATCCTGCGACGCCAGGGCCGGCGGTGCAGTGTGGAGCTGGTCCGCCAGCTGATGGCTCAGGTCGGTCTGCGGGCGGCCCAACCGCGGAAATGGCAGGTCACGACCCGTCCCGACAAGCAGGCCGCGGCCCGCGTGCCGGATCTGGTACGCCGGGACTTCACCGCGACCGCCGCCGGCGCCAAGCTCGTCGCGGACATCACGTACGTGCACACGTGGCAGGGCTGGATCTACCTGGCGACGGTGATCGACTGCTACTCCAGGGCAGTCGTCGGTTGGGCGGTCGCGGACCACATGCGCACCGAGTTGGTCGTCGACGCTATTGAGATGGCGGCCCGTAACATCACCATACCGAAAGGTGCGATCTTCCACTCTGATCGCGGCAGCCAATACATGTCGCACGAGTATCGCCGGACGCTGAAGAAACTCGGTCTGCGGTCCTCGGTCGGCCGTACGGGGGTCTGCTGGGACAACGCCCTAGCAGAATCGTTCAATGCCAGCCTGAAAAATGAGATGGTCAACCGGACCGTCTTCCCGATGAAAGCCCACGCACGAGACGCTATTGTGCGCTATGTCGAACTGTACTACAATCGCCAAAGGATCCACTCGGCGCTCGGCTATAAGACGCCGTACGAAATTCTCAGCGGACGCACGGACAACACATTAGCGGCGTGAAAACACGCTAAAAGCACTGTCCGGAAAACGCGCGGCAGCCCAGTGGGTGGATGCGGTGTTGTGGTGGGACTGGGTGTGCGTCGGCCATCGCCTGTTCTGCTCGATGATCGCGGATGTGGGGTGGTAGCCGTCCGGTCGACGTCGGGAGCCCATGGCGCTCCACCCGCAGCCTGATCCACCAACTCGAACAACTCGGCCACAAGTCACCCTGCAACCCACCACATGACACACCCCTAAAACCCGACAGACATCCCGGCTCCGCCGGGACGCTGCCGCCTGCCCCCGAACTCTCTATTTACGGGTCAGGGCGGCGACCACCAACACCCCGCCGGCCGGACCCGGCGGCACCGGAGAACAAACCCCGGAGCAGTCCTGACTCGAAGTTGACAGTGACCAACGTGCGGCAGCATTCCGCGTCGCGAAGCGGGCGGCGGCGACGGGAGCATGCGGATGAAGGCACCAGACTCAGGAACTGGCGAGCGACCTGCCGGGTAATGATGTCCCAGATCCCGCACCGGGCTGTGAGCGGGGCAAGCGGCGGTGCGTTCGCCGGCCGCGAGCGGTCCTGTCCAAGTGGACGGCGGGTTGAGGTCGTTCCTGCTCGTGGGCCCTTAGGTGAGTGGCCCACGAGCAGAACGTCGCACTGTGGTCGGCTCAGCCTGGTGTTGCGGCATCCCAGTAGTGGGCGCGTACGTTCTCCGCGTCGTCGTCGGCCAGGGTGTCGCCGATCAATGGTGTGTAGTTGGGCGCGGTGTTGATGGTGTGGCTGGTATGTGGCACCTGCACCGTCGACGCCTGGTCGAGATCGGCGTTCTGCAGATCGACCAGGTGGGTGAAGGTGAGGATCCGACCGTGGGTGACCGCGGCGGCTCCCCACGGGGCATCCAGGTCGGTGGGGTAGCGGTAGACGGCGGTGATCGTTCCGACCGACCGATCGCCGCTGTCGCGTAGCTCGCGGCCCAACAGGTCGTGGGTGGACAACGGCACGACGCACCTCCAGCGTGTCTCGACGTGGTTCGGCTATCGATCAGCCTGGTTACGCGATATGACGCCTGGTCCGCGGCGACATGACAGTTCGATGACAGCCTTGCGGTGGAAAAGGGTGCACCTATGCATGATTTAGCTGATCATAGGTCCCGGTCGTGGCCGCCGGGGGGTGCTCCCAGCGCTGCCGCCACTGCGGTTCCGGTAGCTCTCCGGCCGCCTCGATCAGGGCGCCGAGGGTGGCGGCGAGGGCCAGCGGCCGGGTCAGGTAGAGGTCGGCGACCAGCGTCGCGATGGTTTCCCGGCGGTGGCGCATGACCTCACCGACCAGCTCGCGGCCGCGCGCGGTGAGGATGACCCAGGCGGCCCGGCGGTCCTCGGGCCGTTCCTCCCGGGCCACCAGGCCCTTGCGCACCAGCCGGTTGCACATCCGGGTGGCGGTCGAGGAGGTCACGGCGAGTTCCTGCGCGAGATCGACGACCCGTTGCGGCCCGTGCGCGACCAGCACGACCAGCGTGCGGAACTGCTGCAGGGTCACGTCGTCGTCGAGGCTCGCCAGCGAGCGGGCGGCCATGCCGACGAAGACCCGGCTGAGCGCCAGCAGCGCGTCGACCACCTCGTCTTCGCCGGCGGAGAGCGTCGTCTGCGAAGTCACGGGACCTACTTTGACATGCCGGCCACCGGACTCTGTCATGCGACTGTCATGCGATCGCGTGCCGGGCGCCATGGTCGGGCCCGACCATCGGACCCGGGGCAGCACCCTCCCCGCCGGTCGGCGCGGGCGGCGTACCGATGCGGGCGCTCCCCGTGCCGGCCCGGGTGGGCCGCCCCGGCCGGTCAGCCCCGGAACATCCGTGATCGGGGATCGGCGGCGGCCCGGCGGCCGCGGACCAGCCGGACCGAGACGAGCGCGGCGATCGTCATCGTGCAGGCGATCAGGATCCACAGCACGGCCGGCTGCACCGGCGGGGCGATGCCGACGTTGGCTTTGGCGATGCCCAGGCTCGACACGTCCTGCGCGGGAGGCAGCGCCGCCGGCGGTAGCTTCCCGTACTGCACCAGGCCGGTGGTCTCCAGCAACTTCATGTGGTTCATCACGAAGATGGTGGACTGGTCGGCCAGCGTGCGCACGAGCTTGTTGCGGGTGGCGGCCCGGACGGCCCCGATCACGGGGAAGATCTTCCCGTGCGCGGCGCGCAGCCGGGAGACGAAGACCTGGTCGAACTGCCCGCCCTGGGCGTTCTGCATCTCGGACAGCCAGCCCTGCTGCTCGGCCGTCGGGCTCGACGGGAGGGTGGCGCCCATCTCGTTCGCGGCGTCCACCACGTACTGGTCGAGCTCGACGTGCTGGTCGGCGATCATCTGGCCGACCTGGCGTACCACGGCAGTGCTGCCCTTCTCCGCGGCCATCTGCCCGGCGGGCATCTCCCACAGGCCGGCGAGCCGCACGCCGTTGAGCAACGTCATGTCCGCGGCGTTGAGCTGGGTCGGCCCGACCGGGGCCGCGCCGGCCGGGGCGGCCGGCCCGGCGAGCGTCAGCACCAGCAGGACGGCGGTGACGAGGCCGGCGTGGCTACGACCGGAAGAACGGAGCATCGGTACCTCCAACAGCGGCGACATCCATCGGCGAGAGGTACGGCGCCCGTCCCTGAAAGGTTCACTGATGCATCTAAATTTGGTACGGAGTGGTGGTGCCGGCGGTCCCGGCCGGGTCACGTGTTCATCGCCTCGGCGGGGTCCGCGTCCTCGGTGTCGAACACGTGATCCAGCCGGGCCAGCCGAAGGATCCGCCGTACCCGGTGCGCTGGCCCGCGCAACGTCAGCCGGCCGCCCGTGTGCATCATCGTGCGATGCGCCCGCAGCAGCACCGCGATCGCGGCGGCGTCCAGCACGGGGCTCGCGCGCAGGTCCACGATCAGCCGGCGAGGGGCGAGCGCCACCGTCTCGGCGATGAGCCGCGCCCACCTGTCGACGGCGACCCCCTCGAACGCCTCGGTGACCACGACGATCGCCTCCGGGATCGTCTCCGGCATCGCTGACCTCCCCCGACTGGACCATGCCCTGGTGATCACAGAGTGGCCGTCCGGCATGGCGGCGGCTCCGCGGCTATATGACGGTCTCGTGACAGTCCGTGCTTTTCCGCGCCAGGATTCGCCGGAGCTGTGTCCGGCGGCGATGATGGGAACGTGGCCGCGGTACTGGTGATCGAGGACGACGACCGGATCCGGCTCTCGCTGATCCTGGCGCTGGAGGACGAGGGCTACACGGTGACCGGTGCGCCCACCGCCGAGGAGGGCCTGGCCGCTCAGCACCGCAGCCCGGCCGACACGGTGCTGGTCGACCTGATGCTGCCGGGCGTCGACGGCTTTGAGTGCATCCGGCAGCTGCGGCGCGCCGATGACGTGCCGATCGTGGTGATCAGCGCCCGCGAGGACACCCACGACATCGTCGCGGCGCTGGAGGCCGGCGCCGATGACTACCTGGTCAAGCCCGTGGCGGTGCCGGAGCTCGCCGCGCGGCTGCGGGCGCTGCGCCGCCGGGCGCGCACGGCGGGACCGGACGCGATCCCGGTGTCGCGTTTCGGTGACCTCGAGATCGTGCCGGCCGCCGGCGAGGTGCGGCTGCGGGGCGAGCCCGTCGCCGTGACCCGCACCGAGTTCCAGCTGCTGTGCGAGCTCGCCGACCATCCCGGGCGGGTGCTGTCGCGCCAGCAGTTGCTGCAACGGGTGTGGGGATACGACGTCGGCGACGAACGCCTGGTCGACGTGCACGTCGGCCGGCTCCGCCACAAGATCGAGGACGACTCGGGGGCGCCCCGGCACCTGGTCACGGTCCGCGGCCTCGGATACAAGCTGCAGCGATGATCCGCGCAGGGCTCCGCGTACGGGTCGTCGCCGGGTTCGCCGCCGGTGCGCTCGCGCTGTCGACCACGATGGCGTTCGCCTCCTTCCAGATCGCCCGGCACTCCCTGCTCGCCGAGCGGGAGAGCACCGCGGTGCGCGCGGCCCACTACGACGCGGCCGTCGTGCGCGCCGGCATCACCAGCGTCGTCCGGCCCGACATGGTCGCCGTGCTGCGCTCGCTCGACACCGGCGAGGACCGCCGGGCACTGCTGCAGCGCGGCGACACCTGGTACGCGCGCAGCGCGGACACCGGGGTCACCGGCGCGATCCCGGCGGCCCTGCGCCAGCGGGCCCGGTCCGGCGTCCCCGCGATGCAGCGGATCCTCGCCGACGGCACGCCCACCCTGGTGATCGCCCTGCCCATCGCGGCCGACACCGTCTTCTACGAGGTCGACTCGCTGCGGGAGCTCGACCACACGTTGCGGGTGCTCACGATCGTGCTCACCGCGGTGGCGGTCGGCACCGCACTGGCCGGGGCCTGCCTGGGCTGGTACGCCAGCCGTTACGTCCTGCGGCCGCTGGTCCGCGTGGCCGAGGCGGCCCAGGAGATCGCCAGCGGTGCCTCCGCCGCCCGCCTCGACCCGGCGCAGGAACCCGACCTGGCCCGCCTGTCGACATCCTTCAACCACATGGTCGAGGAGCTGTCCGCGCGTCTCGAACGGGACCGGCGGTTCGCCGCCGACGTCAGCCACGAACTGCGCTCGCCGCTGCAGACCCTCGCGGCCGCGGCGAGCGTGCTCAACCGCCGCCGGGACAAACTGGACGAACGCACCGCCATCGCCGCCGGGCTGGTCTCCGACGAGGTCACCCGGTTTCAGCGGCTGGTGCACGACCTGCTCACCCTGGCCCGCGCCGACCAGGACACCGACCGGGGACCCGTCGACATCCACGAGCTGGCCCGCTCGGTGTGCCGGGAACGAGGCGTCGCCGACAGCATCGTGTCGACCGACGGTGCCCCGGTGTGGTGCGTCGACCGGCGCCGGGTCCGTCAACTGCTCGGCAACCTGCTGGACAACGCGAGCGCCTACGGCGGCGGCCCGACCGCGATCCGGCTGAGCCTGCGCGGGCAGCACGGATGCGTCGAGGTCGACGACGAGGGGCCCGGCATCGGCCCGGACGACAAGGCCGTGATCTTCGACCGGTTCGTGCGCGGCCGCGCCGCCGGCACCCGCGGCGACAGCGACGGGACCGGGCTGGGCCTGGCGATCGTCGCCCGGCACGCGTCGGCGCACGGCGGGACCGCGACCGTGCTGGACCGCCCCGGCGGCGGCGCACGATTCGTCGTCGAGCTGCCGGGATGCGCGCCATGACCCGGAGCGGCCGCGGCCTCCCGGCGCTCCTGACGGCGTGCCTGCTGACCGGCGCGTGCGGCGTACCGGTGGACGGATCACCTCGCGACCTGGACCGACCGCGCCCGGCGGCGGGCTCCAGCACGCCCGCCCCCGGCGGCCTCGGCTCCGCCCTCGAACGGCTCTACCTGGTCCGCGACGGCAGCCTGGTGCGGGCGGTCCGGCGGGTGCCCGTCCCGCCGACACCCCAGCGGATGCTCGCCGACCTGCTCGCCGGGCCCACCAGGGCCGAGCAGCAGGACGGTCTGTCCAGCGCGCTGAGCACCATGCGGATCGACGGCATGACAGTCATCCAGCGGCGGGCCACCGTGACGATCAGCGAACCACCCGACCAGGCCGCACGCAGCGACGAGATCCTCGCCTACGGCCAGATCGTCTGCACCCTGACCAGCCAGGGCGCCGAGGTGGGCACGGTCTCCTTCACCAGCGCGGGCCGCCCGCTCGGCGTGCCCCGCGGCGACGGATCGCTGTCCACCCAGCCGTTGACCATCGCCGACTACGCCGGCCTGCTCGACCCATGAGCGCCGGCACGGCCGCGGCCGTGCCGAAAGACGGTGGTACAGGCATGGACCGCCCGGCGGGGCAGTGCGATTACCGTCGGTCGTATGACCCTCCGACGGATCGCCGACCCCGCGGTCGGCGAGCAGATCCGCGCGCGCCGCCTGCTTCGTGGGTGGAGCGTCCGGTACGCCGCCAGCAGGGCTGGTGTCTCGCACGCCACCTGGAGCCGGATCGAACGGGGGCTGCAGACGGCCGACAACCGGTTCATGCTGGCGGACATCGCCGGCGCGCTGGAATGTGCGCCGGCCGATCTGTCCGGCACCGGGATACCGGCCCTCGACCGGGCGACCGCATCGGCCCGGGCCGGCGTGCTCGACCTGCGCCGGGCCCTGGTCGACATCGACCTGACCGAGCCGCCCGCCCGGCCCGCGCCGCCGGTGGCCGAGCTTCGCCGCAGCGTCGCGCTGGCCGACGCCCTGCACCGGGCGTGCGACTATGCCGGCGCCTCCCGCCTGCTCCCGGATCTGCTGCGCGACCTGCACACCGAGACGGCCGGCCCGGATCATCTCGAGGCGCTGCGGCTGCTCTGCGACGCTACCCACATCGCCTCCACGGTGCTGCGCAATCTCGGGTATCCCGCGGACGCCTGGGTGGGCGCGGAGCGATGCCGCGACGCGGCGGACGCGACCGGCGACCCGGTGCTGCGGGGGCATGCGGCGTACGCGCTGGCCAGGGCGGCCACCGCCTGCGGTTCGTACCAGCGGGGTCAGACGCTCGCCGAGCGGGCCGTGGACGACCTGAGCCGGCACCTCGGCCTGCCCGGCGGGCCGGAGGTGCTCGGCTCGCTGCATCTGGTCGCCGCACTGGCCAGCCGGTGCCGGCAGCGGCTCGAGGACAGCCGGGACCTGCTGATCGAGGCCGCCCGGCTGGCCCGCCGCACCGGCGAGACCGACACGATGGGAATGTTCTTCGGCCCCACCAACGTGGACATCTGGCGGATGAGCATCGAGGTCGACGACGGCGACCCGGTCCGGGTCGTGGAGATCGCCCGGCGCACCGACCCGGCGGCGATCCCGGCCGGCGTCCGGCAGGTCTACTACTACGCCGACACCGCCCGGGCCCTGACCCGCATCGGCGGGCAGGATCGGGAGGCGATCCGCTTCCTGCTCACCGCGGAACGGATCGCGCCGCAGCACGTGCGCACGTCGGCCGAGGTCGCGGAGACCATCCGGATGCTGCTCGGCCGTTCCCGCCGCCAGGCCGGCGGCACCGAGGTGCGCGCCCTGTACGAACGCATGCAGGCCTGAAGCCTCGCGGGAGATCCGCACCCGGTATCCGATGGCCTCAGGCCTGCCGGCGGTGCTCCTGCGGGCTCATGCCGCGTTCGCGTTTGAAGGCGGCGCTGAGCGCGTACGAGCTGCCGTAGCCGACCCGGCGGGCGACCGCGCCGATGGTCGCCTCCGGCTCGCGCAGCAGGTCCGCCGCCAGGGTGAGCCGCCAGGCCGTCAGGTAGGTCATCGGCGGCTGGCCGACCAGCTCGGTGAAGCGCCGGGCCAGCGCCGAGCGCGACACCCCGCATCGCCCGGCCAGCGCCGCCACCGTCCAGGGCCGGTCCGGCTCCTCGTGCAGCAGCCGCAGGGCGGGTCCGACCACCGCGTCGTCGCGGGCCCGGTACCAGGCCGGCGCCCCGGAGCCGGGCGCGGCGAGCCAGCCGCGCAGCACCGCCACCAGCAGCAGATCCAGGATGCGGTCGAGGACGAGCTCCTGGCCCGGCTCCGGGCGGCCGATCTCGGCGGCGAGCAGCTCCACCGGCCCGGTCGCGCCCGGCCGGATCAGCAGCGTCGGCAGCGCGGTGAGCAGTCGCCGGCTGACCTCGCTGCGCAGCTGGTACGTCCCGGTGAGCAGCAGGGTGCCACCGTCCGGGCCGTCGCCCCAGGTGCGCCCGCCCGCGTCCACGCTGGCGGTGCGGTCCGGGCCGGCCAAGGTGGTGCAGGTTTGTCCGGGACCGATCAGGGTCTGCCAGGGTGTGCCCGGATCGTCGGCGACCGTGTAGTGCCCCGGTCCGCGCACCAGCGCCACGTCGTACGGGCGCAGCGGCGCCGGCTCACCGTCGTCGGGCAGCACCCACGCCACCCCGCGCACCAGCGTGATCACCGTCAGCGGGGCCTCGTCGGCGATCCGCAGCGCGTACGGCGGCTCCAGCAGCGACCGCAGCAGGAACGCCCCCCGCGCCCGCGGCCCGTCCAGCAGCCCGATCAGCGAGTCCACGCGGTCACCGTAGCGCCACGCCCACGCCGGTGGCGGTCACCGGGGCACGCCGGTGACCATCACCGTGGCGGCACGTCCCAGACGCCGCTGGCGGCCGTCGCGCGGGCGTAGTCGGCGAAGTCGCGAGGCGGGCGGCCCAGCGCGCGCGGCACCCCGTCGGCGACCTGCGCGTTGCGTCCGTCGGTGATCAGGTGGAACAGCTCGCCGAGGTCCTCGGGCAGCCCCTGCTCGCGTAGCACCGCGGCGAACTCGGCCGGCCGCAACGCCACGAAGCCGACGGGACGGCCGGTCGCCTTCGCGATCTCGGCGGCGGCGTCGGCGAAGGTGAGCAGCCGGGGCCCGGTCAGCTCGTACGTCTGGCCGGCGTGCCGCTCGTCGGTGAGCGCGGCCACCGCCACCTCGGCGATGTCGTCCGCGTCGGTGAAGGGCTCGGCGGCGTCGCCGACGGGCAGCGCCAGCTCGCCGGCGAGCACCGCGTCGAGCAGGAAGCCCTCGCTGAAGTTCTGGTTGAACCAGCTCGACCGCACCACCGTCCATGCCAGACCGGAGCGGCGCACGGTCTCCTCGCTGATCTCCGCCCGTGGCTCGCCGCGGCCGGAGAGCAGGACCAGCCGGCGGACGCCGCTGCCGGCCGCGCGGTCCACGAAGGCGGCGATGGTCTCCGCCGCGCCGGGCAGGGCCAGATCGGGATAGAAGCTGAGGTAGACCGCGTCGACGCCGTCGAGGGCGGCGTCCCAGGTCGTCGGCCGGGTCCAGTCGAAGGGCGGCCGTGCCGAGCGCGAGCCGATCCGGACGCCCACGCCCCGCCGGGTGAGCAGGGACGCGATCCGCCGGCCGGTCTTGCCCGTGCCGCCGAGCACCAATGTCGTCATGGGCTCCAGTCAACGTCCCGCCGCCGGGACGGGCCATGGTCGGAAACCGCGTATCCATGCGCGAGCGTCCACACCCTCCCGGTGACTTTCGTACGACGGGCGGGAAAGTTTTGATCTCCTATGGAGAAGTTTCTTCATATCGAGCCTTTCCTTTGTCCCGGAGCCTGGGTTAGCGTCGCCTCACGTAACACGCAGGACACATGGTGTAGTGCGGAGGGATGCCGTATGCGCACGGGAATCTGGTTGATCGGCGCGCGCGGCTCCGTCGCCGTGACCGCCATGGTCGGCGCCACCGCGCTGCGGGCCCGCCTGGTCGGGCCGGCCGGTTGCGTGACCGAGCTGCCGCAGCTGCGCGCCGCGACCCTGCCGGGCTGGGGCGACCTGGTCTTCGGCGGTCACGACATCGTCACCACGCCGGTGTTGAAGAAGGCCGACGCCCTGGCCGCCGCCGGGGTCCTGCCCGGCCGGCTGGTCGCCGCGCTCG
This sequence comes from Actinoplanes sp. ATCC 53533, assembly GCF_003947245.1. Classification (NCBI taxonomy): domain Bacteria; kingdom Bacillati; phylum Actinomycetota; class Actinomycetes; order Micromonosporales; family Micromonosporaceae; genus Actinoplanes; species Actinoplanes sp. ATCC 53533. The sequence goes on along the minus strand of NZ_QHHV01000010.1, from coordinate 210,159 downwards.
CCGACGAGCTGACCGCGCTCGAGGCCGAGCTGCGGCCGCTGCCCGCCGCCGCCACCCAGGCCGGCACCGCCGAGCGGATCGCCGCCGACCTGCGTGACTTCGCCACGCGGCACGGGCTGGAGCACGTGGTGGTCATCAACGTCTCCACCACCGAGCCGTTCGCCGAGCCGCACCCCGCGCACGCGAGCCTGGCCGCGCTGACCGAGGCGCTGGGCGGGCCGGAGCCGGTCCTGCCGGCGAGCTCGCTCGCCGCGTACGCCGCCTTCACCGCGGGCTGCGCCTTCATCGACTTCACCCCGTCCACCGGCGCCCGCCTGCCCGCCCTCGCCGAGCTGGCCGCCCGCGAGCGGCTGCCGTTCGCGGGCAACGACGGCAAGACCGGCGAGACGCTGGTCAAGTCGGTGCTCGCGCCGATGTTCGCGCTGCGCAACCTGCGGGTGCGCAGCTGGTCCGGGATCAACCTGCTCGGCGGCGGCGACGGCGCCAACCTGGCCGACCCGGCCGCCAACGCCGCGAAGGTCGCCAGCAAGCAGCGGGTGCTCGGCGACGCCCTCGGCTATCAGCCGGAGGGCACCAGCCGGATCGACTACGTGGCCGAGATCGGCGACTTCAAGACCGCCTGGGACCTGGTCACCTTCGAGGGGTTCCTCGGCACCGGGATGCGGATGGAGTTCACCTGGCACGGCTGCGACTCCGCCCTGGCCGCCCCGCTGGTGCTCGACCTGGCCCGGCTGACCGCCGCCGCGCACCGCGCCGGGCGCGCCGGGCCGCTGAGCGCGCTCGGCTTCTTCTTCAAGGATCCGCTCGGCGCCGGACCGTCCGCACTGGCCGAGCAGTGGGCCGAGCTGGCGGCCTTCGTGGCGGGACTGGACTCGTGACGGGCTGCGGAAGGTCCGCGCCGGCCGAGCTGGCGGGACTGGACTCGTGACGGGCGGCCGACGGTGAAGGCGCCGCTGCGTACCCTCGTCGAGCTGGTCCGGGCCCCGGCCGCGCTCTCCGTGCCCGGCGACGTGATCGCCGGGGCGGCCGCGGCCGGCACGCTGAGCCGGCGCACCGCCGGCCTGGCCGGCGCCTCGGTCTGCCTCTACTGGGCCGGGATGGCCGCCAACGACTGGGCCGACCGCGAGCTGGACGCCGTCGAGCGCCCGGAGCGCCCGATCCCGTCCGGCCGGATCTCCGCACCGGCCGCCCTGGGCATCGCGGCCGGGCTCACCGCGGCCGGCCTGGCCGTGGCCGCGAAGGCCGGGGGAGCGCGGGCCCTGGCCGTCGCGGTGCCGCTGGCCGTCGCGGTCTGGGCCTACGACCTGCGGGCCAAGAACACCGCGGCCGGGCCGGCGGGCATGGCCGCCTGCCGCGGCCTCGACGTCCTGCTCGGCGCGACCGCCGGTGATCCGGTACGGGCGCTGCCCGCCGCCCTGGTCATCGCCGCGCACACGTACACGGTCACCGAACTGTCCCGGCGCGAGGTCTCCGGCAGCACCAGCGCCGCCCTGCCCGCCGCGACCCTGACCGCCACCGTCGGTCTCGCGGCGGCCGTCGCACACCGGGGCGCCGCGGCCACCACCATGCTCGCCGGCGAATACCTGACCAGCTACGGCCGCGCCCAGGCCCGGCTGCTCACCGAGCCCGAGGCAGCCGGCGTGCGTGCCGCGGTCGGCGCCGGGATCACCGCGCTGCCGTCGCTGCAGGGCGCCCTCACCGCCCGGGCCGGCCGCGGCTGGACCGGGCTCGCCCTGGCCGCCGCCGCCCCGCTGGCCCGGCTGCTCGCCCGCAAGGTCTCACCCACATGAGTGACCGCACCGGACGCGGGACACGGCGGAAGGGCCAGGAGGGGAGCCCCGCATGAGTGGCCTGCGGTTCGGCTACGGCACCAACGGGTTCGCCAACCACCGCCTCACCGACGCGCTCGCCGTGATCGCCGATCTCGGCTACACCGGCGTCGCGCTGACCCTGGACCACGACCACCTCGACCCGTTCGCGCCCGGCCTGGCCCGGCGGGTCGAAGTGGTCGCCGACCAGCTCCGCGACCTGGGCCTCGCGGTGGTCGTCGAGACCGGCGCCCGGTATCTGCTCGACCCGTGGCGCAAGCACGCGCCCACGCTGCTGCACGACGACCGCAAACTGCGGCTGGACTTCCTGCGGCGCGCGGTCGCCGTCGGCGCGGACCTGGGTGCCGAGGCGGTGTCCTGCTGGGCCGGGGTACGCCCGGACGGCGTCGACGAACGCACCGCCTGGCAGCGACTGGTCGAGGGCTGCGCGGAGGTCACCGAGGCCGCCACCGCCGCGGGTGTCCCGCTCGGCTTCGAGCCCGAGCCCGGCATGCTCGTGGCCGACATCGCGGACTGGCGGCGGCTGCACGCCGAGCTGGGCGCCCCGGCGATGTTCGGCCTCACCCTCGACATCGGCCACTGCCGCTGCCTCGAACCGCTGCCGGTGCCCGACTGCGTGACCGCGGTGGCCGGGCACCTGGTCAACGTGCAGATCGACGACATGGTCCGGGGCGTGCACGAGCACCTCGAGTTCGGCACCGGCGAGATCGACTTCCCGCCCGTGCTGCGGGCCCTGCGCGACGGTGGCTACCGCGGCCTGGTCGCCGTCGAGCTGCCCCGGCACTCGCACGCCGCCCCGGCCGTCGCGCGCGAGTCCCTGGCGTTCCTGCGAGCGGCCGACGAGGAGGGACAATGACACTTGACGACCTGCGCGCCGCGCTCACCGCCGTACCGGGAAGACCGTGGCTGGATGACGCCCTGGCCCGGATTCGCACCGACCCGGACGCCGCCGGGCCGCTGTTCGCACGCGCCGAGCGCAAGCTCGGGCGCGAGCCGCTCGCCGACGGCAGTGCCTGGACGGCCGGGCGGGCCGGGCGGGCGCTGCTGCTGGCCCAACTGGCCGACCCGGAGCGGATCGTGACCCTGTACCACCAGGGTGACGCCGCCGAGCGGCTCGCCGTGCTGGCCGCCCTGCCGCTGCTGGAGATCGGCGACGCCGGGGTGCCGCTGCTGCACGACGCGCTGCGCACCAACGACGTCCGGCTCGTCGGCGCCGCGCTCGGGCCCTACGCCGCGCACCTGGACGCCGCGACCTGGCGGCAGGGCGTGGTCAAGTGCGTCTTCATGGGGATCGCGCTCAGCGCCGTCGACCGGCTCGACGACCGGGCCGACCAGGAACTGGCGGCCATGCTCGGCGCCCTGGCCACCGAACGCGCCGCCGCCGGCCGGCGCATGCCGGTCGACGCGCTCGCCCTGCTCAACCGGCTCACCGTCGCGAACACCTCGAGGAGGCAGGCATGATGCGCATCTTCGACCCGCACATCCACATGACCTCACGCACCACCGACGACTACCGGGCGATGGCGGCCAACGGTGTGCAGGCGGTGGTGGAACCGGCGTTCTGGCTGGGCCAGCCGCGCACCAACCCGGGCTCGTTCGCCGACTACTTCGACTCGCTGATCGGCTGGGAGCCGTACCGGGCGGCGCAGTTCGGCATCAAGCACCACGCCACCCTGGCGCTGAACCCCAAGGAGGCCAACGACCCGCGCTGCCGGGGCGTGCTCGACCTGCTGCCGCGCTACCTCGACAAGGACGGCGTGGTCGCGGTCGGCGAGATCGGCTACGACTCGATGACCCCGGCCGAGGACGAGGCCTTCGCCGTGCAGCTGGCGCTGGCGATCGAGTATGAGCTGCCCGCGCTCGTGCACACCCCGCACCGGGACAAGGCCGCCGGCACCAAGCGCACCCTCGACGTCGTCGCCGAGTCCGGCATCGAGCCCGGCCGGGTCGCCGTCGACCACCTCAACGAGGTGACCGTCGGCCTGGTCCGCGACTCCGGCTGCTGGCTGGGCTTCTCCATCTACCCGGAGACCAAGATGTCGCCGCCGCGGATGGTCGAGATCATCAAGGCGTACGGCACCGAGCGGATCCTGGTGAACTCGGCGGCCGACTGGGGCCACTCCGACCCGCTGCTGACCGTGGCGACGGGCAAGGCGTTGCTGGCGGCCGGATTCACCGCCGACGACGTGGACAAGGTGCTGTGGCGCAACCCGGTCGAGTTCTACGGCCAGTCCGGGCGCCTGGACCTGTCCGCCGCCACGCCCGGCGCCACCTTCGCCGGCAGTTCCATCGCCCGGGGAGGCAGCTGATGCGGCTGCGACATCCGGACGGGCAGCTCGTGCACCTGTCGTACTGCACCAACGTGCACGCCGCCGAGGACTTCGCCGGCATCCTGGACCAGCTCGACACGTACGCGGTGCCGATCCGGGAACGGCTCGGCGCGGACGTGCTCGGCCTCGGGCTGTGGCTCGCCGCGCCGGTGGCCGCCGGGCTCGCCTCGGACGTCGCCGGCCGGCAGCGGCTGCGCCGGGAGCTCGACGCGCGCGGGCTGGAGGTGGTCACCCTCAACGGGTTCCCGTACCAGGCCTTCCAGGCGCCGGTCGTCAAGTACGCCGTCTACCAGCCGGACTGGACCACCGCGCAGCGGCTCGCGTACACCATGGACCTGGCCGTGGTCCTGGACGACCTGCTGCCCGCCGACGCCGCCCGGGGCTCCATCTCCACGCTGCCGCTGGCCTGGCGCGATCCGTGGAACGCGGCCCGGGCCGCCGACTGCCGGCACAACCTGGACGAGCTCGCCCGGTCGCTGGCCCTGATGGACCGCGAGATCCGGGTGGCCTTCGAGCCCGAGCCCGGCTGCGTCATCGAGAACACCGCCCAGGCGGCGGCGCTGCTCGCCGGGATCGACACCACCCGGCTCGGCGTCTGCCTCGACCTGGCCCACCTGGCCTGCTCGTGGGAGGAGCCGGCCGACGCCCTGCGCAACCTGGCCGGCACCGGCCTGCCGATCGTCAAGGTGCAGGTCTCGGCGGCCCTGGCCAGCGCCGACCCGCGCGCCGACGCCGCCGTGCTCGGCGAGTACGTCGAGCCGCGCTTCCTGCACCAGACCCGTGGCCCGCTGGGGCTGTCCACCGACGACCTGGACGAGGCGCTCGCGGTGCCCGGCGCCGGCGACCAGCCCTGGCGGGTGCACTACCACGTGCCGCTGCACGCGCCGCCCGTGCCGCCGCTGCAGACCACCGTCGGGGTGCTCGCCGAGTCGCTGCGGCTGCTCGCCGGCGGGCCCGCGGCGCTCTGCGACCACTTCGACGTCGAGACGTACACCTGGCACGTGCTGCCGCCGACCTCGCGCCCGCGCACCCCCGCCGAGCTCGCCGCCGGGATCGCCTCCGAGCTGTTCTTCGCCCGGGCCCAGCTCACCGCGCTGGGCCTCACCGTCCACGAGGGAGTGACGCCGTGAAGCCCGTGGTCGTCCTGGACGTCGTCGGCCTGACGCCGCGGCTGCTCGAGCACATGCCGCGCCTGGCCCGGCTGGCCCGCACCGGCTTCCAGGCCCCGCTGGGCACGGTGCTGCCGGCGGTCACGTGCTCGGTGCAGTCCACGTTCCTCACCGGCACGCTGCCCGCCGAGCACGGCATCGTCGGCAACGGCTGGTACTTCCGCGACCTCGGCGAGGTGCTGCTCTGGCGGCAGCACAACGCGCTGGTGCGGGGGGAGAAGCTGTGGGACGCGGCCCGGGCGCGCCGGCCCGGCTACACGGTGGCCAACGTCTGCTGGTGGTACGCGATGGGTGCCGACGTGGACTGGACCGTGACGCCCCGGCCGGTCTACCACGCCGACGGGCGCAAGGACCCGGACTGCTACACGTACCCGCCGGAGCTGCACGACGAGCTCACCGCCTCGCTCGGCACGTTTCCGCTGTTCAGCTACTGGGGCGCGAACGCGGGCCTGCCGTCGTCGGCGTGGATCTGCCGGGCCGCCGAGCAGATCATGGACCGCCACCGGCCCGACCTGACCCTGGTCTACGTGCCGCACCTGGACTACGACCTGCAGCGCCACGGCCCGTCCTCGCCGCAGGCGGCCGCGGCCGCCGCCGAGCTGGACGCCACCCTGGGACCCCTGCTCGCCGCCGCGGCCGCCCGGGACGCCACCGTCGTGGTGCTCTCCGAGTACGGCATCACCGACGTCTCTCGGCCCGTCGACATCAACCGGCTGCTGCGCGCCGAGGGCCTGCTGCGGGTGCACACCCAGGCCGGAATGGAATACCTGGACCCGTGGACGTCGCGGGCGTTCGCCGTCGCGGACCACCAGATCGCCCACGTCTACGTCCGCGACCCCGCCGAGATCCCGGCCGTGGCGAAACTCTGCGCGGCGCTGCCCGGTGTCGCCGAGGTGCTCGACGCCGAGGGCCAGGCGGCGCACGGCCTCGATCACGAGCGCTCCGGGGAACTGGTGCTGGTCGCCGAGCCGGACGCGTGGTTCACCTACTACTACTGGCTCGACGACGCGGCCGCCCCGGACTTCGCCCGGCTGGTCGAGATCCACCGCAAGCCCGGCTACGACCCCGCCGAGCTGTTCTTCGACCCGGCCGGCCCGGGTGCCGCCAAGGGCCGGGCCGGGCTCGCGCTGCTGCGCAAGAAGCTCGGCATGCGGTATCTGATGAGCGTCGTGGGCCTGGACGCCGGTGCCCGCGCGGTCCGCGGTTCGCACGGGCGGCTGCCCACCGACCCGCGTGACGCGCCGGTGCTGATCTGCTCCGACCCGGCCGCCGCCCGGGACTCGATCGACGCGGTCGAGGTGAAGGAGCTGCTGCTCAGCCTGGCCGGGCTGACGCCGCCCGCTCCTTCACCTTCATCTCCGACGCCGGTCGCTGATCCGACGCCGGTCGCTGATCCGAACCCGCTCGCTGGTCCGACGCCGGTCGCAGGTCCGACCCCGCTCGCTGGTCCGACCCCGCTCGTTGGTCCGACGCCATGAGTGTCGGGACCGCGCCGGGTACCGACGCCGAGCTGGCCCGCCGGTGCGAGTCCGCGCTGGTCGCCTACCTGGACCGGCAGCGCCCGCACTGGCCGGACGGCACCCCGGCGGGCGTGCTCGACGCGGTCCGCCGGTTCGTGCTCTCCGGCGGCAAGCGGCTGCGCCCGATGTTCTGCTACTGGGGCTGGCGCGGTGCCGGCCAGCCGGACACCCCGCAGATCGTCATCGCGGCGGCCGCCCTGGAGCTGTTCCACGCGTTCGCCCTGATCCACGACGACATCATGGACGGCAGCACCCTGCGCCGCGGCCAGCCGACCGTGCACCGGCACTTCGCGGAGGTGCACACCCGGCACTCCTGGCGCGGCGAGGCGGCCAGGTACGGCCACAGCGCGGCCCTGCTCTGCGGCGACCTCTGCGCGGCCTGGGCCGACCACATGTTGCACGAGTCGGGCCTGCCGATCGACTGGATCCACCGCGGCTACCGGCTCTTCACGGTGATGCGCACCGAGGTGATCGCGGGTCAATACCTGGACCTGGTCTCCGGGGTGGGCGATGGCTCGGTGGCGGGCGCCCTGACCGTCATCCGGATGAAGGCGGCCCGCTACACGGTGACCCGCCCGTTGCAGATCGGCGCGGCGCTGGCCGGCGGCGAGCCCGGGCTGCAGGAGGCACTGCAGTCGTTCGGCGACCCGCTGGGCGACGCCTTCCAGCTGCGCGACGACGTGCTGGGCGTCTTCGGCGACCCGGCGGTCACCGGCAAACCGGTCATCGACGACCTCCGCGAGGGCAAGCCGACGGTGATGGTCGCGATGGCCCGCGACCGGGCCGACCGCGCCCAGGCGGCCCGGATCCGCCGGCTGTTCGGCGACCCGGAGCTGGACGACGCCGGCGCCGGCGAACTGCGCGCCATCATCACGGCGACCGGCGCCCGGGAACGGATCGAGGACCTGATCTCGCAGCGGGCGGCCGAGGCGACGGCCGCGCTCGCGGGCGCGCCACTGACCGGCGAGGCCCGCGCGGCCCTCGCCGCCCTCACCGCCTCCGTGGTGGCGCGCCGCCACTGAGCGCCCATCCCGCGCGTTCATCCTGTGCGGCATCCGTGCGCTCACCTTGTGCGGCATCCGTGCGCTCACCTTTGTGCAGGTCATCGCCGATCCGGCCGCACTGAGAAAGGCTCAAGGACAGCGGCTTCGGAAATTCAGCCGCGCCAAGCCCCCTCCAGCTCTTTTGTCCGGTCGATGGCGTATCCCCTGACCAGCGGCCCGAACCCGCTGGTCGTCGTGCCGAGAACCATTGTCGTCAAGATTTCATACAACTTGTCGGCCTTCAGATCCTTGACCTTCTCGTTCCATTTTCCGAGGTCTTCGTCCTTGTCCGTGGTATCGAAGGCGGCCCTGATCAAGTTATTCCACAGCTTCTGGGTCTCGGTCGTGGCGCTGACATCTGGATCGAAGCCTATGAACCATTTTTTTCCGTCCCCGTCCTCGATCACCTGCAGCAGAACGAAGGCATGAAATCCCGTGCTGTTCGCGAACTTGCTTTTGTCTCCGCTGATCTCGGTGCCCCTGCCTTCAACGACGAGAGCCTGTCCCTTGTTCAAGGCAGCCTCGACCGCATCCCATCGCTGCGGAATGGTCTTCATCGGCGCCTTCATCGTGGCTTTGAGCCAGCCGGACTTCTGATCGGTCTTGGTCAGCACGGGCGCCAATGCCTCGGCCCGCACGAGGCACTTGCCCAAAAGCTGGCCGCCGGTATCGACATAGGCCTGCAGCCACTGTGTCAATTTGTCGAAAGTGCAGTCACTCGCCGACCCCAATTTCGCGACGAACCTCTCTCTCACCCCGGCCAGGGCGGTCTCCATGGCACTACCCGATACTATCGATTTCTGGTCAATTCTCGGCATGGCCACTCCGGGCAGGAAACGCGCTGATGGGTTTGGCGAGAAAGGCTAGCGCACTAGATAACCGTGCACAGTCGAGTGTCCGACAGGCCCGCTACCCACCGCCCGGCACTCTGTCGTCGGCGCTGACGGATCGCTTGTTTGGACGAATGGTGGGCTACCTCGTGATGGCACGCCGCGATACCAGGCGGTCGACAAGCGTCCACCCCCTCAAGCCTTCTAGTCGAGCGTGCCTCGCGGGCGGGCCGAGCCGCGTGGGCCGGGGTCGCGGTGGTCGCGGTGTCGGTCAGTGCGATGACGGACGAGGTGAAGTCGTCGGGCACGACGAGCGCGCCGAACAACTTGCCTGCCGAGTTCGTTCTCCATCTCGTTCCTGTCCGTCACCTTCCAGTCGATCTTGTCGTCGCCGTCGGCCGTGGACTTCTCGATCGACGCGGTGATCTGCTCGCCCAGGTTGACCTGCCTGGCATCGACGTCGGCGCCCTCGTCGGCGTTGAGGACGATGTCCGGGCTCAGGTAGGCGAGCGCGGCGTCGGCGTCAGCGCTTTCGGCGGCGGCACGCCACTGGGCGACGGTCGTGGCGGCGGAGTGCGAGGTGTCGAGCATGGTCTTCTCCTGGCATGGATGGCGCGGTGAGGTCTTCGCGGGGCGGGCGGGTGTCAGCCGGCCAGCTTGTTCATGGTGCGGATCTGCCTGTCGACGATCCCGGCGGGAAGGAAGCGCAGGATGCGGGAGCGTCCGGCCATGGGGCCGGCGGTGTTGCGCAGCTTCGGTTTCGAATCGGTCGCGGCCGCGACGATGACCTTGGCGATGACGGCGGGGTCGTCGCCGGACTTGACGCCCGCCGCCAACAGGCGGCCGAAGGCCTCCCGCTGCTGGGCGTAGGCCTGCAGCGGTGTGTCGGGCCGGGTGCTGTTGGCCTCGAATCCGGTGTTGGTGAAGGCGGGCTCGACCAGCAGCACCCGGATGCCGTACCCACGGACCTCGTGGTCCAGGGACTGGGAGTAGCCCTCGATCGCATGCTTGGAAGCGCCGTAGATGGCCATGAACGGGGCGGGGATGTAGCCCTGGACGGACGAGAGGTTGACGATGCGCCCGCCGCTCTGGGCTCGCATGTGCGGCAGGACCTCCTTCACCATGCGCATCACCCCGAAGACGTTGATCTCGAAGACCGCTTGAGCCTGCGCGACCGACATCTCCTCGACCGCACCCACCGAGCCGACGCCGGCGTTGTTGACCAGGACGTCGATCCGCCCGAACCGGTTGATCACCTGTTTGACCGTGGCGGTGGCCGAGGTGTCACTGGCCACGTCGAGGTCGAGGAACGCGACCCCGTTCAGCCGGGGGGCCCGGGAGGTGTCGCGGCTGGTGCCGATCACGTCGAAACCCTTTTTGACCAGCGCGAGCGCGGTCTCTTTCCCGATGCCGGAGGAGGCGCCTGTCACGAGTGCCACCGGCCGAGTTGTCGTCATCATGAACTCCCGAACTCATAGCAGATACGGTTTGTTGTGTTTCCAACTAGCTAGATGTAACGGCAAGGCGTCGGATGGTGACCGACCGCAGTCTCGGGAACCGCGGGTGAGTCGGCACCCCGGCTGGGGTCAACGGGTGCGGATCGTCTCGTGCTCCGGCTCCGGGTATCCGCCGGCGAGCGCCAGCCGCTCGGCGTCGCGGGGGGCGAGCGGGGAGGGCTCCACCCGCAGGATCTTGGCGATGGTCGCCGGCAGCCACCAGTTCCAGCGGCCGAACAGCGATACCAGGGCGGGGACCAGCAGGGCTCGGATCACGGTGGCGTCGAGCACGATGCCGGCGCCGAGCGCGGTCGCCATCACCTTGATGTCAGTGGACGGGACCCCGGCCAGGGCGGCGAACGCGAAGAACAGGATCAGCGCGGCCGCCGTCACGAGCCGGCCGGTGCGCCCGAGGCCCTCCCGCACGGCGATCGACGTGGTGCCGGTGCGGTCGTACTCCTCGCGCATGCGGGCGAGGATGAAGACCTCGTAGTCCATCGAGAGGCCGAAGAGGAAGGAGAAGATAAGCACCGGCAGCCAGACCGTCATCGCGCCGGTCTCGCTGATCCCGAAGATCGCCTCGGAGCCGTTACCCTCCTGCCAGAACCAGGTGGCGAAGCCGAACACGGCGGCGAGGCTGACCAGGTTGAGCAGCACGGCCTTGAGCGGGAGCAGCAGCGAGCGGAACGTCCGCACCAGCAGGATGAACGTCACGATCGCGATCAGCGCCAGGACGAGCGGGAACCTGTCGTAGACCGCGGCGTCGTAGTCGAGGACGTCGGCACCGGAGCCGGCGACGCCGTCGTAGCCGGGCAGGTCCTTCACCGCCTCGCGGACGGCGGTCACGGTGGCGACGCTGGTGTTGTCCACGGTCTCGGCGTCCGGGATCACCTCGACGTCGACGGCGCCGTCGCGCCCCGGCGGCCAGGCGACCGCCGCGCGCACGCCATCCACCTGCTCGGCCGCCTCGACGAAAGCCGCCGGGTCGCCGCCTTTGACCAGCACCTTGATCGGCGTGATCACACCGGTCCCGACACCGCCGTCCCGCAGCCGGTGAAGGGTGTCGACCGCCTGGCCGTTCCTGGCGAGCGACGAGGAGCTGGCCTGGCCGAACTGCATACCGAACACCGGCGCGATCACCAGCGCCATAGCGGCGAGCGCCACGCCGACCGCGAGCCAGCGGAACCGGACGACGCCACCGGCCCAGGCCGACCAGAAGGGGGAGGCTTTGTCCTCCCTGCGGATCCGCGGGTAGTCGATCCCCGGGGCGATCTTGAGTAGCGCCGGCAGCAGGGTGAGGACGACGGCGACACTGATGACCGGGATGAGCATGCCGCCGAAGCCCGCGCTGCGCAGCAGCGGCACCGGGACGACGATGAGCGCGAGCAGGCTGATCGCGACGGTGACGCCTGACGCGAGGACCGCGTGCCCGGCGGTCTTCACCGCGGTGACGATCGCGTCGTCGTTGCTGGCGCCGTGTGCGCGTTCCTCCCGCCAGCGGGTGACGACGAGCAGCGAGTAGTCGATCGCGACACCGAGCCCGATCAGCGAGATGAGGAACTGGACGACGAAGGCCACGTCGGTGAACGACGTCAGCCCGAGCACGATCAGGAACGTCGTGAGGATCGAGACGGCCGCGATGAGCATCGGCACGAGGGCGAGGAACGAGGCGAACACGAAGATCAGCACGACGAGGGCACCGGCGGCGCCGAGGAGCGTCTCCGTGAGCACGCTCGGTCCTGCGGACTCCTCGCTGCCCTCGCTGAGCTGCACGTAGCCGGTGACCGACCCTTCGAGCCCGTGCTGCGCCGCGGCAGCCTTGACCGTCTGCGCCACCGCCGGCCCGACGGCGTCCCCGAGGCCCCGGGGCTGCGGGCCGTAGACGAACGCGAACGTGGACCGGCCGTCGTCGGTGAGGAACGTGGGGTCGCCGGTCGTGCCGTAGTCGATCACCCGGACGCCGGGGATCTTTCGCAGTTCGTTCGTGACGGCGGTGACGTCGTCGCGGTGCTGCTCGATCGTCTGGCCCTCGGGCGCGGTCAGGACCGGAACGGCGGCCGGGAAGTACGTCGTCCCGTACGCCTCCTGCAGCTTGACGCTGGTCTCGTATCCCTCCTGACCTGGAAGGGAAGAGTCGTAGGTGAGCCGGTCCGGGACCGCCGCGGCGGCGAACCCGCCTGCGACGAGCGCGCCGAGCCAGGCGACGATCACCACCCATCGGGCTCGGAGCACGGTTCGGGCAAGGCGTTCCATCGCGGTAACTCCCACTGGTTCCTCGAAACGGGCACATTTCTCACGGCTCGTCGAGCGAGCACGGCCTGGACGCAGGGGTGCTCAGCCGGCTGCGCCGGGAGCTTGAGAGCGGTGGGTGGTCGGCTGGGTGCGGGTCAACGCCTTGGTCGAGGTTGTCCGCCGGCACGGCCGGAGTGCGCACCGGGACAGCGACCAGTCAGCCAGGTGACGCGAACTGGAGAGATCACCCGAGCCGGACGGGCCCGGCGTCGATCGGGAGGCGGACCAGGAGATACGGCTTGCGGCGCAGGTCCTGGCCTTCATGGAAGGGCGGCAGCCGGTCGAGTTGGTTGGCGGTGGCGTACAGGTGCCGGTCCGAGGCGACCGAGAGGGTGTCGATCCAGTTCAGGTCGGTGCCCTGGGCGATCGTCCGGTAGCTGCCGTCCGGGTTTCTGCGCCAGATGGCGTTGTGCTCGAGGTCGCCGCCGTAGAGGCGGCCTTTGTCGTCGCTCTCGAGGCCGTCGGCCATCGGTTTGAACCCGAGGTTCTCGACGGTCGCCGCGACTTCGGCGTCGGTGGCGTGCGGGTCGGCGAGGGCGTCGGTGGCCACGCGGTGCAGCCGGCGGCTGGACAGCGGGCAGTAGTAGAGGTGCCTACCGTCGGCGCTGAGCGCGATGCCGTCGGAGCCGACCGCGTAGGGGGTGGGCTCGCCGCCCGCGGGGCGCACCATGAAGGGCCGGCCGTCGACGATCGGTACGAAGTCCGGGTCGGCGAGCACCGAGGGATGCCCGGCCAGTCGCCGCCAGCAGCGGGCGGTGGCGAGGTCGACCACGATGATGCCGTTCGGGCCGCCCGAGTCGGTGATGAACGCCATGCCCTTGGCGCCGCGCCGCAGGTCGAAGCGCACGTCGTTGACGTAGCTGTTGGCCGGCACCACCTCGGGCGGGAAGAGGATCTTCCGTACGATCCGGTTGGTGCGCAGGTCCACCACTACGAGTTTCGGGCCGCCGTAGGAGGAGCCGGCGAACAGCGGGCTTCCGGTGTCCAGGATCCACAGCCGGTCGGCCGGGTCGACTACGACGCTCTGCACCGACTGCAGGTGCCCGGCCAGGTCGGCGGCGTCCTCGCGGTTCACCTCGACGTTCGGATAGGCCACCGGCTCGCCGTCCCGCAGTTCGGCGACGGTGAACGGCACGTCGTCGCCCCAGCGGGGAAAGTTGACGAAGATACGGCCGTGGTGCGAGACGGTGACACCGGTCGGCATAGCGCCCCAGAGGCGGGCGACGACCGTGTAGCAGCCGGCGGTCGAGCCGGCGGCGAACGCCGGGCCGGCGAGTGGGGTTGCGGCCAGCGACGCGGTCGCCGCGCCCAGGAACGTACGTCGTTTCATGCGAGATCTCCTGCTGGGTCGAATGGCAAATGGGCATGGCGCGGCACACGGGTCACCTCGACGGTGTCCGGTGGCGGCCGTTTCCGGGGGCGCTTGGCTTCGGGGCCGGGTCGGAACGTAACTACGCGGGCCGGGTCAGGGGGACGATGCGGCGGTCGCCGAAGCCGACCATCGAGTGGACCGGTGCGGAGCTGATGCGCAGGAGGGCGGCGAGGCCGCGGCGTCCTTGCTGGCGGGCGAGTTGCGGCCCGAGGGTGATCATCAGGGCGGTGAGCGCCGGCATCGGGCGCCCGAAGAGGGTGATCTCGTTGATGCGTGCCTGCTCGTCGAGGCGCAGCAGCTGCGCTTCCTCGAACGGCTGGGATCCGACCTTGGCCCGGTAGGCCACGGCGTAGGAGTTGCCCTGGCCGGTCAGGGTGTGGAAGCGGATGCCTTTGACCGCGGTGAACGCCGAGGTCAGGAAGTCGTGCATCTGATGGGGTCCCTGGACGCGGTACTGGTCGGTGAGCGGCGAGCTGAGCACGATGTCCGGGCTCAGGCAGGCGACCGCGGCGTCGGCGTCACCATGTTGCACAGCATCCCGCCAGCGCTCGACGGTGGCGGCGGGGGCGGTGATGGCGGCGGAGTGTGGGGTGTCGGCCATGGATCTCTCCCAGCAGTAACGGCGCGATGGGTGGTGGGTGGCGGGTGTCAGCCGGAGAGCTGGTTGAGTTCTTCCGGCATGAATGGCGCAATGAGGTGTTGCTTCCTGCTGACGACACCGCACTGGACGTGACGCTCCGGTGGGTTGTGGGGCAGGCTTGCCAGCCGGCCAGGTTGTTCATCTTGCGGATCTGGCTGTCGAAGATCCCGGCAGGAGCGAGGCGATCCAGGATCCTGGCGCGCCCGGCCATGGGACCGGCGGCGTAGCGCAGCCTCGGCTTTCGCGTCGGTCGCGGCGGTGACGATCGCCTTGGCAACGACCGCGGGGTCGTCGCCGTTCTTGACTCCCTCCACCATCAGCCGGTCGAAGATGCGCCGCTGCTCCGCGTAGACCGGCAGGGACGTCCTTGCGGGCCGACGGCGACGTGCCGTGCCGGCACCTCCCATTCGCCACTAACGCTAGGTAGACGAGACAGAGAGCGTCCATGGCAGAAAGGCTCAAGATTTTGTCTGAGACTCTCAGGGACTGATCCGGGTGGTTCTTTCAGCGTTAGGGTGCCGGCATGGATGTCTTCGCCGATGTACTGGCCGCCACCGGCTT
This sequence comes from Actinoplanes sp. ATCC 53533, assembly GCF_003947245.1. Taxonomy (NCBI): domain Bacteria; kingdom Bacillati; phylum Actinomycetota; class Actinomycetes; order Micromonosporales; family Micromonosporaceae; genus Actinoplanes; species Actinoplanes sp. ATCC 53533. The sequence continues at coordinate 195,077 of NZ_QHHV01000010.1, read as the reverse complement.
CCGCGGCGTGCTGCTCCCGCAACTGCGTTCCTCCGGCGCCAGCTGGGGCTGCGCGGTGGACCAGCTCGGCACGGCGGGCTTCCACCTCATCGCCGAGGGCGCCTGCTGGCTGCGCACCGCCGACATGCCACCGATGCAACTGGTGTCCGGAGACGTGGTGCTGCTGCCACGCGGCACAGCGCACCAGCTCACCGGAGCACCCCTGGCAGACGCCGTCCCTTTCGCGGACCTGGAGGCCGCGCATCCCCCGGGGGGCGAAGGGGTCGTCGATCTCGGCGGCGACGGGCCCACCGTCCGGGTGGTACGCGGCAAGTTCCCCTACGCGGGCGACAGCAGCGGGCATCCGATCCTGTCGGCGTTACCCGAGGTCGTTTGCGTTCCCGGCATGAGCGCCGACCCGCAGTTGCAGTCGATCATCCGGATCATCGCCGCCGAGACCACGGGCGGACGAGCCGGATCACTTACGGTGGCCACCAAGCTGACCGAGGTGCTGTTTGTGCTGGCTGTCCGCGCCTGCATCGAGCGAGCCGACCAGGCCGCGGTGACAGGACCATCCTGGCTTACGGCTCTGAGCGACCCCCGCATCGGACCAGCCCTGTCACTGATGCACGAAGCGCCACACCGCGACTGGACAGTGGAAACCCTGGCCAACACCATCGCGATGTCCCGCCCGGCATTCGCCCGCCGGTTCAAAGCGATCGTCGGCACCACCCCGCTGGCCTACCTGTCCCGAGTACGCATCGACCACGCCGCCCGCCTCCTACGCGACACCGACGACCCGGTCGGCCACATCGCCCAAAGCGTCGGATACCAATCCGAGTTCGCGTTCTCCCGGGCCTTCTCCCGAGAACACGGCATTGCGCCCGGCCGCTACCGCCGCACCGCATCAACCCAGCCGTGACGAACACACGCCGCCGTACGGACCGGCGGGACATAGCCACGAACGGCGTTCCCGGAACTGCCCGTCATCCGACCTCATGAAACCGGCAGGACCCATGCAAACGAGAGCCGCACCAAACTGCGGTGGGCCCGTTGGTTATGTCGGTGACACCGAGAGCCGGATGTCGCTGACCGGGAGCGCCGGCCCGCGACGACCGCCCATGGTGTTCCTGCGTTTCCGGCCACCCCTACGCGGGTTCAAGAAAGCCAAAGCGTGCTGGGAGAGGATCACCAAACGACATCCTCACCCGTTCGCACACTGGCGATGGACCCGCAACTTCTGGCCACCGGAGATGACAGGAGCCGGGTGACGGGAGACTGTCACGCCCGGATCTGAGGGAGCCGGGAGGTGAGACTCCTCCCGGCCACCCGACCTTTGTACGGCATTCGTGCGCTCATCTTGTGCGGCGGGACGCGGTCGCCAGGGCTGCTGTCACCGCGATGACCGCGCACGCCAGTGCGGTCGTGGCCAGCGGTCGCCAGGGCACGACCGGGGGAGACCACACCGACAGCGCCCCCAGCGCCGCCCAGATCCCCGCCAGATTCAGCAGGGTGACCGCCACGCCCAGCAGCGCCCCGATCGCCACCACCGCCAGCGCCTCCGCGGCGACCAGCCGGAGCACCTGACCGCGGGTCGCGCCGGCCCGGCGCAGCGCCGTGAACTCCGGCACCCGGTCGGTGGTGGCCATGACCAGGGTGTTCGCGAGCGCGATGGCCGTGTAGAGCAGGGCGATGCCGAGCACCACCAGAAAGCCCACCCGGGTCTCCCGGCCGGTGCGCGGCGCCTGGCCGGCAAGCCATTGTTCCCGGGTCAGGCCGACGCCCGCGAGTCCGGCCGCCGGCGCCCGCCCCGCAACGATCATTTCGAGCAGGTCCGGCGCGGCACCCGGCGCGTTGGCCGGCGTCACGTACGCGCCGTTGTCGCCCGTACCGGTCGCGAGGACCGCCGCGATGCGCAGCGTGCGCGGGGTCCCGTCACCGAGCCAGACGTCGATCTCGGCGCCGACGGTGTGCTCGGCCCATTCGTCGTTGACCACGATGGAGGTGTCGTCCAGGTCGGCGAGGCTGCCGGCGATCACCGGCAGGCGCCGGACCGACGCCAGCGCGGCGGCGTCCACGGCCAGCGCCGGCGAGCGGATCAGGGCGGTGCCCTCCTCCAGCACATAGACCGCCGTCTGGGCGCTGGTCAGGACGGTCGCGCCGGGTACGGCCCGGGCCCGCGCCACCGTGGCGGCGTCCGGCCGTTCGATGATCAGATCCGCGGCGGTCCGCGCGCGCAGTTCCGTGGCCTTCGCCGTGCTGATGGTGGCCGTCGCGCCGAGCAGGGAGCCGGTCAGCGCCACGGTGATCAGCACCGGCGCGGCGATCGCCGCGGTGCGCCGCAGCCCGGCGGCGGCGTTCGCCAGCACCAGCGGTCCGGTCACCCCGGGCAGCCGGAGCGCGCGGACCAGCGGCCCGACGACGGCCGGCGTCAGCAGCGCGATCGCCGTGATCAGCAGCATCGGCTGCGTGGTGTACGTCTTGCGGTGCAGCGCCTCCCCGGGCTCGACGATCAGGCGCCAGACCAGCAACCCCAGGCCGGTCGCCAGCACCAGCGCGCCGGCGATCCGGCGGCCTATCGGCATGGCCCGGCTGTCGACGGCGGCCTCCCGCAGCGCCTCCAGGGGCCCGACCCGCCCGGCCCGCACCGCCGCGGTCGCCGCCCCGGCGAGCGCCACCAGCAGCCCGGTCCAGAACGCCACGTGGTAGGGCCAGCGGTGCCCGCCGATCACGAACCACGCGGGCGCCAGCCGCTCGTCGACCAGCATCCGGGCCAGCGGCGGCGCGGCCCGGGAACCCAGCGCGCAGCCGGCCGCCGACGCCAGGACGCCGACCACCGCCGCCTCGGCGAGCACCATCCGGCGCACCTGGCCCGGCGTGGCCCCGGCGGTGCGCAGCAGACCCAGTTCCCGGCGGCGCTGGGCGACCGCGAAGGCGAACGTGGACGCGACCACGAATACCGAGACGAACGTGGTCACCCCGCCGGCCGTGCCGAGCAGGGCGTTGGCAGCCATCAGCGCCTCGGCGTCGCGGTCCGGGTCGGGATCGGCCCGGCGCCGGCCGTCACCGGTCAGCACCTGGATCCCCACGGCCGCCCCGACCACCGCCCGGACCTCGGCGGCGGCGGCGTCCACGACGAGGTTGTCGATCCGGGGCGACAGCCGGGCCGCCTCCGCGTCGGTGAGGAACATCGCCCGCTCGTACCCGGTAGGCGGGACGGTCCCGACCACCTCGCGGCCCTGCACGATGGTCCCCACCAGGGCCGGTGGGCCACCGACCACCACCTCGCCGGGCCGCACCGGGGCGCGGCCCGCCGTGAGCCGGTAGCCGCCGTAGCCCGCCACCGACCAGGGGTGGCCGGTGAAGCCGTCCCGGGCCTCGAACGAGCGGTCCGCGACCGTGGGCGCCGCCGCGGCGAGCCGGGCCGCCACCTCGGCCGGCACCCCGCGGTAGTTCGCGAGCGGCTGGGTCTTCTCACCGACCCGCAGCTCGTCCGGCCCGCGGACGACCACCGGGGCCCCGGCCAACCGCTCCGGGTGCTGCGGGGGAGCATCCACCGTGGACGCCAGGGCCAGGCCCATGGTGGCCAGCAGGGCGACGCCGAGCGCGAGGGCGACGAAGCTGCCGATCAGCGTCACCCAGCGGGTCCGCAGGCCGGCGAGTATCAGGATCATCGCACCACCCTGCCGACGCGGGCCCGGCCACGCAGTCTCCCGGGCGAGAGTCTTCCCGGTAGCGCTGGCACTACGGTCTACGGTGTGCTGGATGAGCGTGTGGCAGGCACTGGGCAGCCGGCGTTTTCTGCTCTCCGCCTGGCCTTGGCGCGCCGCCGGCTATCTGCTCGCCGGCGCGCTGGCCGGCGCTGGCACCCTGATCGCCGCGCTGCTGTTGCTGACGGCCGGCGCCCTGGTCGTGTTCGGCCTCCCGGGCTTCGCGCTGCTGGGCCTGCCGGTCGCGCGGGCCGAACGGCGGGTGCTGCGGCTCCTCGACGACCGCCCGCCGCCGGACGGGCATCGCCCGCCGACGCGGCCGGGTCTACGGGCTTGGCTGGGCACCCGGTTCACCGAGCCGCTCACCTGGCGCGAGCTCGGCTACGCGGTGCTGCTGGCCGGCCTGCTCTGGCCGTTCGACCTGCTGGCGGTGGTGCTGACCGTCGCCCTGCCGCCGGCCCTGCTCGCGACGCCGGTCCTGCTGGCTCTGGACGGTGAACAGGTCAACGTGCTGAAGGAGTGGCCGGTCACCTCGTTGCCGCTCGCCCTGGCCGTCGCCGCCCTCGCCGGGCCGGCGTACGCGGTGGCCGCGTACGGGATGACGGTCTATGCCGGGGCCCGCGGCGCCCTGGCCCGGGTCCTGATCACCGCGCCGGACGCGCGGATCACCGAGCTGACCCGCTCGCGCGTCCGGCTGGTCGACGCCTTCGAGGCCGAGCGCGCCCGCATCGAGCGCGACCTGCACGACGGCGCGCAGCAGCGGCTCATCGCGCTGACCATGATGCTCGGGCTGGCCCGCCTCGACGCGCCGGCCGGCCCGCTGACCGCCCAGCTGGCCCGGGCCCAGGACGAGGCCGAGCGGGCACTGGTCGAGCTGCGCGAGCTGATCCGTGGCATCCACCCGCCGGTGCTGACCGACTTCGGCCTGCCCGCCGCGCTGGCCGACCTCGCGGACCGCTCGGTGATCCCGGTCGGCGTCAGCCTCGACCTGCCCCGGCGCTTTCCGGGCTCGATCGAGTCGACCGCCTGGTTCGTCGTCTGCGAGGCCGTGTCCAACCTGGCCCGGCACAGCGGCGCGGAGCGCGCCGAGATCAGCGGCGGCTACGCGGGCGGCACCCTGACCGTCCGGGTGCGCGACGACGGGCGCGGCGGCGCCGACCCGGGCGGCGGCACCGGGCTGGTCCGGCTCGGTGACCGGGTGTCCGTGGTCGATGGCACACTGACGCTGTCCAGCCCGCCCGGCGGCCCGACCGTCCTGACCGTGGAGATCCCGTGCCGGCCGCTGCCGCCCTGCGCATAGTCCTGGCCGAGGACAGCGTCCTGCTCCGCGAGGGCCTGGCCGGGCTGCTGACCCGGTTCGGTCACGAGGTGGTCGCGGCGGTCGGGGACGCGGCGGCGCTGCGGGAGGCGGTCGAGGCCGGCCGCCCCGACATCGTGGTGACCGACGTCCGGATGCCGCCGGGCCTCACCGACGAGGGACTGCGCGCCGCGGGGGAGCTGCGCCGCCGGCACCCCGCGCTGCCGATCCTGGTGCTGAGCCAGTACGTGGAAACCACCTACGCCACCCACCTGCTGGGCTCGGGCGACGGCACCGGCGTCGGCTATCTGCTCAAGGACCGGATCGGCCGGGTCGAGGAGTTCGTCGAGGCGCTGCACCGCGTCGCGGAGGGCGGCACGGTGGTCGACCAGGAGGTGGTGCGGCAGCTGCTGCGCCGGCGCCGCGACCCGCTCGGCGCGCTGACGCCGCGCGAGCGGGAGGTGCTCGCGCTGATCGCGGAGGGTCGTTCGAACGGGGCCATCGCCATCCGCCTGGTGGTCACGGAGGCGGCGGTGGCCAAGCACATCCGCGCCATCCTGCAGAAGCTCGACCTACCGCAGGCCGACCAGGACCACCGCCGGGTGCTGGCGGTCCTGGCCTATCTGCGCGGCTGACTCAGGGGGCCGGCACGAGGTCGGCGAGCAGCTTCTCGATCCGGGTCCTGATCTCGTCGCGGATCGGGCGGACCGCCTCGACGCCCTTACCGGCCGGGTCCTCGAGCTTCCAGTCCTCGTAGCGTTTCCCGGGGAAGACCGGGCAGGCGTCGCCGCAGCCCATCGTGATGATGACGTCGCTGCTCTCGGCGGTCTCCCATTCGAGTTTCTTGGGGGTCTGGCCGGTGATGTCGATGCCGACCTCGGCCATGGCCTCGACGGCGGCGGGGTTGATCGTCTTGCCGGGTGCGGAGCCGGCCGAGCGGACCTCGACGGCGTCTCCGGCGAGGTGGCGCAGCCAGCCGGCGGCCATCTGAGAGCGGCCGGCGTTGTGCACGCAGACAAACAGGACGCTGGGCTTGCTCATCGGATGTGTCTCCTATCGTGTGCCATGGCGGCGGTGCTGTCGTGAGCGACGACGACCTCGTCGGCCGCCTGTCCCACACCCGGGTAGAGGGCCAGCAGCAGCCCGGTGCCGACGGCGAGGCCGATGATCTGGGCGACGATGAAGCCGGGCACCGAGGCCGGGGCGATCCCGGCGAAGGTGTCGGTGAACGCCCGCCCGATCGTCACCGCCGGGTTGGCGAAGCTGGTGCTGCTGGTGAACCAGTACGCGGCGCCGATGTACGCGCCGACCGCCGCCGGGGCGACTGCGGCCCGGCCGGACCGGGCCAGGGCGAAGATGAGCAGGATCAGCCCGGCGGTGGCGACGACCTCACCCAGCCACAGGTGCCCGGCGGACCGGTCCTTGCCGGAGAAGTCCACCGCGGCGAGGTCGAACATCAGGTTCGCCAGCACCGAACCGGCGACGGCGCCGAGGGTCTGGGCCAGGGCGTATCCGCCGAGCTGAGCGCCGGTCAGGCCGGTCCCGGTGCCCCGGCCGAGGAACCAGTCGGCGGCGGAGACGACCGGGTTGAAGTGTGCCCCGGACACCGGCCCGAAGGTGAGGATCAGGGCGCCGAGCGCGAACGCGGTCGCGACCGAGTTTTCGAGGAGCTGCAGGCCGACATCGTCCGGCGACAGGGTGGTCGCCATGATTCCGGAGCCGACGACGGCGGTCACCAGCAGCGCGGTGCCGATGAACTCGGCGAGCAGGCGCCGCCAGGTCGCAACAGGGTTCATGAGTGCGGGTTCTCCCAGGGATGGACGGGGATTGTCAGGCGGGGACGTGCAGGTCGTCCAGGAGCCGGCGGACGCGGCGTTCGAGCTCGTCGCGGATGGGCCGTACGTCGGCGACGGCCAGGCCGGCGGGGTCGTCGAGGTCCCAGTTCTCGTAGCGGGTGCCGGGGAAGACCGGGCAGGCGTCACCGCAACCCATGGTGATCACTACGTCGGCGGCCCGGACGACCTCGTCGGTCCAGGGCTTGGGGTATTCGCCGGAGATGTCGATGCCGCGCTCGCGCATGGCGGCGACGGCGGCGGTGTTGATCTGATTGCCGGGCTCGGAGCCACCGGACCAGGCGATGGCGTTCTCACCGGCGAGGTGGCTGAAGAAGCCCAGCGCCATCTGCGAGCGGCCGGCGTTGTGGGTGCACAGGAACAACACGACCGGCTTGCCGTCGCGCTGGTGACCCTCGATGCGGGCCAGGGCCTGCAGCCGCTGCCGCGCGAAGCGTTCCGCGAGCAGGGGCAGGAAGTTCGGGATGCTGCCGATGGTGGCGAACTGGTCGTAGCTGGTGTGCAGGAACCGTTCGATGGTCTCGGGCCCGTAGGTGCCGTCGAACTCGGCGGCGAGCCGGGCCGCTGCGGTTTTCAGCGCGAGAGCTTGGTCGATGGACATTTCCGCACGCCAGTGGGCGGTGGTGTCGGTCATGACTGTTCTCCGGTCAGAGTGGGCGCGAGGCGGTCGATGCGCCCGGCGAGGTCGGTGTATGCGGCTTCGAAAGCCGCGTCGGTGTCGGCGCGTACCGGATCGGCCACGGACCAGTGCAGCCGCGGGCGCACCGTCGCGGTCAGGTCTTCGTGTGCGCTGTCGCAGACCGCGATGACCAGGTCGTCGTCGTTGACCACGTCGCTGACGTGCGCGGTGCCGGTCGCGTTCAGCCGCAGCCCGTGCCGGCGGGCGACCCGCACCGCCCGGGGGTGCACCCGCTGCGCCGGACGGGTGCCGGCCGAGGCGGTGGGCCGGTGGGTGCGGTCCGCCCACAAGGCGGCGGCGAGCTGCGAGCGGGCCGAGTTGTGGGTGCACACGAACACCACCCGGGCCGGGTCCGGCAGGCGGGGCGGCGCGAGCAGGGCGAGGGTGCCGGGGCGCAGCCGCAGATAGGTGCGGCGCCGGTCGGCCTCGGAGCGGGTGCGTTCGAGCAGCCCGGCCTCGGCGAGGACCTTGACGTGGTGCGCGACGAGGTTGGTCGGCATCGCCAGGTCGCGGGCGATCTCACCCGGCGAGGCGTCACCGACGCTCAGCGCGTCGACGATCGCCAGCCGGGCCGGGTCGCCGAGCGCGGCGTGGATCCGTGCCCGCTCCCGCAGGGAAAATCGCTCAGTATCCATTGACTCAATAATCACTGAGGCTATTGGTCGGCGCAAGGATCCGGACGGCTGTTCATCCGATGGTCATCCGGCCCGGCGGCGGGCAGCTGGTTCGCGCCGGCTACGCGCTGACTGTCTCGTCGACGGTCAGGAGGGTGGCGAGCTGGCGCATCAGGCCCGGCCGGGCGCGGTAGTACACCCAGCTCGCGCGGCGCTCGGCGTCGACCAGGCCGGCCTCGCGCAGCACCTTGAGGTGGTGCGAGATCGTCGGCCCGGAGATCTCGAACGCGGGGGTGAGGTCGCAGACGCAGATCTCTCCGCCCTCGGCCGAGGCGATCATCGACATCAGCTGCAGCCGGATCGGGTCGCCGAGGGCCTTGAACGCCTGCGACAGCGTGACGGCGGACTCAGCCGGGATGCGGGTCGTGGCCATCGGGGGGCAGCACGGCACCGTGTCGAGCGGCGTCTCTGATTTCGACATGCTTCGAGGTTGACAGATATCGAATCCGCGTGCAACTGTCGGTTTCGACAGTCATCGAGTTCGACCGAGATCGAATCGAGCGAAGGAGCGCGATCATGACCGACACCCAGACCCGCGGTGGTCTCTCCGGCGACCCGGCGCCAGCTCTCACCACTGCCGGTACGGGCGGATGTTGCGGCCACCCGCCCCGGGCCACCTTGAGCCCGCCCGATCCGGCCGCGGCGCCGGCCGCCCCGTGTTGCGGCACCGCGTCCGACGCCGCAGCCGAAGGCTCCTGCTGCGGCAGTGCGGCGAAGGTCGATGCCGTCGCTTCCGGGCAGGGCTGCTGCGGATGAGGTCCGGCGTCGGCTACGGTTTCATCGGTAATCGGCGATTGACGATGAAGCTGGTGGATGATGGCAGACCTGCTCGACCGGAGCATCGCGCAGGAGTACGCCTCCTGGTTCCGTGCCCTCGCCGACCCCACGCGGGTGCAGATCGTGGAATACCTGGCCCGGCAGGACCGGCCGCTGCCGGTAGCGGAGATCGTCGCCGCGGTCGGCCTGGCCCAGTCCACCGTCTCGCAGCACCTCAAGATCCTCACCGAGGTGCGCTTCGTCCTGGTCGAGCCGGTCGGCACGGCCAGGCACTACCGGATCAACGCCCGCTGCGTCGACTGCTTCCCGTCCGCGGCCGACGTCGTCATGGGCCGCCCCGCACCAACGCCGACGGGAGGCTGCTGATGACCGCCTCCGTCGGCCCGGCCGCGCGGCCGCACCGAACCATCCGCTTCCAAGATCGAGGAGTCACATCGTGAGCACCCCCTCGGGCAGCCTGCCCGTTGTCGTCATCGGCGCCGGGCCGGTCGGCCTCGCCGCCGCCGCGCACCTCGCCGAGCGCGGCATCGCCTACACCGTCCTGGAGGCCGGCGAGACCGCGGCCGCCGCCGTACGCCAGTGGGGGCACGTCCGGATCTTCTCCCCGTGGCGGTTCAACATCGACGCCGCCGCGGCCCGGCTGCTGGCCGAGGCCGGCTGGGTCCGCCCGGACGACGACAAACTGCCCACCGGCGCCCAGCTCGCCGCCGACTACCTGCAGCCCTTCGCCGACCTCCCGGCCGTCAAGTCCCAGATCCGCTACGGCGCCCGCGTCGTCGCGATGACCCGGCTCGGCCTCGACCGGGTCCGCACCGCCGGCCGCGACACCACGCCGTTCCTGATCCGCCTCGCCACCGGCGAGGACGTCCTCGCCCGCGCCGTCATCGACGCCTCCGGCACCTGGGACACCCCGAACGTGCTCGGCGCCTCCGGCATCCCCGCGCACGGCGAAATCGCCTCGGCGCCCTTCCTCGAGCAGGCCCTGCCCGACGTGCTCGGTGCCGACCGCGACCGGTTCGCCGGCCGGCGCGTCCTGGTGATCGGTGCGGGATACTCCGCGGCCAACACCCTGCTGCTGCTCGCCGAGCTCGCCGATCAGGCACCCGGCACGCAGGTCACCTGGGCGATCCGGGCGACCGGCCCGGCGCGCACCTACGGCGGCGGGTCCGCCGACGCGCTACCCGCCCGCGGCACCCTCGGCACCGTCCTGCGCGAGCACGTCGAGGCCGGCCGCGTCGAGCTGATCACCGGCTTCTCCGTCGACAGGCTCACCCCGCGGCCCGGCGGCGGCGTCGAGGTCTCCGACGGCACCCGTACGGTGCTGGCCGACCGGATCGTGTCGGCGACCGGATTCCGGCCCGACCACAGCATCGCCGCCGAGCTGCGCCTCGACCTCGACCCGATCATGGGCGCCGGCCGCACGCTCGCCCCGCTGATCGACCCGAACGAGCACTCCTGCGGCACCGTGCCACCGCACGGCGTCGACGAGCTCGCCCACCCCGAGCCCGGCTACTACGCCATCGGCGCCAAGTCCTACGGGCGAGCGCCTACATTCCTGCTCGCCACCGGCTACGAGCAGGCCCGCTCGGTCGTCGCCGCGCTCGCCGGGGACTGGCAGGCGGCCCGGGACGTGCGGCTGGACCTGCCCGAAACCGGGGTGTGCAGCAGCAGCGTGCCGGTCGACAGCGACCGGATCGACGGCGACCGGATCGACGGCGACGGCGGCTGCTGCGGGGCGCCGGAGCCGGCCGGGCGCGGGCTGGCGACCGGCATCGCCGGCGGGCTGCTCTCCGCGCCGCTGACGCTGGTCAGCGCGTCGGCCCCGACCGACGGTGAGCAGGCCGGCGGTTGCTGCGGCTGACCTGATGCCATCAACCACGCCGGTGGCCGCCGAGTCTGAGACGGGCGGCCACCGGACGGTGTGCTACGGCTGGCGCATCGTCGCCGTCTTCGCGATCACCCAGACCGTCGGCTACGGCACCCTGTACTACGCCTTCGCCGTCCTGCTGCACCCGATCGCCCGCGACCTGCACACCTCCGCCACCACGGTCACCGGCGCGTTGACCACGGCCATCCTCACCTGGGCGATCATGGCCGTGCCCGTCGGGCGATGGCTCGACCGGCACGGCGGCCGCGCGGTGATGACCCTCGGCGCGCTCGCCGGGGCCGCGCTGCTCGTCGCCTGGTCCCAGATCCACACCGTCTGGCAGCTCTACGCCGTCTTCCTCGGCCTGGGCGCCACGATGTCGATGGCCCTCTACGAGCCTGCCACCGCCGTCATCGTCTCCTGGTTCGACGCGGCCCGCCGGCCCCGGGCTTTGCTGGCGATGGTCGTCGTCGCCGGCTTCGCCAGCACGATCTTCATGCCGCTGACCGGCCTGCTCAACGACCGGCTCGGCTGGCGCACCACGCTGCTCATCCTTTCCGGGTCGTACGCCGCCATCGCCGTGCCCCTGCACGCCATCGTCATCCGCCGCCCACCGGTCAGGCGGTCGGCGGGCCCGCGGGCGACGACGGCCGAGCGGCGGGTGCCGGTGCGGACCGCGCTGCGCGACAGCCGATTCTGGTGCCTGGCCATCGCGTTCGTCGCCCACGGCGCCGCCATGAGCGCCATGACCGTGCACCTCGTCGGCTTCCTCACCAGCACCGGCCACCCGGCCACGTTCGCCGCCACCGTCGCCGGGCTCCTCGGCGTGCTGTCGGTCACCGGCCGGCTCGTGCTGACAGCCGCGCAACGACGCGTACGCCTGCACCGGGTCGTCGCGGCGGTGTTCGTCATCCAGGCCGCCGCCGGCTTCAGCATGCCCGTGCTGGCCGGCGGCCGGACCGGTGCGATCGTCGCGGTCACCGCGTTCGGGCTCGGCTTCGGCATCGCCAGCATCGCCACCCCACAGCTGCTCGCCGACCGGTACGGCACCACCGCCTATGCCAGCATCGCGGGGGCGCTGGCCACTCCGGTCACCCTCACCAAGGCCGGCGCTCCGCTGGCCGCGGCCGCGCTGTTGGGTGCCACCGGAGGATTCACCCCGGTCATGACTGCCATCGGCGCGGCCAGCCTGATCGCCGCGGCCGGCATCCTGGCACGCGCCGACTCGCCGCGACCGTCCGGGTAGCACCGGGCGTACGCACCGAACCCGCGCGGCTGGATCAATACCCGTAGATCATCTTGTAGGCCACCTCGGGCAGGAACTGCCCGGCGGTGGATCCGGCCCCGACACCGCAGTTGCCGTCGGACTCGCCCGGGGTCTTGAGCCACAGCAGCATCTCCGCACCGCCGCCCAGCTGGCTCGGCGTGCCGATCCGGCGGCCGCCCGGGTTGCACCATTGACCGTTGGAGCCGTTGCCGTTGCGGCTGGTGTCGATCACGAAAGGCTTGCTGTATCCGAAGCTTCGCAGCGCGGTGGCGACCCTGCTGCCGTAGTTCGCGTTCTCGCCGGTGGCGAAGTAGTTCGACACGTTCAGCGCGAAGCCGTGCGCGTTGGCCGCGCCGGCCATGTTGAGGCGCTGCGCCATCGTCTGGGCGTCGACCCAGCCGGGATTGCCGGCGTCCAGGTAGGCCCAGGTGTGCGGCGTCCTGGACCGGAACTGGCTGATGGCGCGAGAAAGCATGCCGACGCGTTCGCTGATCTGCGCCTGGCTCATGCAGCTGAAGTCGCCCAGCGAGTCCGGTTCGAGGACCACCACGGCGGGCCGGTTGCCGATGGCGGCGGCGAAGGAGGCGATCCACGAGTCGTAGCCGGCGACGCTGCCGGCGCCCCCGCCGGAGTGGCCGCCGCAGGCATCCCGGCCGGGGATGTTGTAGGCCACCAGGATCGGAAGCTTGTCGACGGCGTCCGCTGCCGCGACGTATCGGCCGACCGCACCCGCGATGTCGCCACTCCAGTTGCCGAACCAGCCGGCCATCGGTTTCTGCGCGATCTGGCTTCGGATCGCGGCGGCGCGGCCGTCCCCGGGGTTGGCGGCAACCCAGGACGCGGGGCCGGATTGGGGATTCACGTAGAACCCGCTGGTCTGGCTGACGGGATCGGCGTGGGCGGCGGTCGCGCCGAGCAGGACCGCGGGAACCGCCAACGCCAGCGCGGCGGCAAGCGCCCAAGGACGGGCCGGTCGTTTCATTGCGGGTCTCCTTTGCGTCGGAAGGTGTCGGCGAGCTGTGCTGCTGAGCCGTTCGGGGCTACGACTTCGCTCTGCCCGGAGCCGCGACGTCGTGGTCGCCGGCGGTGGATCGTGATCGAGTCGGGTCGGTGAAACTGGAAGCGCTTCCAGTCGCATCTATCCATGTAGGTCGATCTGATGCTCGGCAAAACCCGAGCGGATGTCAAGAGGGTGGGGTGTCTGCCGAGTTCTACGGCGGACCGGATTAGCGCTCGCCGCTTGACCTTTTCTGAGACCGCTTCCAGTAGACCGCATCGACGCTGTCGGCACCGGTCGATACCATCGATCAACGACATCGGCGGGCGGAACGGAAGGGCTCGGCATCGAGATGGCAGCAGGGGCACCTCGGCGGCAACCCACTCTGGACGAGGTGGCCGAGCGAGCCGGCGTGTCGCGTTCCGCCGCGTCCCGGGTCATCAACAAGGCGCCGCACGTCAGCCGCGCCACCCGCGACGCCGTCGAGCGGGCCATCAAGGAGATGGGCTATCTCCCCAACCGCACCGCCCGGGCCCTGGCCACCCAGCAGACGGGAATAGTCGCCCTCGCGGTCTCCCACGACGATCCCGAGTTGTTCGCCGATCCGTTCTTCGCTCAGGTCATCGTCGGGGTGTCCGCGGCCCTCGAGGAGACCGACCTGCACCTGTTGCTGTGCCTGGCCAGCTCCGGCCGGGGTCGATCCCGGCTGACGAACCTCCTGCACACGCGCGGCGTCGACGGCATCATGCTGATGGCGCTGCGCGGGGACGACCCGCTGATCCACATCGTGCGTAAAGCCGGCCTGCCGGCGGTCTATGGCGGGCGGCCACTGCATTTCGAGCCGCACTGGTATGTCGACTCCGACAACCTCGGCGGGGCGCGGCTCGCGACGGAACACCTCATCGGTCTCGGCCGAACCCGCATCGTCACCATCACGGGCCAGATCAGCACCGAGGTCGGCGAGGCCCGCTACCGTGGCTACCGCGAGGCGATGATCATGGCCGGCCTGAGCCCGCACGGCATGACGGAGGGCGATTTCACCGAGGCCGGCGGCGCCGCGGCGATGAGGACACTGCTCGACCGCCACCCTGACCTGGACGCCGTCTTCGCCGCCAGCGACAACATGGCGGCCGGCGCGCTGCGCGTGCTGGGCGAGGCGGGCTGGTCCGTGCCGGCCGACGTGGCGGTGGTGGGCTTCGACAACCTGGGCATCGCCGAACGCACCGTTCCGCCCCTGACCACTGTCCACCAATCGATCCAGGCCCTGGGGAAGGAGATGGCCCGGATGCTCATCGGATTGATCGCGGGGCAGGAGCGCACGTCCATCATCCTGCCCACCAGATTGGTGGTGCGCGACTCCGCGTGACTCAGGGGCGGCGCAGCCCGCGGTCGAGGAAGTCGATCAGCCACTCGAAGCTCTGGTCGGTGTCCGCGTCCCACTGGAAGCCGTGCGCGGCCTGGAGCGTGGCGAAGCCGTGCAGGGTGCTGCGCAGCGTCCGCAGCGCATGGGTCTGCTCGGCCGGGTCGATCCGGTAGCCGCGCAGCACCGCGGCGAGCGACCCGATCACCCGGGCACCGGCCGCGTCGAGTTCCGGGTCGGCGACCCCGACCGTGGCGGCATACCGGCCCGGGTGCGTGGTCAGGTAGGACCGCATGGCGCGGGCGGCCGCGGCCAGCGCGTCCCGCCCGGCGTATCCCTGGGTGGCGTCCCGCAGCGCGTCGCCGAGCTCGGTCATCGCCAGCGCGGCGAGACCGAGGTGCAGCTCGGCGAGGCTGTCCACGTGCTTGTACAGCGACGGGGTGCGGACGCCGAGCCGCTCGGCGACCAGGCCCATGGTCAGCCCGCCGAAGCCCCGCTCGTCGGCGACCTCGGCGGCCGCGGCGATCACGGTGGCCCGGTCGAGGCCGGCCCTAGGCACGGACGGCCGCGGCGAGGAACGGGAGCATGAGCGCCACCACCTGATCGGGGAACTGGGTGTGCGGATAGTGTCCGGCACCTTCGACGAGCGCCAGGGTAGCCAGGCCGGCGGGCATCGCGGCCACGATCGCCTCGCCCTCGGCCCGCGGGTCGGCCCAATCCGGGTCGAGCGTGCCCTCGACGATCAGCGCCGGGCAGCGCACCCCGCCGAGGTGGGCGCCGGCGTCGGCCGGGGTGGACTGGCCCATCTTCCGCAGCGCCTTCATCCGGCCGGGCTCGCGCAGCTTGGCCTCGATCCGGGCCAGCTGGCCGGCCCAGTCGGCCGGCCGCGGGCCGGGGTAGGCGACGTCGAGGTAGCTGAGCCACTGCTTGACGCTGCCGAACAGGCCGGCGCCGAGCAGCCGGGACATGCCCTGCCGGAAGCGCCGGACCCGCAGGTCGGCGAGCGCGATGGACTGCTTGCGGGTGAACGGCGCCAGCTCGACGATCGCGCTGATCAGCTCGGGCGCGGTGGCCGCGGCGATGGTGGCCGCCCCGCCGGAGATCGAGTGGCCGACCAGCACGGCCGGCCCGCCCAGGTGGCGGATCAACGCGACCAGGTCGCCCGCGATATCCGTACGGCTGAAGCCGGTGAAGCCGGTGCCGGACTCGCCGGCGCCGCGCAGGTCGGTCGCGGCCACCCGGTAGCCGGCGGCGACCAGGCGCGGGGCGACGAAACGGTAGGCGTCGCGGCTGTCGCCCATCCCGTGCGCGAGGACCACGAGCGGGCCCTCGCCGGTCACCTCGTAGGCGATGCGCCCGCCGTCGACGGACAGGAACTCGGTCATGGCTGCCTCCCGGCTTGGCTAATGTCGTTAGCTATAAGCTAATCGCATTAGCCAACCCTGTCAACCGTGCCGAACGGAAGCCGACCCGCCAGGATGGACAGCGCCCCCGCCGCCTACCGACCGGAGCGATGATGCCGCCAGCGCACACCGAGTACCGCAAGGGCCTGCACGAGGTCGCCGACGGCGTCCACGCCTGGCTCGCCCCCGACGGTGGCTGGGGCCGGAGCAATGCCGGCCTGATCGAGGGCGACGGTGCCACCCTGCTCGTCGACACCCTGTTCGACCTGCCGATGACCCGCGAGATGCTCACGGCGATGGCCCCGGTCACCGACCGCAGCCCGCTGCGCTACGCGGTGAACACCCACGCCAACGGCGACCATTGCTACGGCAACTCGTTGCTGCCGGCGTCCACCGTGATCCATGCCGGACCGCACTTCGACGACGACCTGCACGAGGTGCCGCCGGCGCTGCTGGCCCAGCTCATGACCGCGGAGCTGGGCCCGGTGCTCGGGCCCTACCTGCGGCGGAACTTCGGCGCGTACCGGTTCGCCGACATCGCCGTGCGCGGCGCCGACGTCACGGTCACCGGGCCGACCGTCCTGGACGTCGGCGGCCGGTCCGTCGAGGTGCTGCCGCTCGGCCCCGCGCACACCCGCGGTGACGTGGTGGTCTGGGTGCCGGAGAGCCGGACCCTGTTCGCCGGGGACCTGCTCTTCATCGGCGGCACCCCGATGATGTGGTCCGGCCCGATCGGGAACTGGGTCGCGGCCTGCGACCACATGCTGGCCCTGGAGCCGGCCACCGTCGTGCCGGGCCACGGCCCGGTCACCGGCCCGGCCGGCATCCGCCAGGTCCGCGATTACCTGACCTTCCTGGACGGGTACGCCCGCAGCAGCCTCGCCGCGGGCCGTTCCTGGCGGGAGGCCGCCGCCGAGGTCGACCTCGGGCCCTACGCCGCCTGGGGCGAGTCGGAACGCACGGTCGCCAACCTCTACGGCGCCTACCGGTCGCTGGAGCCGGCCACCGAGGAGATCACGCTGCTGGATCTCCTCACGGCCATGGCGGCGTGGGACCGCACCTGATCGGTCTGTGACGCGCGTCTCCTCTTGCCCGACCGGTTTCCCTGCAACGTTCTCCTGGTCCGTCCCCGTCATCATCATCGACGGGGACGGACCATGAGGCAGGTGCAGTGAGCAGACGTGCGGACCGCCGAGCGGGCAAGACGAGCGGGCGAGCGAGCGGGCAGGCGAGCGGGCAGGGTGCCGGTTCGCCGGCACCGGCGGGCAAGGCCCGCGCCCGGCCGGCCCGACGGTCGCCCCGCTGGGCGCTTTGGTGCCTGGTGGTCGGCGTGCTGCTCACGGCCGGCAGCGGCGCCGCGGTGGCGGGCAGCCGCGCGATGCTCGGCGCGGCCACCAAGACGATCACCCAGCAGCCCCTGCTCGGCGACACCCGGGTGCAGGTCAAGCACGCCAGCGTCAAGGGCGCCAAGACGATCCTGCTGGTCGGCCTCGACACCCGGCCGAACCAGGACCCCAGCAAGCTGACCCGGTCGGATTCGATCATCCTGTTGCACATTCCGGCCGACCACAAGGCGGCCTATCTGGTGTCACTGCCGCGCGACAGCTACGTGCGCATCCCCGCGTTCGACAACGGCAAGCAGCCCTACGCCGGCGGCCGTAACAAGATCAACGCCGCTTTCGCGTACGGCAGCCGCGGGCTCACCGGCGACAAGGCGCTCACCGGCGGCGTCACGCTGCTGACCAAGACCGTGAAGAACCTGGCCGGCATCACCCCAGACGCCGGCGCGGTCATCGACTTCCAGGGCTTCCGCAAGGTGGTCGACGTGCTCGGCAAGGTCTGCATGTATGTGGACACCACGACCACGTCCATCCACATCGGTCACGACAACAGCACGGGCAAGCGCGCGGCCCCGTACAGGATCAATCCGGACGGCACGGTGCGCGGCAAGATCCGCGGCGTGACGCCGAACATCTACCGCAAGGGCAACCACTGCTTCACCCCGGCGGACGCCCTGGACTTCGTCCGCCAGCGCGACCTGCTGGATGACGACAGCTACGACTACGGCCGTCAGCGCCACCAGCAGCAGTTCCTGAAGGCCGTGATCACGAACATGGTGGACAGCGGCCTCGACTCCCCGACGAAGCTGCCGGGCCTGCTGTCGGCCCTGGGCAAGACGATGACGGTGGACAACGGCGGCATCCCGCTGGCCGACTGGGTGTTCGCCCTGCGCGGCATCCGCCCCGACGACCTGGTCACCATCAAGACCAACAACGGCAAGTTCAACAGCGACAACATCCCGGGCGTGGGCAGCGCCGAGATCCTCAGCGACACGAGCATGGACCTGCTGAAATCGGTGAAGACCGACACGGTCGACAAGTTCATCCTGGCCAACCCGACCTGGGTGACCCGCAGCTGACCCACACCCCGAGCCGGGGCCAAGAATTGGTATGTAGGTCCCCTCGGCTCGGGCGCGGACCTGACCCAGCTCGTCGCCGCCTTCGGATACTGATCCCGGGCTCGCTCAGCGGTGGCTGAGCTGATCGGCCTTGGCCGCCAGCACGGCGAGCACCTGCCGGTGCGAGGCGTGGAACGCGGCGACGCCCTGATCCTCCAGGGCCGTTCCGACGTCGTCCAGGTCGACGCCGACCGCGGCGAGCCGGCGCATCGCCGCGGCGGCCTCGTCCACTCCGGTGTCGATGGTGCGGGCCAGCGTGCCGTGGTCGGTGAACGCGGCGATGGTGGCCTCGGGCAGGGTGTTGACCGTGTTCGGGCCGATGAGCTCGTCGACGTAGCGGGTGTCGGGATAGGCCGGGTTCTTGGTCGAGGTCGAGGCCCACAGCGGCCGCTGCGGGTGCGCCCCGAGCTCGGCCAGGAGTTCCCACCGCTCGCCGGCGAAGCGCTCCCGGAACAGCCGGTAGGCGAGCTTCGCCTGGGCGATCGCCGCCCGGCCGCGCAACGCCAGCGCCTCGGGGGTGCCGACCGCGTCGAGGCGCCGGTCGACCTCGGTGTCGACCCGGCTGACGAAGAACGAGGCGACGCTGCGCACGCGCGCCGGGTCGCCGCCGCGCGCGGCGAGGGCTTCGAGCCCGGCCAGGTACGCCTCGATGACCTGCTCGTACCGGGCGAGGGAGAAGATCAGCGTGATGTTGACGCTGCGGCCCTCGGCGATCATCGACCGGATCGCCGGGACGCCCGCCGCGGTCGCCGGGATCTTCACGAAGAGGTTGGGCGCCGCGATCCGCTCGTGCAGCGCGCGGGCGGCCACCAGCGTGGCCGGCGTGTCGCGGGCCAGGTCGGCGGCCACCTCGACGGAGGCGAACCCGTCGGTTCCGCCGCTGGCGTCGAACACCGGGCGCAGCACGGCCAGCGCGGCGACGATGTCGTCGACGACCAGCTGCCAGTAGGCGTCCTCAAGGGGCCGGCCGGCCGCGGTCAGCGCCGCGAACTGTTCGTCGTAGTCGGCGGACCCGACGATGGCCCTGGCGAAGATGGTCGGGTTGGCGGTCACCCCGCGGATCCCGTCGGCGACCATGCGCGCCAGGGTGCCGTCGCGCAGGTAGCCGCGGGTGAGGTTGTCGAGCCACGGACTCTGGCCGTAGCCGGTGTGGAGCCGGCGCAGTGCCGTCATCGGGTTGCCGTCCGGCTGGCCAGCCGCCACAGCGCGAGCGCGCCGACGAGCAGGCCGAAGTCGCGCAGTGCCACGTCGTAGTAGTCGCCCAGGATCAGCAGGTTGACGATGATCCCGGCGAGCCAGGCGGCCACCACGACGGCGCCGTACCTCGGCCGGACGGCCACCAGCAGGCCGGCCAGGATCTCGATGACGCCGACCGCGTACATCGCCTGCTGAGCCGTGCCCGGGACGAGCCGGTCGACGAACGGCGCCAGGTAGCCGGGCCAGTCGGTCAGCAGGTTGGCGAACTTGTCCAGGCCGAACGCGATCGGCGCCACCGTGAAGACGGTGCGCAGCAACAGGAACGCCTGCTGGGCCCCGTCCCCGGCGCGACCCGCCAGCCGGGTGCCGGTCGACGAGCCGGGTGTGTTGGTGACCATGAGCTGCTCCGATCTTCTAAAACCGCGATTTCCGTACGTTAGAAAGCTAGGCCCGTGTCCCTTCTAAAGTCAAGGTGTGCGTGTTTTACAATCGGGGTCATGGTCACTCGCCCGCTGCCCGACCGCGTCGCCGCCCTGGCCGCCCTCGACGATCCGACCCGCCGGGCCGTGTTCGACCTGGTCGCCCGCGCCGGGACGGCGGTGGGGCGCGACGCGGCCGCGGACGCCCTGGATGTCAGCCGGCGGGTGGCCGCGTTCCACCTCGACCGGCTCGCCGAACTGGGGCTGCTCACCGTCGAATACCGCCGGCCGCCGGGGCGCGGCGGTCCCGGTGCCGGCCGCCCCGCGAAGCTGTACCGGCGGGCCGAGGACGAGGTGACGGTGTCGGTGCCCGAGCGGCACTACGACACGGTCGGCGGACTGCTCGCCGCGGCCGTCGCGGAGTCGGTCGACACCGGAGCCCCCGTACGGGAGGTGCTGCACCGGACCGCGTACAAGTCCGGCCGGACGACCGGCGAGGCCGCCGGCGGCCTCCTCGCGGCGCTGGAGGACGCCGGGTACGAGCCACGGCGCGAGGACCACGACGGCGGCAGGATCACGCTGGGCAACTGCCCGTTCCACCGGCTCGCCCGGCAGTTCACCGCTCTCGTGTGCGGGGTGAACCTGCAGTTGCTGCGCGGCGTCGCGGACGGCGCTGGCGATCGCCACTACCTCGCGGTGCTCGACCCGGGCCCGGGCCGCTGCTGCGTGCGACTGCAACCGGCGGCGCCCTGAGGCGAACGGGCGCGCGCCGGCCGGTTACGGCACGATGGCGATGATCGTCGAGGGAGCGGAGCATCGATGCGTGCCATCTGGATCACCAAGGCCGGCGGACCCGAGGTCCTCGCGGTGCGCGAGAGCCCCGACCCGGAGCCGGGCCGGGGCGAGGTGCGCATCGCGGTCCGCGCCGCCGGGCTGAACTTCGCGGAGGTCATGGCCCGGCAGGGCCTCTACCCGGACGCGCCGAAGCCGCCGTGCGTCGTGGGCTACGAGGTGGCCGGCGTCGTCGACGCCCTCGGTGCCGAGGTCACCGGGCTCGAGGTCGGGCAGCGGGTGCTCGCCCTGGTGCGGTTCGGCGGCCACGCCGACACCGTGTGCGCGTCCGCCGAGCGGGTGCTGCCGATGCCCGACGACCTCAGCTTCACCGAGGGGGCCGCGCTGCCGGTCAACTACCTCACCGCGTACCACATGCTCTTTCGCGTGGCGAACCTCCGCCCGGCGGACCGGGTGCTGGTGCACATGGCCGCTGGCGGCGTCGGCATCGCGGTGCTGCAGCTGTGCCGCACGGTGCCGGAGGTCGTCACGTTCGGCACGGCGTCCGCGGCCAAGCACGCGGTGCTGCGCGAGGAGGGCTGCACCCACCCGATCGACTACCGCACCGAGGACTATGGGGCACGGGTGCGCGAACTGACCGGCGGCGAAGGCGTCGATCTCGTCCTCGATCCGCTGGGTGGCCGGGACTGGAAACGCGGCCTCGGCCTGCTGCGCCCGGTCGGGCAGCTCATCGCGTACGGCTTCGCCAACCTCAGCACCGGCGAGCGGCGCAGCGTCCGCCGGCTGGTCGCCCAAATCACCGGCGTGCCGCTGCTGACCCCGGTCGCGATGATGGACCGCAACCGCACGGTCAGCGGTGTCAACCTCGGCCACCTGTGGGGCAGGTCCGATCTGCTGCGCGAGGAACTGGCGGCCTTGCTCGACCTGTGGCGCGCGGGCGCGATCAGGCCGCGCGTGGACGGGGTCTACCCGTTCGAGGAGGCCGCGGCGGCGCACCGCCGGATCGGCGAGCGCCGCAACATCGGCAAGGTCGTCCTCGTACCCTGACAGCTGGGCAGAGTAAAGAATCATTGACACCATGTCAGTGCTGCTTTACCTTGGCTATGTCAAGTTTGTTGTACATGGGAGCGGGCATGTCCTCCGAAGAGAAGCACTCGTGGATCTACGCCGTCGTCGCGGTCGTCGTCCCCCTGGTCTACTTCGCGGCCGTCCTGTCTAAGGTGCCGGGAACGGACGTCGCGACGATCGGCTACGTGTGGCCGATGCTCACCGCGATCGGTGTCGGTTTCGCCGCGAGCATCGTCTTGAGCATCATCGCCGCGACCGTCTCACCGGGGGAGGCCGGCAAGACCGATGTGCGCGACAAGGAGATCAACCGGCGGGGTGAGTCCGTCGGGTTCTCCGTCATGAGCGGCGCGGCGATCGTCCCGCTCGGCCTGGCGATGGCGAAGATCGAGCAGTTCTGGATCGCCAACACGCTGTACCTGGCGTTCGTCCTGGCCGCGCTCGCTTCGTCAATCGTGAAGATCGTCGCGTACCGGCGGGGCTGGTAGACCATGGCCAAGCCCACCAGGGTGACCAACGCGATCCGGGCCCTGCGGTTCGCCCACGGGGAGATGACGCAGGCGGAGCTGGCCGACCGGATCGGCGTGACCCGTCAGACCGTCATCGCCATCGAGCAGGGTCGCTACTCGCCGTCACTGGAGATGGCGTTCCAGATCGCCCGAGTGTTCAAGATGCCGCTCGACGACGTCTTCGGCTATCCCGACACCGAGGACTGACCGCCGCACCACTACCACCGGCCCGCACGCCCTTCCTCCCGCGCGGCCTTCCTCCAGCACGCCCAGAGCAAGGGAGAATCATGCACACCCCTCAACGTCTGGCCCGGATCGCAGGCCAGTCCTCGCTGATCGTTGCCCCCTGCGAAGCGAGGGCCGTCGAATGATCATGGGATCCTCACGAGCCGGCGCACCGGCTGACGGAGCCGGCACGGCCGAGCTGGTCCGCACCGCCCGGACGACCGGGCTGTGCTATCTCGGCATGGTCATCACGGCCGTGCTGGGACTTCTGGTCATCCGGCCGCGGCTCTTCGCGGCCGATGATCCCAGCGCGACGCTGGCGCACCTGGTCGGAAACGGGTCACTCGCGCGCGCCGGGGTCGTGCTGGAGATGCTCATGGTCCTCGCCCAGGCGTTCACCGCCATGTGGTTCTACCGCCTGTTCCGCACCGTGGACGCTTTCGCCGCCGCCGGCATCGCCGTCTTCGGCCTGATCAGCGCGGTCCTGGGCCTCAGCAGCGCGGCGTTGCTGGCGACGGCGGCCGAGGCCGCGGTCGACCCGGTCGGCGACGCGTCGACAACCGTCCATCTCCTATACCTGTCGATCGGCAACCTGTGGGGCGTGGGAGCGATGTTCTTCGGCCTGTGGCTCATCCCCATGGGCTACTGCGTGCTCCGCTCGGGGTGGATGCCCCGGCCGCTGGGCTGGCTGCTCATCGGCGGCGGCGCCGGCTATCTCCTCGGCGCGTTCATCGGATACCTCGCTCCCGAGGCAGGAGCCGTCGTCGAGATCCTCGCGGTGCCCGCGCACGTGGGCGAGTTCTGGATGGTCGGCTACCTGCTGGTCCGCGGCGTCCGCCGGTGGGCGCTCCAGCAAGCACCGCGAGACGACGCCCGCATGGCACCGACCGCGTCGACGTGACCGTCGTACGGCCCACGCAGCGCGGCCCGGGCTCGCACGCCGCGCATCGGCGCTGAATGCGGTCGGCGACGCGGGTGCGCGATCCTCGGCGTGAGATGGCGCATCGAATTCGGTACGAGCGTGTACCTACCTGGATCATCCGCACGCACCCGGGTGCCTTCCCTCCTGCTTGGCGTCGGTGTCCCAACGGCTGCACGCCGAGGAGTGCCGTACCTTCATCGTGCGGCCGCACGAGGCCGGCAGCCTGCGCGTGAAGGGCGGCGGCAGTGCAAGACGACTTGCTTGGTTACTTGTTGTTCCACCCCTCCTTGGCGGAACGACCGGATCTTGCCTTCACGCTCGCGGGAGGCTTCGCGGCGGTGGGGGTCCTGGCCCTCCTCGGTCGGATACTCCGGATGCCGGTTCGGCTGCGATCCTGGCCCTGCTTCGCGGCTGCCCTGCTGTGGTCGCTGTATGCCTTGTGGGAGGCCGAACTGCAGGGCAAGGGTTACAACATCAGGGCCGATCTCCTTTTGATCCACCCGTTCCTCACGATCATGTCGATCCTGGCGGTGGCCGTCGTGGCGTGGCCGCTACGCCGCCGCGCTGACGGTGACGCCGTGGTGACGGTTTCGGGTCCAAGCGATTCGCCCTGAAAAGGCGGCGGTCAGACGATGCGGACCCGATGGTGGGCACGCTGGGGGTTGGCCTCCAGGAGCGGGTAAGGCATCGCGGGGGCGCCCTGGCCATGCCGGGTGGGACCGTGGCGCTGTCGTCGACCGGCAGGACGAAGCCGATGACGCTCCGGTGTTTGCGGCCTCCGTCGTCAGGAGCCGAAGCATTCCTGCGCGGCGTGGGACGGACCCGTTGCGGGGCATGGATAGGCTTCGTTGACACGGGCGACCGGCGAAGCATCCGGTCGTGAGGAGGACCAAATGAACCCTCGACTGTGTACGGACGGCACGTTGCGGCATCTGTCCGTGGATCTCGACGACGCGACCGGCGGGGACGGCGGGCAGGAGGGTCTCACGCTGTGTTCGGCTCCGGAGCGTCCGGTCTGGGGCAGTGATCAGTGGGCGATCACCATCGCGTACGACATGCATCTCAGTGACACGTGCGTCGACATCGCCGCGTTGCCGCCGTGTGTGGAGTGCCTGCGGGTGGCGGAGTTGCTGGCCGACCCCGATACGGCGCCGCCGCTGCATCGGAGGACTCCCCGGCCGGACTTCGCCTCCGGGTTCACCGGTGATGAGATTCGGAGCGTCCTGCGCACCGACATCGCCACCGGCGCCACGCTCGGCCGGCGGGCCGCCGTGCATCTGCTGACCTTCACCACGGTTCCGGACCAGTCGGGCTTCGGTGACCTCGTGGGGATCCTGGATCTGGTGTGGGACATGGGTGACACCGTGCGGATGGGGCAGGTCACCGATTGGGCAGCGGTGGTCGGCTTCGCGGCGGCTGCCGACGTGCCGGACCGTGACCGGCGGATGATCGCCGTGGCCGCGAGCCTCGCCGGTGGGCCGCCGGTCGGCCTCGAAGCCGCAGTCGGCTTCGTCGACGACCCGGCGGCGGCCCGGCGGGTGATCGAGGCGATCGCGATCGCCACGGGTCACGGCGACCGCTGGGAGCTCACCGAGAAGTCAGCCCCGAGCGCCCGCTCCTGACCGCGTTCAGGGGCCCGCGTTCAGGGGCCAGCCCGACAGGCGCCGGGTTGGCCGCCGCGGAGGCGGGCCTCCTTCACCTCGATGACGATGCCGTGTATGTGACAACTCATAGCTGACGCAGGACCTCTGGTGAACTTGTCTGTGAGAGGACCACTTCATACCGGGGTTCTGCGTCTTTCGTTGCACCGCAAGTGGTTCCGGCCTGTCCACACCCGACAACCATGACAGCGACCCGACATGCACAAGCCGTTCCTCGGAAAGCCTCAGTGATTTGCCATCGGGTGCCAGTTGTCCTGAGCGGCTTGGCGGGGTCGGCCGGACAGCCCAGTGCGGCACATGTCGGTAGGCCCGGCGCCACGATGACCTCTCTACCGCGTCGGTGCGGTGGTGCAGCAGGCGTCGGAACCCCGCTGCCGGCGCGCCCGCTCGATGGGACCTGTCACCGCGTGCGCCAGACCCGGTGCCCGTAAACGAAGCCGGTTTCCGCACTGACAACGACCTCCGGGTACTCGGTGTCGTACACGTAGCGTTGCTGCAACACTTTGCCGCTGCTCTCGTTTTCGAGGAAGAATCCATAGATCTCGTATTGCGCCTGGTGGATCTGCCAGAGCTGTTGGGGGCTGCCATTGCAGTCGACCGCCTGCACGTCCGACTGCTCGGTGCCGTTCACCCAGCTCTGCTCCAAACACTTACCGCTTCTCTTGTTCTTTACGGTCACAATGCTGTAGGAGGGGTCCACCAGAGTGAACGCCCACTGCTGGTCGTCGCCCCCAGTGCACGCGGCCGCCTTGATGTCCGGCTGCTCGGTGCCGTTCACCCAGCTCTGCTCCAGGCATTTCGTGCTTCTCCAGTTCCGCACAGCCCGCCAGAGATCCTGCGCCGAGGCGGATGCGGCGGCTGAAGCCGGATCAGGCTTCGCCTGCGCAGCGGCCGGTGCCGCGAGGACAGCCGCACCGGCCGCACCGGCGGCGACGAGAGCGATCGCGAGACGTCTCACAGATACCTCCGAAGAGTTGAGGGGAAGGTGTCGGGACGAGGCGTGCATCATTCTGGACGATTTCCGATTGTCTGCAAACAGCCTTACACTTGGACACTCGCCTATGTCACCGGCTTCGAAAATGGTTACGTCGGCGCAGACCGGGCAGCCTCACGCTTGCTCGGGCCGCGGACCGCGCCCGCGGCGCTATTCCATCCGGGGGCGTTCATCGACCCGCGCCGACATCGCCAGGTGAGATCGAATTCGAGAACGGTTCCCGGTGGCCGCCGCGATCGTCGTCCCGTATCCGGCCCTGCCAGCCGGCGACGGTTCCTGGTGCGACGCGCGCCGGCTCACCGCTTCATGGCCGTCGGCAGCCGGTCGGCGAACACCGAGAAAGCGATGCCATCGTGCCCTTGGAAAACAGCGGCAAACGCACCCACGAAGTGCACGCGCGTCGGCGCTGCTGACCGCGGCGGGGCTCACCGTCACACAAGTGGTCTTGAGCGGTGAGGTCGCCGACGGTGTGGTGGTGGAGCCGCTTGACGCCGGTGCCGCGGGTGCGGGCGTTGTGGGCTCCCTGGCGGCGGCGGCGGCGGACGTCGTCGCTGCGGGGGTGGGTAGCTCTCCCGACGAGATCGTGGATGGCCTTGTCCTGCGGGTCGTTTCCGGGCTGTGGTGCGCAGCTTCGCGACGGACGTGCTCGTCGTCGCCGGGTCGACGAAGCACCGTGCCGGACCTCCGATGCCGGCTACACGGATGTGCTCGTCGTCGCCGGCTCGATGAAGCACCGTGCCTGACTTCCGATATCGGCTACATCCGGCCGCAGAGAGCGTTCTGGATCAGTGTGTCGGCGGCGCGTTGCTGCTGGAGGTAGTGGTCCAGTGAGTCGCCGAGCGCGGTGGACATGGAGACCACGGCGCTGCGCCGGCCGTCGTCGGTGACGCCGGTGCCCGTGATGTAGCCGGCGTCGCCGCCGTCGTGACCCCAGTAGACGCCGCCGCAGGGCAGGGGGCGGCGGGCCAGGCCGAGCCCGTACTGGCCGCCCGGCCAGATCTGCTCGACGTCGGCGCTGACCGGCACCGTTCGCCTCATGTCGGCGAGCCGGGCCGGCGGCAACAGCCCGCCGCCCAGGAGGGCGCGGAAGAAGCGGTCGAGGTCGTGGGTGCTGGAGACCATGGAGTCCGGGTCCCCGGGAACCTGCTCGGTGACGTCCACCAGGTCGCCGGTCTCGAACAGCTGGTATGCCTGGGAATGCGGCCGCGGCATGGTGGGCGAGGCTCCCGGCCAGGTGGTGTGGTGCAACCCGAGCGGCCGGACGATCCGGTCGCTGACCTCCTGGTGCAGGGGCCGGCCGGTGACCCGCTCGATGATCATGCCCGCCAGGATGAAACCCGTGTTGGAGTAGGCCCATCCCGTGCCGGGCCGAAAGTCCGGCCGGTGGTTCATCGCCCGCGCCACGAGCTCCTCGCGGGTGTGCACGTCGTAGCGCTGCTGGAGATATTCCTCGGGCGTCAGGTAGCCGGGCAGGTCATCGTGGATGCCGCTGCTGTTCTGCAGGAGCTGGCGCACGGTGATCCGGCGGCCGTCGTTGCCGTTGCCGCGGACCACGCCGGGTAGCCACCGCTCGACGGTGTCGTCGAGGGACAGCCGGTGCTCCCCGACCAGTTGCAGAGCGACGGTGGCTTCGAACGCCTTGCGGGTGCTCGCGATCCGGAAGCGCCCGTCGGGTGGCACCGGATGCCCGGTGACGCGGTCGGCGACGCCGCTGGTGGCGACGAGGTGCCGGCCGTCGGACGTGGTCACCCGGGCTTGCACGCCGGTCACCCCGAGGGCGTGGATGGCGTCGGTGTCCCGCTGCAGCCCGGTGGCGGCGGGGCCTGTCACGGCCCCGGCGGCCGCGTCCAGCCCGGAGACCGTCAGGGCCATCAGCCCCGCCACCGCGGCCAGGACGATCCGCCGCCGCGATACGTTTCCGCTGTTCAATCTCATGCCGTCCGACGCTACGAGTCGGGTCGGCGCGGGCCACTACCCCGTGCCACCGGATATGAGCTACAGCTGGCTGTAGTGCCGTGGCCGGGCGCCAGCGGGCAGACTGGGCGACGTGTCGGGAACGCGAAGGGGTCGGCGATGGGTGCGGGTGTGGCGTGGTGCGGTCTATCTACTGGGGTCACTGGCCACCGGGATCGCCACGCTGCTCGCGTTGCCGCTGCTGTGCTTTCCGCGGCTCGCCCGGCCGTGGGCGGAGTGGCACCGCGACCGCGCGGGCTGGCTGCTCGGGAAGCCGCTGGCAGTGCGTCCTGCCCTGCCCGCGACGGAGCGCGGGGCCTGGGCCGATGCGGCCACCCCTCGCGACCTGCTCTGGCTGCCCGTGCACGCCGTCACCGGGGTGGTGCTCGGCCTGCCCGCGCTGCTCTGCGTGGGCAACGTCGTGGTCGCCGCGATCGCCACCCCGCTGTGGTGGGCGTTCGCGCTGGAGGATCGGCCACGGCTGTTCATCGACATTCCGGTGACCGGCTGGGCGACAGCCCTCACCCTCGGTCCGCTGCAGATCCTGCTGCTCGCCGCGCTGGCATACCTGGCTTTCCCGCCCATCGCCCGGGCACACGCCCGGATCTGCCTGGCGGTGCTGTCGCACTCGGCGGCCGAAGCGCTCGCCGATCGGGTCGCCGTGCTGACCCGCACCCGGGCGGACGTGCTCGACGCACACGGCGCGGAGCTGCGCCGGATCGAACGCGACCTGCACGACGGCACCCAGGCCCGGCTGGTGGCCATCGCGATGCGGCTGGCCGTGGCCCGGCAGGCGCTGTCCGACGATCCGCGCGACGAGCAGTTCCTGGCAGGACTTCTTCGGGACGCGCACGAGGGGACCGAAGAGGCGATGACCGAACTACGCGATGTGATCCGGACCGTCTATCCGCCGATTCTCGCCGACCGGGGACTGGCCGGTGCCCTGACCGCCGTGACCACCCGCTGCGGCGTGCCGACCCGGCTGGACGTCGGCGACCTCGACCGCGTGCCGGCGGCGATGGAGGCGGTCGTCTACTTCGCCGTCGCCGAGGCACTCACCAACGTGGCCAGGCACAGCCACGCGACCGCGGCCGGAGTCCGGGTGAGCCGCACGGCCGACCGGTTGTCGGTGGGGATCACCGACAACGGCAGCGGCGGCGCCGACCATCGGCTGGGCACCGGCATCGCCGGGATCCGTCGCCGGGTGCTCGCGCTCGACGGCACCGTCGACGTCGACAGCCCGGCCGGCGGCCCGACGACCATCACCCTGGAGCTGCCGTGCGGGTGGTGATCGCCGAGGACAACGTGCTGCTGTCCACCGGGCTGGAACTGCTGCTCAACCGCGCGGGCTGCCATATCGCCGCCATCGCCGACGATGCGGCGGGCTTCCTGACGGCCGTGCGCGACCACCGGCCCGACGTCACCATCGTCGACGTTCGGCTGCCGCCGTCATTTCGGGACGAGGGCATCCGCGCCGCCCTGCAGGCCCGTCGAGAGCACCCCGGCCTGCCGGTCCTGGTGCTGTCGCAATACGTCGAGCAGCAATACGCCGCCGAGTTGCTCGCCACCACCGGCGGCGGCGTCGGTTACCTCCTCAAGGACAGGGTCAGCCGCGTGGACGAGTTCGTCGACGCGCTGCGCCGCGTCGCCGCCGGCGGCACCGCGATGGACCCCGAGGTCATCGCGCAGCTCGTCCAGCGCGCCGGCGACCCGATCGCCGCCCTGACTCCCCGCGAAGGCGAGGTGCTCGCGTTGATGGCGCAGGGACACGACAACACCACGATCGCTCAGCAGCTCGTCATCACCGACAACGCCGTGCACAAGCACATCGGCAACATCTTCGCCAAGCTCGGCCTCGCGGTGACCGACAGCGGCCACCGCCGCGTCCTCGCCGTCCTCACCTATCTCAACGGCGCGGGCCGGATCAGCGGCCACTGATCCGGACGTCCGGGGGCGCTCGGGGAGCCCGAGCCGCCGAGCAGGACTTCGCCGGCCCCGGCCGCGTGCGGGGGGTGCTCGGGGGAGCCGAGGCGTGCGGGGGTGCTCGGGGAGCCGAGGCGTGCGGGGGCGCTCGGGGAGGCGAGGCGTCCGGAGGCGCTCGGGGAGCCACGACGTCCCGGAGCGCTCCGGCAGTCAACTCGCATGGGCTCGCCGTGGGTTGGCTTAGGCGACCGTCTCCATCGTCGGGGAGTCGACGCGCGGCGGTTGTTCGCGGGAGATGCGCAGCCACACCACGAAGCCCCAGATCACGAAGGCCGCGTAGACCGCGTACAGGATCGCCGACGGGTAGTAGCCGAAGTGCAGCAACTCCGGCACGCCGACCAGGTCCACCGCTATCCAGCACAGCCAGAAGTCCACCCAGCCGCGGGCCATCGCGTACGTCGCCAGGATCGAGCCGACGAAGATCCAGGCGTCGGCCAGGTAGTACCACCACGGTACCGGGAAGCCCGCGCCCACCGCGCGGAAGACGTAGAAGCACAGCACGACCGCCGCCAGGGCCGCCGGGATGAACACGATCCGTTCGCGGTTGGTCGCCCAGCGGGGGAGCACGGTCACGCCGTCGCGGGAGTGCTGCCAGCGCCACCAGCCGTAGACGCTGGTGATGATGAAGAAGACCTGCCGGGACGCCTGCCCGTACAGCGGGGTGCCCTGGTCGTTGCCGAGCGCCTGGCCCAGGAACACGGTGAACAGCAGGACGTTGCCGACGATGCCGACCGGCCAGGCCCACGCGTTGCGGCGCAGGCCGAACAGCGCCGAGCCGAGCCCGAAGGCGTTGCCGACGATCTCGCGGTAGTAGATGGCCTGGGTGTCGGTGACCTGCCACTTGGCGTCGTAGAACGCGGTGAGCAGCTGATCGAGCCAGTGCATGGCCTGCACCTCCGGGACAGAGGTGCACGCCGGGGAGGACCGCGCACGCGGAAAGCCGAACCGTCCGCGCGCCGCCTCCCATCCGGACTCTCACCGTCGGTCCCGGAGTTTCACCGGGTCAACCGGCCGCCGGCTGCGGTCGGGTCGCGGACTGTCACCGCCGGTTCGGAATTGCACCGACCCCGGAGCGCGCTGAACGTGTCACTTGGCCTCATCGTAATCCCGTGGGCGGCCCGGCAAATGTGACCTGCGTCCTTATCCGCCGGTCCTCACAGACCGGTGCAGGCGGTGCCGTTCACCGTGCAGGACGACGCCAGGTTTCCCGAGCCGGCACGGCGGAAGTGGAAGCGCAGGGGCACCTCCGAACGGGCGGGCACCGGCACCCCGGAGGACCAGATGTAACTGTCGCCGGAGCGGCGCAGCGTCGCCTGCGGCGCGCCCTCGACCCAGGAGGTGACCAGGTCGCCGACGGCCGCCGGGAAGCGCAGTTCGACCCGCCAGTCGCGGTCGCTGCCGGCGGAGTTGGCGATCAGCACCTCCCCGATGAACGAATCGGCGTAGGAGTCCATCACCCGATAGTGGCCGCTCACCGGGCCGGCCGGCGGCGCCGGGGCGGTGGTGGGCCGGCTCGTACTCCGGGACGGGCGCGGGGAGGTGGGTGCGGTCGCCGGTCTCGTCTTGTCGGGCCGGGCGCTCGCGGACGTGCTCACCGAGGCGGCCGACGGGGCCGGGCTGATCGGCACCGCGGCCTGGCCGGGCGGCAGCGGGATCGGGGCCAGCACCGGCGGTGGCAGGAACGTCGGCGCAGGTGGGAGGGCCGCCGGCGCGGGCGACGCGGCGAACCGGGTGGCGGCGACGACCAGCAGCACGATCAGGGTCAGCACGCCGACCACCGTCGGCGTCCAGGGCAGCAGGTCGCGCAGGCCCAGCCCGGTGTGGGCCTGCCCGTTTTCCTCGTGTCGTCCCTGGGAAACCCGCATCGCGGATGAAGAGTACCTAGATTCCGGCGTCCGGCAACCCTGCGACCTGCGGCGCGACCGTCGTAGGGTCGCACCATGGGTCACGAGGTGTGGGAGGTCGGTGACGCGTACGAGGCGTACGTCGGCCGCTGGAGCCGCGCGGTCGCCCGTGAGTTCGTCGCCTGGCTGGCCGTGCCCGCCGGCCGGTCCTGGCTCGACGTCGGCTGCGGCCCGGGCGCCCTGACCACCGCGGCCCTCGCGACCGCGCCAGCCCGGGTGACCGGCGTCGACCGTTCGCCGGGCTTCCTGCGCGACGCGCGTACGCGTGCGGGCGGCCCGCGGAGCGGGTTCGCCGCGGGGGATGCCGCCGCGCTGCCGCTGCCGGGTGGCCGCTTCGACGTCGTCGTCAGCGGGCTGTGTCTCAACTTCGTGTCCGATCCGCGGCGCGCCGCCGCCGAGTTCGCCCGGGTCGTCGCGCCCGGGGGAGTCGCCGCCGCCTACGTCTGGGACTACGGCGGCGGCATGGCGATGATGCGGCACTTCTGGGACGCCGCGACCGCCCTCGATCCCGGTGCCGGGGCGTTCGACGAGGGCCGCCGGTTCCCGCAGTGCGCGCCCGGGCCGCTGGCCGAGTTGTGGGCCGGCGCCGGGCTCGCCGAGGTGGGGACGAGGGCGATCGAGGTGCCGACGGTGTTCGCCGACTTCGCCGATTTCTGGCAGCCCTTTCTCGGCGGCCAGGGCCCCGCGCCCCAGTACGTCGCCGCCCTGACCGGGCCGCGGCGCGCGGCGCTGCGCGACCTGCTGCGTTCCCGGCTGCCCGCCGGTCCCGACGGGTCCATCCGGCTCACCGCCCGGGCCTGGGCGATCCGGGGCGTACTCCACTAGAGACAGCACTTCATCCGTTTCGGCGACATTTCCGCCGGGCGACATTCGATGGTTGCCCCGGCATCGCCCGGCGGCTACGGTCGGTATTCATTCCCGTCATTCCCGGCCGTTGACCGGGGCTCATCGTCGAAGCGCTTCGATTACCCCGGAACGGCTCCGCCCTGGCGAGGGAAACAGGAGAGGGAAACAGGAGGGAAATATGCGAAACAGGCCCCATAGGCGCGTCCTCGCCGTGGTCGCGATCGCGTTGCTCACGCTGCCGGCGGTTCCCGGTGCGGCCGCCGCCGAGCCGTCCTATCCCTTCCGGGATCCGGGCCTCGCCCTCGACGCCCGGGTCGGCGACCTGATCGGCCGGCTCACCCTGGACGAGAAGATCTCGCTGCTGCACCAGTACCAGCCGGCCATTCCGCGGCTGGGCATCGCGCTGTTCAAGGCCGGCACCGAGGCGCTGCACGGGGTGGCCTGGTCCAACGACATCGACGCCGGCGGCGCCGTGGTGACCGCGCGGGGCACCGCCTTCCCGCAGGCCGTCGGCCTCGCCAGCACCTGGGACCCGGCCCTGCTGCGCCGGGTCGGCGCGGTGGTGGGCGACGAGGCCCGCGGCTACCACGCGGCGAACCCGCGGGTGTTCGGGCTCAACCTGTGGGCGCCGGTGGTGAACCCGCTGCGCGACCCGCGCTGGGGCCGCAACGAGGAGGGCTACTCCGAGGACCCGCTGCTGACCGGCGCGATCGCCACCGCGTACGGGCGCGGGCTGCAGGGTGACGATCCCGCCCACCTGAAGACCGCGCCCACGCTCAAGCACTACGCGGCCTACAACAATGAGGCCGGGCGCGACGTCACCTCCTCGAACGTGCCGCAACGGGTGCTCAACGAGTACGAGCGCCCGGTGTTCCGGATCCCGCTCCGGGCCGGCGCGGCGACCGGCGTCATGGCGTCCTACAACCTTCTCAACGGCCGTCCGACCACGGTGGATCCCGATCTGGCGGGCCTGGTCCGCGGCTGGGCCGACCGGCCGCTGTTCAACGTCAGCGACGCCGGCGCCCCGTACAACCTGACCCGGTCGCAGGGATACTTCGCGACCCAGCCCGAGGCGAACGCCGCGGTGCTCAAGGCCGGGCTGGACAGCTTCACCGTGGACGACGGCAACGGCACGCCCACGGTGACCGCGGTCAAGGCCGCGCTCGCGCAGGGCCTGCTGACCGAGGCCGATGTGGACGCGGCGGCCGGGCACGCCCTGAGCATCCGGTTCCGGCTCGGCGAGTTCGATCCCGGCGGCGGCCCCTACGCGTCGATCGGCCCGAGCGTCATCGACAGCCCGGCCCATCGCCGGCTGGCCCGGGAGACCGCCGGCAAGGCGGCCGTCCTGCTGAAGAACAACCGCGACGCGCTGCCGCTCCGGCCGGGCGGCACGGTCGCCGTGGTCGGCCCGCTGGCCGACACCCTCTACACCGACTGGTACGGCGGCAAGCTGCCGTACGAGGTCAGCACGCTCGACGGCGTGCGGGAGCGCGCCGCGAGCGTGACCACCAGCGACGGCGCCGACCGGATCGCGCTGCGGGACGCCGCCACCGGCCGGTACGTGACCTCGACCGGCACCACCGACGCCGACGCTGTCACCGCGACCGGCGCCACCGCGGGCACCGCCGCCCAGTTCGACCTGGTCGACTGGGGACAGGGCGTCGCCACCCTGCGCAACGTCGCCAACGGCAAGTTCCTCGGCTACAACTGGGGGCCGCTGCTGACCCGCGACGACCAGCCCAACGGCTGGTTCGTGCAGCAGCAGTTCAAGCTCGAACGCCAGGCCGACGGCAGCTACGTCCTGCACTACGCCGGCTACGAGACCAAGGAGAGCTGGTTCGGCGCGAACACCTACGTCACGGTCGGCGCGGACGGCAGGCTCGGCCTCGGTGCCGCCACCGCCGCGGGGGCGGCGCACTTCACCCGCGAGGTGATCAGCAGCGGGGTGGCGCAGGCCGTCGCCGCCGCCAAGGGCGCCGACGCCGCGGTGGTCGTGGTGGGCAGCAACCCGTTCATCAACGGGCGGGAGGCGCACGACCGGACCACGACCGCGCTGAGCGAGAGCCAGCACGCGCTCGTCGAGGCGGTGCTGAAGGCGAATCCACGGACGACCGTGGTGCTGCAGACCAGCTACCCGGACTCGATCACCTGGGAGCAGGAGCACGTACCGGCGATCCTCTGGACCACCCATGCCGGCGCCGAGACCGGGCACGCCGTCGCCGACGTGCTCTTCGGCGACGTCAACCCGGCGGGCCGGGTGCCGCAGACCTGGCCCCGCTCGGACGACCAGCTCCCCGCCGACCTGCTGGACTACGACATCATCTCGTCGGAGCAGACCTATCTGTACAGCAGGCAGAAGCCCTTGTACGCCTTCGGCCACGGGCTCTCGTACGCGAGGTTCCGCTACTCGCCGCCGCGCACCCGGACCGCCGGCGGCGAGGTGACCGTGCGCGTCGACGTGACCAACACCGGCACCCGCGCCGGCGACGAGGTCGTGCAGCTCTACAGCCACCAGCGCACCTCGCGCGACAAGATGCCCGTCAAGGCGCTCCGCGCGTTCCAGCGGGTGACCATCGCGCCCGGTGCCACCAAGACCGTCACGCTGCGGTTCGCCCTCGCCGACCTGGTCCACTGGGACGTCACCCGGGAGCGCTGGGTGCTTGAGACCTCCGTGCACGACCTGCTCGTCGGCGCGTCGTCGGCGGACATCCGGCAGCGCACCTCGCTGCCGGTGCGGGGCGAGAGCATCCCGGCCCGGGATCTCACCCGGACGACGCGGGCTGAGAGCTTCGACGCGTACCGGGGGGCACTGCTGGTGGATGAGAGCAAGGCGCGCGGCACCGCCGTGAGCGGCGGCTGGATCGCGTTCCGGGACGCGCGCCTCGGCACCGCCTTCACCGCCCGGGTCGCGAAGGCGACCGCGGGCGCGGGCACCGTGGAGGTCCGGCTCGGCTCGCCGACCGGCCGGTTGCTCGGTACGGCCACGGTGGCGAGCACCGGCGACCGGTACACCTACGCCACCGCCACCGCGCGGCTGGACCGGGCCGGCGGGCGGCACGACGTGTACCTCGTCCTCGGGGCCGGGGTACGGCTGGCCACCTTCCGGGCCGGGTGACCGCCGGCGGTCAGTAGGATCGGCAGGCCAGCAGCGGCGAACGGCAACCGGGGGAGGGGCGATGCCGACGATCAGCGACGTCGCCCGGGCGGCGGGCGTCTCGATGAGCACGGTCTCGTACGTGCTCAGCGGGCGCCGGCCCATCTCCGCGGAGACCCAGGCCCGGGTCAAGGCCGCGATCGCCGAGCTGGGCTACCACCCGCACGCCGGCGCCCGCGCCCTGGCCAGCAGCCGCACCAGCGTGCTGGCGCTGGTGGTGCCGCTGCGGGTCGACGTCAGCGTGCCGGTCATCATGCAGTTCGTCACGGCGGTGGTGACCGCGGCCCGCACCTACAACCACGACGTGCTGCTGCTGACCAAGGACGAGGGCACGGCCGGCCTGGAACGGGTGGCCGGCGCCACCATGGTCGACGCGCTGATCGTGATGGACGTCGAGCGCGACGACGTGCGCATCCCGGCGCTGGGCCGGCTCAAGCAGCCGTCGGTGCTGATCGGCCTGCCGGACGACGCGGCCGGCATCGCCTGCGTCGACCTGGATTTCGCGGCCACCGCGGCCGAGTGCCTGCGGCATCTGGCCGGCCACGGGCATCGCCGGATCGCGCTGATCGGGCCGTCACCCGCGGTGTACGAGCGCGGCACCACCTACGCGTCGCGCTTCCTGACCGGCTTCATCGACACCGCCGCGGAGCTGGGCCTGCGGACCGTGGCGCACCCGTGCGGGCCCGGCGCGGCGGGGGTGCGCGAGTGCCTCGCCGAGATCGACGCCGAGCTGCCGGACGTCTCGGCGCTGGTGGTGCACAACGAGGAGGCGTTGTTGCCGCTGCTGGAGGCGTTGCGCACCAGCGGCCGCCGGATCCCGGCGGATCTCTCCATCGTCGCGGTGTGCCCGCGCGACGTCGCGGTGGGCCTGCCGGTGCGGTTGACCTCGGCCGACATCCCGGCGCACGACGTGGGGACGCTGGCGGTGGAGACGGCGATGGCCCTGCTCGACGGCCGCCGCACGCCGCAGACCCGGCTGCTGGCCCCGACGATCGTCGAACGGGACAGCTGCTCTTCCGCTGGCTGAGGAAATCTCCCCGTCACGCTGTTGACATCTAGGTGAGCCGTTCCCTAGCGTCTGCCCCAGCCCCATCGTCGAAGCGCTTCGACGGCCGTTCGTCGAAGCGCTTCGACGAACACGGTTTCCCCTGGGAGGACGGCATGGTCAGATCCCGAATGAGCCTCGCCGCGGGCGCGCTGCTGTTGGCGGCGTCCCTCGGCCTCACCGCTTGCAGCGACGACTCCGGCTCCGGCGACGAGGGCGCCGACGCCAAGACCTTGACCCTCTGGCACTACGAGGGCCCGACCAGCGCCATGGGCGTCGCCTGGGCCAAGGCGATCGAGCTGTTCAAGGCGAGCCACCCCGGCGTCGAGGTCAAGTTCGAGGCGAAGGGCTTCGAGCAGATCCAGCAGAACGCCGGCATGATCCTCAACTCCGACAGCGCCCCGGACATCCTCGAATACAACAAGGGCAACGCCACCGCCGGCCTGCTCTCCAAGCAGGGCCTGCTCACCGACCTCACCGAGGAGTCCGGCAAGCGGGGCTGGGACAAGAAACTGAGCCCGAGCCTGCAGACCACCACCAAGTACGACGACGACGGCATCATGGGCAGCGGCAAGACCTTCGGCGTGCCGAACTACGGCGAATACGTGATGGTCTACTACAACAAGGACCTGTTCGCGAAGCACAAGGTCGCCGTGCCCACCACGCTGGCCGAGTTCGAGACGGCGATGGACACCTTCGTCAAGGCCGGCGTCACGCCGCTGTCGGTCGGCGGCGCCGAATATCCGGCCCAGCAGATCTTCTACGAGCTGGCGCTCTCCAAGGCGAACCGGGCCTTCGTCGACGACTTCCAGCTCTACAAGAACAAGGTCAACTTCCAGGGCCCGGAGTTCACGTACGGCGCGCAGACGTTCGCCGACTGGGTCAAGAAGGGCTTCATCGCCAAGAACTCCGCCGGTATCAAGGCCGAGGACATGGGCACCGCGTTCACCCAGGGCAAGTTCCCGATCATGATCTCCGGCAGCTGGTGGTACGGCCGCTTCGCCTCGGACATCAAGAACTTCCAGTGGGGCACGTTCCTGTTCCCCGGCAACACGCTGCACCCGGGCTCCAGCGGCAACCTCTGGGTGGTGCCGACCAAGAGCAAGGCCAAGAGCCTGGCGTACGACTTCATCGACATCACCATGCAGCCGGAGGTGCAGGGCCTGCTCGGCAACAACGGCGGTGTCCCGGTGGCGGCGGACTCGGCGCAGATCACCGACGCGAAGAACAAGGAGCTCATCGACAACTTCGCCAAGATCTCCTCGAGCGACGGCCTGGCCTTCTACCCGGACTGGCCCGCTCCCGGCTACTACGACGTGCTGGTCGGCGGCGTGCAGGGGCTGATCAACGGCTCGAAGACCCCGCAGCAGATGCTCGACGAGGTCGCCAAGCCGTACCAGGACAACCTCGCCGACCTCGGCAAATGAGCCGGCAGGGAGGCCGGCA
This sequence comes from Actinoplanes sp. ATCC 53533, assembly GCF_003947245.1. Taxonomy (NCBI): domain Bacteria; kingdom Bacillati; phylum Actinomycetota; class Actinomycetes; order Micromonosporales; family Micromonosporaceae; genus Actinoplanes; species Actinoplanes sp. ATCC 53533. The sequence continues at coordinate 156,641 of NZ_QHHV01000010.1, read as the reverse complement.
CGGCGCCGGATACGGGCTGTACCTGATCCCGGGGGTGCTGGCCTCCCTCGCGGTGATCGTGGTGCCGCTGGTGATGACCGTCGGGGTCAGCTTCACCCGCTGGTCGGGCATCGGCAGCCCGGAGTGGATCGGCTTCGACAACTACACCCGGCTGTTCCAGGACGCGAACTTCTGGGCCTCGTTCGGACACATCCTGCTGCTGATCGTCGCGATGGCCGTGCTACCGACCCTGCTCGGCCTGCTGCTCGCCGCGGTGCTGTTCGACTACATCGCCAAGGTGTACGGGCCGCGCTGGGCCAGCGTGTTCCGCTCCGGGTTCTACCTGCCGCAGGTGCTGCCGGTCGCGGTGACCGGCATCGTCTGGGGCTGGATCCTGCACCCGAGTTACGGGGCGCTGAACCGGATCCTGGAGACCGTCGGGCTCTCCTCGCTGAGCCGCAACTGGCTCGGCGACCCGAAGTACGCGCTCTACAGCGTCATGGCCGTGATGATCTGGTTCCAGCTCGGCTACCCGGTGGTCATGTTCATGTCCGGCCTGCAGCGCATCGACCCCGAGCTGTACGAGGCCGCCGACCTCGACGGGGCCGGCTGGTGGCAGCGCTTCCGGCACATCACGGTGTACCTGATCCGGCCCGAGTTCTACGTGGTGCTGGTGACCACCACCATCGCCGCGCTGAAGATCTTCGGGCAGATCTTCGTGCTGACCCGGGGCGGGCCGAGCAACGCGACCCTGGTGCCGTCGTACTTCGCGTACCAGAACTTCTTCCAGAAGGCCCAGGTCGGCTACGGCTCGGCGATCTCGACCGTACTCACCGTGCTCATCGTCGTGCTGGCGTTCGTGTTCCTGCGCCTGCAGACCCGTGACCAGCGCAAGGGAGCGTGACATCGTGACCGCTCTGGCCACCGCACCGGACCAGCGGGAGGTGACCGCCGCGCCGGGCACCAACCGGCGCCGGTATCCGGCCCGCTTCATCGTCCTGGCCGTGCTGCTCGTCCTGCTCTTGCTGGTCGTGGCGCCGCTGCTGGTCGTCGCGCTCAACGCGGTGAAGAGCCCGGCCGACTACGCCGGCAACGGGCCGCTGTCGATCCCCGAGTCGCTGCACTGGTCGGGCATCGTCGACTTCTGGCAGCGCGTCGACTTCAGCCGCAAGCTGTTCAACAGCTTCATCACCAGCGCCGTCGTGGCCGTACTCGCGGTCATTCTCTCGGTCTTCAACGCGTACGCCCTGGGCATCGGCCGGGTCCGCGGCCGGATCTGGTTCCTGGTCTTCTTCCTGGTGGCCAACCTGCTGCCGCAGGAGGTGCTGGTCTACCCGCTCTACTACCTGTCCAAGAGCCTGCACCTGTACGACAGCCTGTTCTCGATCATCATCATCTTCACGGTGATCCAGAGCGCGTTCGGCACGTACCTGCTCTCTTCGGTCTATGCCGAGTTCCCGACCGAGTTGCTGGACGCCGCCGCGGTCGACGGGGCGGGCCGCTTCCGCACGCTGTGGCGGGTGGTCGTGCCGGTCAGCCGGCCGACGCTGGCGGTGCTGTTCACGTTCTTCTTCATCTGGACGTGGAACGAGTTCTTCCTGCCGCTGGTCTTCCTGATCTCGAACGACAACCAGACCGTCCCGGTCGCGCTCGGCGTGCTGCAGGGTGACAAGCAGATGGACGCCACCACCACCAGCGCCTCGGCCCTGATCGGCATCCTGCCCGCGATGCTCTTCTTCCTGATCTTCCAGCGCACCCTGACCCGCGGCATCACCGCCGGTGCCATCAAGTAAAGGATTTGGTGTATGAAGTTCACCGACGGCTACTGGCGCAAGCGTGACGGCCTGACCGTGCTGCATCCGGTGCAGCTGCAGGACACTGCGGCGGACGCGCGCACGCTGACCGCCTTCGCCACCGCCAAACGGGTGCAGGGGCGCGGGGACACCCTGGACGCGCCGATCATCACCGTCTCGGTCTCCGCCCCGCTGGCCGACGTCGTCCGGGTGTCGATCAGCCACTTCGCCGGCTACCAGCCCCGCAAGCCCGACTTCGAGATCGCCACCGACCCGGACTTCCGCCCGCTGGTGCACGGCAGCGAGCTGACCTCGGGTGCGCTCACCGCGCGGTTCGCCGACGGCGACACCTGGCGGCTGGACTTCCTGGCCGGCGGCGAGCGGCTGACCGGCAGTGGCTGGAAGGGCATGGGGGTCGTCGACACCGCCGAGGGCGAGCACTACGTGCACGAGCAGCTTGACCTCGGGGTCGGCGAGGCCGTCTACGGGCTCGGCGAGCGGTTCGGCCCGCTGGTCAAGAACGGCCAGACCGTCGAGATCTGGAACGAGGACGGCGGTACCAGCAGCGAGCAGGCGTACAAGAACGTGCCGTTCTATCTCACCAACCGCGGCTACGGCGTGCTGGTCGACCACCCGGGCAAGGTCTCCTTCGAGGTCGGCTCCGAGCTGGTCGGGCGGACCCAGTTCAGCGTCGGCGGGCAGTCACTGTCCTATCTGGTCATCTACGGGCCCACCCCGGCCGACATCCTGCGCAAGTACACGGCGCTGACCGGCCGCCCGGCGCTGCCGCCCGCGTGGTCCTTCGGGCTGTGGCTGACCACCTCGTTCACCACCTCGTACGACGAGGAGACGGTCACCGGTTTCGTGGACGGAATGGCCGAGCGGGACCTGCCGCTGAGCGTCTTCCACTTCGACACGTTCTGGATGCGCGAGTTCAGCTGGTGCGACTTCGAGTGGGACGCGCGGATCTTCCCCGACCCGCCGGGCATGCTCAAGCGGCTCTCCGACCGGGGGCTGCGCACCTGCGTCTGGATCAACCCGTACATCGCGCAGCGCTCGCCGCTGTTCGCCGAGGGGATGGCGGCCGGCTACCTGGTCCGCCGGCCCGGCGGCGACGTGTGGCAATGGGACCGCTGGCAGGCCGGCATGGCGCTGGTCGACTTCACCAACCCTGCGGCCCGTTCCTGGTACGCGGGAAAGTTGCGCGCCCTGCTGGAGATGGGCGTGGACGCGTTCAAGTCCGACTTCGGCGAGCGCATCCCGCTCGACGTGGTCTGGCACGACGGCTCGGACCCGGAGCGGATGCACAACTACTACACCCAGCTCTACAACCGGGTGGTCTTCGACGTGCTGCGCGAGCACCGGGGGCGAGGGCGACGCCGTGGTCTTCGCGCGCTCGGCGACCGTGGGCGGCCAGCAGTTCCCGGTCCACTGGGGCGGCGACAACTCCGCCACGTACGAGTCGATGGCGGAGAGCCTGCGCGGCGGGCTGTCGCTGGCGGCGTCCGGGTTCGGCTTCTGGAGCCACGACATCGGCGGCTTCGAGGGACTGCCGGACCCGGCGGTGTTCAAGCGCTGGATCCCGTTCGGGCTGCTCTCCTCGCACAGCCGGCTGCACGGCAACCAGACGTACCGGGTGCCGTGGCTCTTCGACGAGGAGGCGGTGGACGTGCTGCGCTCGTTCACCCGGCTCAAGCACACGCTGATGCCGTACCTGTTCGCCGCGGCCGGCCGGGCGCACCGCGAGGGCCTGCCGGTGATGCGGCCGATGATCTTCGGTTTTCCGCGGGATCCGGCCGTGACCCACCTGGACCGGCAGTACCTGCTCGGCGACAACCTGCTGGTGGCGCCGGTGTTCAGCGCGGCGGGTGACACGTCCTACTACGTGCCGGCCGGCCGCTGGACCAAGTTCCTGACCGGGGAGATCGTCGAGGGCCCGGGCTGGGTGCACGAGACGCACGGCTTCGCCAGCGTGCCGCTGCTGGTGCGCCCGGACTCGGTGCTGGCGCTCGGCGCCCGGACAGACCGGCCGGACTACGACTACCGCGACGGCATCACGCTGAGCCTGTACGAGCTGGCCGAGGGCACGCGCACGACGACCGTACCCGGGCCCCTGGGCGCGCCGGCGACGACGTTCGAGGTCACCAGGCAGGGGGAGACCGCCCGGGTCGTACGGACCGGCGAGGCCGCGCCGTGGCGGGTGCGGTCCGGTGACACGGTGGTCGAGGTGGCCGCGGACGAGGCGACCTGCGAGCTTCGGCTGGGGTAGCGGGCTTCCGCGGGCTTGTGGCTGCCGTGGTGGGCTTCGGCTTCCTGTGGGCTTGTGGCTGCCGTGGTGGGCTTCCTGCGGGCCTATGGCTGCCGTAGTGGGCGGATGCCGTCGATGGCGAGGCTGAGCAGCCGCTCGGCCTCGCTGCCGGTGTCGCCCGGGCCGTGCTCGACGGTCATCGAGATGGCGACCACCAGGGTCAGCAGGTCGGTGATCGACACCTCGGGGCGCACCGCGCCCGCCGATTGGGCCCGCGTCACCAGCTCCGCACCGGCCTCCTCGACCGTCCGGTGGCAGGCGTTGTCGGCGCTCGGCAGCAGCGACGAGGCCAGGCCGCGGGTCGAGGCGACGGAGGCACCGACCGCGCGCAGCCAGATCGTCAGGGCGGGGCCGGGCTCCGCGCCCGCGGCGAGCTGGTGTGCCTGCCGGCACAGCGCCTCGACCCGGTCGTGGAAGACCGCGGAGAGCAGCGCCTGCCGGGACGGGAAGTGCCGGTGCAGCGTGGCTGAGCCGACGCCCGCCTGCCGGGCGATCTCCTCCAGCGACGCCCCGGCGCCGTCGCGCGCGAACGCCGCCGAGGCGGCGGCGACCAGTTGGTCGTAGTTGCGCCGGGCGTCCGCGCGTCTGGGTCGCATGCCTCACCATCCCGGGCGGTTCGTGAAACGGGGCGCCCCTCCGCATCGTACCGGGAAGCCGCGGTGCCCGCATGTCGACCGCCGGCCGCGCGCTAGCCGCGGACTCGGGCCGGGCTGGTGGACCGCCACGGGGCGACGGTGGTCCGGCCGGCGTGCCGCAGCATCACCCTGACCACCAGCGGGTGCACCAGGCGTACGACGGCGAGATAGGCGCGGCCGGCCCGGGAGCGGGTCGCCGCCAGGGTGGCCACGGTGATCGTCGTGCCGTCGGGGTCCGGCTCGACCAGGACGCCGGCTCGGAAGTTCAGGTGGCCGGCGTCGGTGCCGAGCAGCACCTCACAATCCGTACGGGTGATGGTGTCGAAGGCCGAGGCGTCGCCGCGCTCGATGCCGAGCGCGGGGACCAGCCGGTTCCGCAGGCGCAGCAGCGCGACCACGACCCGGGGCGGATTGCGGAAGATCGCGTCCGCCCAGTCCTGCGGGTCGGTGGTGGTGCCGGGTGGCACCCGCAGCGCGAAGGCGTCGGCCAGCTCGGGCCGGAGGACGGAGCCGGGCAGCAGGGCCGCGGCGGTGGGGACCGGCACGGCGCGTACCCGGGCGCTCTCCATGCTGACGGCGAGCCGGGCCCGCCACGGATACCGGACGGGATGCGTGACGGTGCCGGTCGTGGCACGTTCGGCGTTGTCCAGCAGGTGTTCGATGACGGTGTCGTGGCAGACCCGCACCAGGGCGGGCCAGAGCAGTCGCATGCTGCCGACCGGCCGGGCGCTCAACCGGTGCCGCAGCACGCAGGCGCGCGGGCCGCGCTCCTCGACCTCCAGGGTGTGGGTGCCGATCAGGCCGGTGCCCGGGTGGAAGGTCAGCTCGACCCGCCGGCCCGGCTCCCACCCGGTGACGTGGTAGCGGACCGGGCCGTGCCCGCCGTCGGCGCCCACGGCGAGCGGCCGGTCGAACCGCACCGGCACCCAGGCGGGCGAGGGCCAGAGCGGGTCGTCGGCGGCGCCGATCCGGTCCACCAGCCGGCCCACCTCCGCCGCCGGAACCGGCAACGCTCGTTCGTGGACATTGTGCACCGTGGCAGTCATCGTCGCCTCCGTACGCTCCCGTATGTTTTCCATACGCTACCGTACAGTGATGAGCGAGCGACGTGTCCGGCGCGGCACCGGCAAGCGGACGGCGCCCCGGCTGACGGCCGACGACTGGACCTCGGCGGCCCTGGACGCGATGGCCCGCGGCGGCCTCGCGGCGGTCGCGGTCGAGCCCCTCGCGGCCGGGCTGGGCGCCACCAAGGGCAGCTTCTACTGGCATTTCGCCAACCGCGACGCCCTGATCGAGGCGGCCGTGCTGCGGTGGGAACGCGAGCACACCGATGCCGTCATCGGCCACGTCGACGCCGAACCCGACCCGCTGGCCCGGCTCCGGCTGCTCATCGGCCTCGTCCTGGAATCCACGGTGCTGCAGGAGGACGGCTCCATCGAGCTGGCGATGCTGGCCACGGCCGACCACCCGCACGTCGCCCCGGTGCTCGCCCGGGTCACCGAGCGCCGGGTGGCATACACCGCGGGGCTGTTCGCCGCGCTCGGCTGGCCGGCCGCGGAAGCCCGGCGGCGTGGGCTGCTGGCGGTCACCGCGTACCTGGGCTATGCGCAGCTCGCGCACGTCGCGCCCGGCACCCTGCCCGCCGCCGAGGCGGACCGCCGCGGCTACGTCGACCGGGTCATCCGGCTGCTCACCGCCGCCGACGGCTGACCACCGCGCCCTACCTCGCCGCCACCCAAGCGGAGCTTCGCCGGCTCGACGCCGCCGCTGCCGGCTGGCCCGCGGTCGGCTCGACGAGGCCGGGTGTTCGTCCGCGATGAGTTTCCGGGCGCCGGTCGGTCCTACCTGACGACTCGGAGGAGCGGGAAATGCGAATTGAAGTCAACGGTGTCGAGTTGTGCGTGGAAACCTTCGGGAGCCCGGCGGACCCGCCGGTGCTGCTGGTCGGCGTCACCACGCTGAGCTGGGCTGATGAGCTGTGCGCCGCGCTGGCCGGGCGGTATGTGGTGCGTTATGACCTGCGTGACGCCGGCCGGTCGACGTTCGCCGACCCGGACGCGCCCGGCTACGACCTGCGCGACCTGGTGACCGACGCGTCCGAGTTGTTGGTGGCCCTCGGTCTGGGGCGTACACACGTGGCCGGGCTGGGCGTCGGGGGTTTCATCGCGCAGCTGCTCGCGCTCGATCACCCCGACCAGGTCGCGTCGCTGACGCTGGTCTCCACCCGTCCGGTCGCGCCCGGCCCGGCCGATCCCGACCTGCCCGACCACGCGCCGGAGCTGATGGGGCAGCTGTTCGGGCGTCCCGAGCCGGACTGGACCGATCGGAACAGCGTGATCGACCACCTGACCGGTTCCGCGCGGTTGATGTCCGGGTCGCGGGGATTCGACGAGCGGGATGTCCGGGCGGCCGCCGGGTCGGTCTTCGACCGAACGGGACGCACGACGAAGGCGCAGCGGGCGAGCCACCTCGGCAGCATGTTCGCGGCCATCGACTGCCGGCCGCGGTGGCGCGAGCGGCTCGGCGAGATCACCGCGCCGACCCTGGTGGTCCACGGGGACGAGGATCCGTTCTTCCCGTACGGCAACGGGGTGGCGCTGGCCGAGGAGATCCCGGGCGCCACGCTGCTCACACTGCCCGGCATCGGCCAGGGCATACCGCGCGTGACGTGGACGGCCGTCGTGGACGCCCTGCTGCGTCACACATCCTGACCGCCGCAGTCCCTCTCGGGGGAAGGTCACCAGTGGACTGCTGCCCTGACCGCCTGGGCGACTTGGCGAACGGAGTTCGTCGTCGCATCGACGGCGACGTCCTCGGCATGCGGATTGCGCAGGGCGATGCCACCGTTGAAGGGATCATCGGGCGGGCAGGGCCAGGACCGGCGGAGCCAGTCGCATGAAGCTAGTGTCTCGTGATGCTGGTTGCGTTATGTGACTGGTTCGTTGATCCTGGTGTGATGCTGGACGAGGAGCGGGCTGCGGAGTTGCGGGCGGTGCTGAACAGCCGGGATGTGCCGGCGGTGGTCGCGACCCGGGCGCGGATCGTGTTGTGGATGGCCGAGGGGCGCCGGCGTAAGGACGTGGCCGTGTTGGCCGGGGTGTCGTTGCCGACGGTGGACCGGTGGGTGGATCGGTACGCCGCTGAAGGCCTGGCCGGTTTGGAGGACGGCTCCCATGCCGCGCCCCGCGAGCAGGTGCCGGGTTGGGTCCGGGGTCGGATTCTGGCGTTGTCCCGGATGTCGCCGCCGGTCGATACGGGGTTGTCGCACTGGTCGAGCAGGGAGATGGCCGCGTATGTGAAGCGGGTCGAGGGGGTGTCGGTGTCCTGGCATTACGTGGCGAATCTGTGGCGGGACAACGGGTTGCAGCCGTCGCGGCAGGGCACGTTCAAACTCTCGAAGGATCCGGCGTTCGCGGAGAAGGTCGCCGACGTCATCGGTTTGTATCTGGACCCGCCGGGCGGGGCGGTGGTGTTGTCGATCGACGAGAAGACCCAGATCCAGGCGTTGGATCGGACCCAGCCGTTGCTGCCGCTGGACTTCGGCCTGTCGGAGAAGCGCACGCATGACTACAAGCGGCACGGCACCACGAATCTGTTCGCGGCGTTGAACACCGGCACCGGTGAGGTCTTCGCCGACTGCCATCCCCGCCGTACCGCGGTGGAGTTCCTGGCCTTCGTCAAACGCGCCGTGAAACCGCATGCCGGTAAAGAGATCCACGTCGTGCTGGACAACCTATCCACCCACGACACCCCCGAGGTCAGAGCCTGGCTGGCCGCGAACCCGAACGTCACCTTCCACTTCACCCCGGTCGGATCGTCGTGGATCAACCAGATCGAAACCTGGTTCGGGATCATCACCAAGCAAGCCATCCGCCGGGGCACGTTCACCTCGGTCAACGCCCTGATCCACCGCATCCGCGCCTACATCGAGCACTGGAACACCGATCCGGAACCGTTCGTCTGGACCGCCACCGCCGACGAGATCCTGGCCAAGGTCCGCTGGGTGCAGACCAGCGTCAGACAACTCGTCGACAACAACGCCAAGTAACACAACCAGAATCACGCGACACTAGGGCAGCCGGGGTATCCCCGTCACTCAGATTCCCATGCTCGCGGTACACCTCACGTCGAGTGGCGGTTCCCCGCGGCGGCGACCTTCCTGGACGCTCGACCGCGGACGGCGAGCACCGCGACCGGAATGAGCATGATCAGCCAGCCCTGCCAGCCGCTGAGCCCGGTCAGCCAGCCGTCGATCCTCGGTTCGGCCGCCTTGTCCGCGACCACCACCTGCACGAACCCGAAGACGACGGTGTTGTTGACCGCGTGCCCCACCACCGCCGGCCAGATCGACCCGGCGGCCAGCCGCAGCCACCCCAGCACCATTCCGAAGAACACACAGAAGATCGTGAACGGCAGCAGGGACCGCAGCGCGTCCCCGCTGATGGAGAACCACGGGCCGACATAGAACGGCAGATGCCACACTCCGCAGATCACGCCGATCAGGACCAGCGCCGGCCACGTGCCCATTCGCTCGCGCAGCCGGTTCAGCAGGTAGCCGCGCCAGCCCCATTCCTCGCAGAACGCCAGCGGCAGGATCAACGCGAACTGCACCAGGTTGGCGGCGAGAGCCTGCCCGATCAGCGCCCACGGGACACCGGCCTGACCGGCGGTCTCCGGGGCGTAGCCGTCGCGCAGCGCGGAGAATCCGTCCAGGTCGGCCGGATAGAGCCCGGTCACCGCATTGAGCGCGACGGCCAGCGCCGACATCGCGATGAACAGCACGAAGGCGAGCAGGCAATACCCGGCCGTCCGCCGGATCGGGCGGACCGGAACCAGCGCGGTCGCCTCGGCGATGTTCGCCGGCCGCCACACATAGCGGGCCGCCACCCAGGTCGCGACCGCGACCGACAGCATCGCCGCGAAGAAGAGTATGCGCACACCGGTGACCTGCTCGAACACCCATAGCGCCCACGGCAGCCCGAACACGATCCCCAGGAACACCCGGACGTCGGCAGTCAATCTTGTCGTCCCCATCGGGCAATCATGGCGATTGCCGGGTCCGGGCGCTGTCCCGCGACTGCGATCATGGCGGCCGCGAAGACTTGATCTCCCGAATACAAGCTCGCTTGTACTATCCCTGGCGGTGCGGTACGACAGCTGTTCAGGATGCTCTTGCCGCATCGGAGGTCGAACACGTGACGACCGCTCCGCCAGATGACGCTTCGGCCGGGAGCCCGACCGTGCTGCGCATCATGCTGGGTGGGCAGTTGCGTCAGCTCCGGGAGTCGCGGGGCATCAGCCGGGAGACCGCCGGATACGAGATCCGGGCCTCCGAATCGAAGATCAGCCGAGTGGAGCTGGGCCGGGTCGGTTTCAAGGAGCGGGATGTCGCGGACCTGCTCACGTTGTACGGCGTGGTCGACGAGGCCGAGCGCGCCCCGGTGCTCGCCCTGGTGCGCCGGGCGAATTCTCCGGGTTGGTGGCACAGGTACGGAGACATACTGCCCGCCTGGTTCCAGCCCTACCTGGGTTTGGAGGCGTCAGCCTCGGTGATCCGCACGTACGAGGTCAAGTTCGTTCCCGGTCTGCTGCAGACGGAGGACTACGCCCGAGCGGTGGTGCTCCTCGGCCACCAGCGGGCCTCGCCGGCGGAGATCGAGCACCGGGTTCGGCTTCGGATGGAACGTCAGCAGCGGGTCTTCTCCGGCCCCGGTGGTGGGCCGCAGATCTGGGCCGTGGTGGACGAGGCGGCGCTGCGGCGGCCGGTCGGCGGTTCCGAGGTGATGCGGGCCCAGCTCAAGAACCTCATCGACGCCACCCCGAATACGCATGTCCGCCTGCAGGTGATCCCCTTCAGATCCGGCGGGTATGCGGCGGCCGGCGGGCCGTTCACCGTGCTGCGGTTCCGCGACCAGGAACTGCCTGACATGGTCTACATCGAGCTGCTCACCAGCGCGCTGTATCTCGACAAACGCGAGGAAACCCACGATTACGTCCTGATGATGGACCAGTTGGCCGTCGAGGCGGAACCGCCGGCCCGTACCGTCGAGCTTTTGGAAGCGGCCCTCGCCGATCTCGCGAATCAAGGCCGCTGACACTAGAATTGCGACGATCCGCAGGCTTCCCTCCGGAAAGGCTTGTTCCGATGGCTGAGCCAGTGCCCGGCTCGAAGATCGACGTCACCGTCCCGCATTCGGCCCGGATCTGGAATTACTGGATGGGCGGCAAGGACAACTATCCCGTCGACCGCGAGGCCGGGGATGCGTTTGCCGCGATCTCCCCCGGCGTCTTCGACCTGGCGAGGCAGTCCCGGAAGTTTCTTATCCGGGCCGTCAACCATCTGGCCACCGAGGCGGGCGTGCGTCAATTCCTCGACATCGGCACCGGGCTGCCGACGATGGACAACACCCACGAGGTCGCCCAGCGGGCCGCCCCGGAGGCCCGCGTCGTGTATGTCGACAACGACCCGCTCGTGCTGGCACACGCCCGCGCCCTGCTCACCAACACCACCGACGAGGGCGTCACCGACTACATCGACGTCGACTTTCACGACCCGGATCAGATCGTGGCCGACGCCAGGAACGTCCTGAACTTCACCAAGCCGGTCGCGGTCATGTTCATGGGCGTCCTCGGCCACGTGGCCGATTTCGACGAGGTGCGCTCCATCGTGGCCGGGGTGATGAACGCGGTCCCGTCCGGCAGCTACCTCGTGCTGTGGGACGGCACTGACACCAGCGAGGAGCAGGTCACCGCCGCCGACGACTACAAGGAGACCGGCGGCGAGGCCTACATCGTGCGGAGCCCGGAGCAACTCGCCCGGTGCTTCGAGGGCCTGGAGATCCTGGAGCCGGGCCTGGTGTCGATATCGCGATGGCGGCCGGATCCCGCCGAGGGCGACGCGGAGCCGGTGGACGGGTACGGCGCCGTGGCCCGCAAGCCGTAGCGCCCCCGGCGCTGCCCACGACGCGCCCGGGCCGCACGCTGGCGCGGGAACGGGTCCCGGGGAAGGCTGGGACCATGACTGAGCCGCTCTGGACCGGGCCCGCCGTCGCCCTGGTCAACCTGTTCGACGCCGATGCCGCGGTCGATGCCGAGGGCACCGCCGAGCATGCCGCCCGGGTGGTCGAGGCCGGCATCCGCGCGGTGGTGGTGAACGGCAGCACCGGCGAGGCCGCCGCGCTCTCCGACGCCGAGCGGGTGGCGTTGATCGCCGCCGTCCGCGCGGCCTGCCCGGGTGTGCCGGTCATCGCCGGCGCCTCCGGGGACTGGTGGCAGCAGGCCGCCGCCCGCGTCGCCGGGGCGATCGACGCGGGTGCGGACGCCGTGCTCGTCGCGCCGCCGCGGCTGGGTGGCGCGCTGACCGGCTACTACGCCCGGGTGGTCGACGCCGCCGCCGGGGTGCCCGTGCTGGCCTACCACTACCCGGGCGTCGCGGGCGGCCCGGTGCCGGTCGAGGCCCTGCCCGGCCTGGGCGTGGGCGGGATCAAGGATTCCAGTGGCGATCCGGCCCGGTTCGGGCACGAGCTCGGCCTCGGCGGCGACCTCGCCGTCTACACCGGGGCTTCCGCGCTGCTGGGCTACGCGAGCTGGCTGGGCGCGGCCGGGGCCATCGTCGCGGCGGCGAACCTCGTACCCGGGGAATGTCTTGCCGCCTGGGACCGCGACGCCGCCGCGCAGCACGTGGTGTCGCGCACCGAGCGGGAGAGCAAGGCCCTGCCGGGCGGCCTCAAGGAGGCCATGGCCCGGCAGTACGGCACCTCACCGGTACGCCGGCTGGGCTGAACCGTCCGAGCGGCGGGTGAATGGGGGGCGACGCCGGGCACATCCCGCCACGTTTGTCGCGCCTCGGGCGGCGGCAGTCCATCGTGGCGCGGACCGCGTCCTCTGAAAGGACGAACCGACCCGTCGATCCGTCCCCGGAAGGGTATTTTCCACCCGCGGTGCCGGTGGCCACTGTAGGTTCGGCAGCCTCTGCCCGGGGAGGCGAAAATGGTCGACGTACTGATCATTACGGCATTGCCGCTGGAATACGAGGCGGCTCGGTCGGCCGGATCGGCCATCGCCCCGGGGAATCCCGGTGTCACCGAGTGGAGAGCGGAACAGGCCGGAAAGGTTTCGCCATATCTGCTCGGCGAGTACGTCAGTCCGGACGGTATCAGCCTGTCGGTGGCGCTGGCCCTGGCGACCCGGATGGGCGGCCGGACAGTCGGACCGCTCGCCACCGCGCTGGCCGAGCGGCTGAAGCCCAGTTGCCTCGCCATGAGCGGAGTGTGCGCCGGCGACCCGGCGGCGGTGGCGCTCGGCGACGTGATCGTCGCCGAGATGGTCTACGACTACGACGAGGGCAAGCGGACCAAGGACGGATTCTTGGCGGACTATCGGCCGTTGCAGGTTCATCACCAGGCGATCCAGGCGGCCCGTGCCGTCGACACCGCGACATTGCCGAGCTTTGCCGAGGCGACCGAAACCGAGGCGAGGCTCTGGTATCTCCAAACGCTGCTGCTGGGCCGGGAACCGCGAGACCAGCCTGGCCGCGAGCGCTATTTCCCCCGCGGAACGTGGCAGAGCCGGCTGGCCGACTATGCCGATGCAGGCTTGATCACCAGACACGACAACGAATGGGCGTTGACCGAGCGAGGGCGGGCGGGGATCACCCGCGCGATCTACGACGATGTCGACGGGCCCGACCGGCTGCCCTTCGGGCTGGCGATCGGCCCGGTTGCCGCCGGCGCCGCGGTAGTCAAGGACGGCGTGACCTGGCAGCGGCTCCGTGACCTGGGAGTGCGGAGCATCACCGGGCTGGAGATGGAGAGCGCGGCGATCGCCACGGTGGCCAGCACGCAGGACATTCCGCTGTGGCTGGTCGCCAAGGGCGTCGTGGATCATGCCGACCCGGACAAGCGCGACCGATACCAGCGCTTCGCCGCGAAGGCGTCGGCCGAGGTGCTGTTCGCGCTGCTCGGGAAGCTCGCCGGCACGATCACGGGCGGCCGCGCGGACGGCGGCCCGCCGGTCGCGGATTGGCGGACGGCCCTGGGCAACCGGGGGCTGAAGATCTGGACGGACGAGCTGTTCACCGCCGGAACGGCGACCGACGACAGCATTGACCCGCCGCCGCCGTTGATGCCGCACCAACCGGTCGACGCGGTCCTGCTGAGGAAGGGGCGGCTGCCGAATCTGCAGCGGGAGTTCGCCGGCCTCGGGCGGGCGTTCGACGGCTGGGTGGGAGGGCGCCATCGCAAGCGCGGTGACCCCGGGCTCCGCGTCCTCTGGCTGGTCGGCGCAGCGGGCGCGGTCCGGAGCAAGGCGCTGCTCGCGGCGGTGTCGCGGGCCCGGAAGGCCGGGCACGCGGTCTACGACCCGGGGCGCAACCTTGAACTCGCCGCGACGACGCTCGCCGAGCTGGGCCTCGCCGAGCTGCCGGCCGGGCCGGTGCTGATCCCCGTCGACCTGCCCGATCACCAGCCCAGCAGCGGCTGGAACAGGCTGCTCGAGGCACTCGACGCCATTCGGCGGCAGGAGCGGAAGCGAGACCGTCCCGATCCGGTTCTCGTCGTCGGGGGCACGGCCGCGCAGGAACAGCTCGCGTACGGCGTCCTGCAGTCGTCGATCGAGATCGATCCGGTCGACGTGCAGGGCAACGCGCACCAGCGTCCGGACAGCTACGCCGGCACGGAGAGCATGGCGAGCCCGTCGCTTTCCGCCGAGGACATCTTCAATCGCGGATTGCCGAAGACCGCCCCCGAGCTGTTCGGCCGGGAGGACGAGCTGCGGACCCTGCACGACGCCTGGCTCTCCGACGACGTCCAGATTCTCTCCGTCGTCGCCCCCGGCGGGGTCGGCAAGTCCGCGCTGGTGAACCAGTGGCTGCGGGAGATGCGCGGCTGCGACTATCTTGGCGCGCGCAAGCTGTTCGCCTGGTCGTTCTACAGCCAGGGGACCAGGGAGAACATGGTCTCCGCCGACGACTTCGTCAGCTCCGCCCTGCAGCAGCTGGGCGATGACGCGCCGCCGACCATGAGCCCGCCCGCCCGCGGGGCACGCCTGGCCGCGCTGATCCGCCGGCACCGGTTCCTGCTGGTGCTGGACGGCCTCGAACCCCTTCAGCATCCGGAGACCGCACCCGATGTGGGCGGCACCCTGACCGACTCGTCGATGGCTGCCCTGCTGCGTGATCTGGCCAAGCCGGGGTGGGACGGGCTGTGCCTGATCACCACCCGGGTCCCGCTGGCCGACCTCGCGGCGGCCGGGCGGGCCGTGCCGGCGACGGTGGCCGAACTGGACCTCGGCAACCTCGGCGACCGGGCCGGTGCCCTGCTCCTGCAGTCCTTGATCGGGCCGCAACGTGACCTCACGGTCGCCGAAGAGGCGGTCCGTGAGGTCATGGGTCACGCGCTTGCGATCAACCTGCTCGGTCGTTACCTTCGCGACGTCCAGGGCGGGCAGCTGGCCGGACGGTTCGCTCTGCGCGACCTCACCGTCGCCGTCGCGGACGGCGGGCACGCCCGCCGGATCATGGAGACGTACGCGGAGTGGCTGGCACGGTACGACCGGTCGGCCGAGCTCGCGATTCTCGAGATGATCGGTCTTTTCGACCGGCCGGCGCCGTACGCCGCGATCGAGGCGGTCCTGACCGAGACCGAGCTCGGCCGGTCGGTGCCGGGGCTGGACGACCTCGGCGGCGCCACGTGGGTGGATTGCGTCGCCAGCCTGCGGCACATGGGCCTGCTGGGCAGCGAGACCGAAGGGCTGCCCGGGACGTTGGACACGCATCCGCTGGTTCGCGAGCATTTTCGTGACCGGCTCAGGTCCACGGCGCCGGAGCTGTGGACAGCCGGCCACCGTGCGCTCTACACGTACTTCCAGCGGCGCGCCCCGCAGCTGCCGTCCAGCGCCGAGGGCATGAGCCTGCTCTATGAGGCGGTCAATCACGGCTGCGCGATCGATCAGCATCAAGAGGTGTTCGACACGGTGCTGCAGCCCCGGATCTGGCGCGACCCGCGCGCCAGCTACTCCACCCGGACGCTGGGCATGACCGGCTCGGAGATCGTCGCGTTGTCCAACTACTTCCACCCGCATCAGTGGACGGAGCTGCGGGACATCCCGCTGTCCCGGCAGGCCCGGCTCATGGTGTTGACCAACGCGGGTCTGCGGCTGCGGCAGATCGGCCAGCTCAACGACGCACGGGCGAGCTGTGGCGCGGTGTTCCACGCCGTCGATCCGTCGGCCGACCAACCGGCGGAGATGGCGGACGCGTCCTACACCGCCTCGCTCTACTGCGAGCTGCTGGTGATCGCCGGGCACCTGCAGACCCCGGGCCCGGACTCCCCGGACACCGCTCGGGCGAGCGCCGAGCTGGCCATCGACTTCGCCAGCCGCTGCGAGGACCCGTACTTCAAGATGTACAGCCGGTCGTGCCTCGCCGAGGTGGACTTCATGGTCGGCGACCTCGGCCGCGCGGGGGAGCTGTTCGCCGAGGCGGAGGCGATCTCCCTGAAACTGGGCGCGAACCCGCCGTTCGGATATTCCCAGACGCTCTACCGCTACGGCTACTACGTGATCGAAACCGGCGGGGCCGCGGGCCTGCTGACCGACGCGAAGGATCCCGGATGGGGTCTGAACGGCGGCAACTCCACTCCGCTCTCCCGTGCCATCCGCCCACTCGTCCTGGCCGCCGCCCACCGCGCCCAGGCCGAACGAGGTGCGCTGGACCGATCGCGGTTGGCCGAGGTCGTCGCCCGGATGGATGCCGTGATCGTCGAGCTCCGGGGGGTCGGCTACACCGACTACATCGTGCGGGGACTCCTCGAACGGGCCCATCTGCTGCGGGTCAGGCAGGCTCCCGAGGACTACGCGAAGGCCCTCGAGGATCTCGACGAGGCGATCATCGAAACGACCCGGGGCGGGATGCACCTGCTCGCCGCCGACGTTCATCTGCAGCGGGCAGCCTGCCATCTCGCGGTCTGGCCGTCCCTGACCCCCGAGCAGCGGAACGAGGCCGCCGCGAGAGCCGCGAGGGCTCTTGCCGAGGCGGCCCGGCGGGTCCGATCACTCGGCTACGGCAGGCGCTATCCGATGCTTGCCGACCTGGAGCGCCAGGCCCGCGATCAAGGCGTCGCCGCCACCGCCACGACCGGCCGCGGAAAGACGTCGGGCTGGTCAGGGTCGTAGGGACCGTCGGTCAGGCCGACCATCCGCATCGCGACCGCACCATCGTTACGGATGGCGTGTGACGCGCCGATCGGGACCCGGATGAGAACCACGCCGGGCCCGGCGAAGCTGCGCCGCTGAGCCGGTGTCCCGGCGCCGTCGTCCCAGTGCAACGACCAGCGATCGGCGGCGATGACCACCAGGATCTCACGGCGCGCGAGGTGGAAGTGGTTACCACGTACGGCACCGGGCTCGATGGCGGCGATGTGCATGTCGGCCAGCCCGAAGCCCTCCGCGAACACCTCCGCCGGGACGCTGTGACTGCTGCCGCGGGCGTCACCGGAGTCGGGCAGTTCCATGATTGACAGGGCTCGACTGTTCACCGGGCAACCCTTTCACAACTCCGCGTCCATGGCAGACCTGTCGATGAGCGCGGGGTCGCCTCCGGCGTCGAGGGTGTCTCGGCAGCCCGTCCGCCGAGGCGGTCGGCCGAAGCGTGCCAGGCGCTGCTGGCCCGTAGTCGGCCCACCGCGTACAACCGGAAAGCCGACGATCCGTTGCCGGAGTCTACGGGCCGACGTGGAGGTAGGCCGCCCACAGGTCGGGGCGGTCCGGCAGTTCCGCGCGCAACGCGGCGACGGCCTCATGCAGCGCCCGGGCCGAGCGGCCGGCGTCCGGCGAGCCGTCGGCGGGGGCGAGCCGGGCATAAGTGCGGTCTACGAGGTCCGGGGTGTGCTCGTCGCTGATCGACCAGGCCGTAGCGACGACGTGACGGTAACCGGCCACCTGCATCGCCGCCGCCAGGTGGATCGCCTCGTCGCGCAGGTCAGTTCCGCCGACGGCGGTGCTGCAAGCGGACAGGAACGCCAGCTCGGCGTCGCGCAGGTCCAGGGCGGCGATCCGCAACACCGTCAGTGGGCCGTCCGCGAGATACACGGCACCGCTCGATGGGTCGTCCGGATCCTGACCGCCGTGGCAGGCCAGGTGGACCCAGGTGTGGGAACCCAGCGCGTCGAGTACCCGCGAGACCGTCGGCAGCTGATCGTCCGGCACCGCCTGGTCGTCGGTAGCGGTCCGCATTTGGCGAACGGGCAGCCGCGCGGCGAGGCGGTCCAGTTCGGCGGTGACACCGGGCAGGTCGGCGGGCCGCAGGGCGCCGATCGGCGGGGTCTTCGGCATGCCGACCGCGAGGACGACGGGCCGGCTGGCCGGTGCCGAGGTCCCGGCTCGCAGCAGGGCGCCGAGCGTCGGCGTATAGGACGAGACAACGAGGTCGGGGAGCGCGCCCGCTGCGTGCAGCGGCAGCGCGGACAGCGGACCGGTCGGCGACCACCAGAGGCGGGGGAGGGGCGACGCGAGATCCAGAGCGGCGACGACCGGTGCGCCGATCGTGTTCCAGAGCCAGTCCAGCAGGTCGACCATCGGGGGGACGGCGGCCGGGGCCGGGGCCAGGTCGCGGGCGGCTACCACGCGGGGCAGGTCAACGGCGCGGTGCAGGCAGTCGGCTTCGGTGAGGTCGGGGAGGGGCACGAGGCGTACGCCGTCGGTTGTCACGATGAGCGCGTCGCAGCGCACGGCGCTGACGTTGACCAGCACCACCGGGCCGTTCGCGGCGGCCGGGCGCAGCTCGCGGAACGGCGTCGGCGCCAGGAAGGTCCCGAAGCCCTCCGTCGATCGCACCCGCCGCACGGCGTCGTCCCAGGCCTCCGCGTCGCGCCGAGAGGCGGCGGCGACCTGCTCGCGGCTGTCCGGTGGCTGGAGGGCGATCAGCGCGGCCCGCTGCGCGTACGAGTCGAGCCGCGCCCGCAGAGCACCGAGCTCGTCGGCCAGCTCGGGCTGGATCTGGTGCAGCGCCGTCAGGTCCGTCCGCGTCTGCAAGGTCTGCGCCCAAAGTACCGCGCGTCCCTGTTCGAGCAGCTCCACCGCGGTCTCCAGGCGACCGGCCTCGATCGCCCAAGCCGTGGCCAGCGAGGCCAGCCCGGCCGTGGACGCCAGCCGGGCCTCACGTTCGGCCCGGCCGAGGCCCCGCCACGCCAGCAGCGGTAGCAGGCCGACGGCCACGGCAAAGGCGTCCGCCGCGTCGCCCGCGTCGGCGCTGGACGAACCCCACAACCGGGCCGCCTCGAGCCGCCGCGCCGGCAGCGCGGTCGCCGAGGCCGCCGCCTCCCGTAGCCGGCGGAGCGCCTCGTCCGTCGCCGAGGTCGCGAGGTGCGCCCGGGCGAGCTGGATCAGCCGCACCGCGCGGCTCGGATGGTCGGCCGGCAGGCCGTCGACCGCCGTCGTGAGGTGTTCGACCGCCAGCCGCAGGTCGTCGTCCGAGCGGGCGCGCGCCCGATAGGTCTCGCCAAGGTCGGCCGACAACCTCAGGGCGTCCGCGTGTCCTGGCGGGATCAGGCGGACGGCTTCGGCCGCGAGGAAGACCATGGCGTCCGCGTCCGGGTCGGCACCGCCCAACCGGAAGCGCTCGTAGTGCGCGTCACTCTGGCCGCTGAGCAGCGCCGGATGCCGGGGATGATCGGCGGGGATCAGCCGCAGCGCCTCGGTGCCCAGCCGGATCGCCTCGTCGAGGTCGGCCGGGTCGGCCCGCCGGGTGTACCTCAGGCGGTGGGCGGAGCCGAGGTTGGCGAGCCGGACCGGATGGTCGGGATGCTCGGGCGGAGTGGCGGCGAGGGCGTCCGCGACGAGCCGGAGACCCTCGTCGAGGTCGTCGCCGTCGTCGCCGAGCGGGAGTGCTCGCTGCAGGTGGGCGAAGCCGAGCGCGGACAACTGGTCGGCGCGTTCCACCGAGCCGGGCGGGCTCGCTGCGACGGCGTCGAGGCCGCAGCGGATGGCCTCGTCGAGATCGGCCACGTGACCCGTGAGCCGGTAACGCTCCTCGTGCGCGTGCCCGAGATTGCGGAGCCGCTTGGGCAGTGCGATCGCGCCTGCCGGTGTCGCCCGCACGGCCTCGGCGCTGAGGGTCAGCGCGGCGTCCAGGTCGGCGGGATCACCCAGCCGCCAGAAGCGCAGCAGGTAGTTGCCAGCCAGATTGGACAGTCGCGAAGCCCGCTCGGCGTGGTCGGCCGGGGTGAGTTCGAGTGCCTGCTGCTCGCAGCGGCGGGCGGTGTCCAGATCGGCGAGGTCGCCGAGCCGGTGGAAGCGGGCCGAGTGCGCGACGCCGAGGTCGGTCAGATAGGTGGGCAGGTCGGCGTCGTCGCCCGGCACCTGTCGCACGGCGGTGCCCAGGTAGCCGATGGCCGACTCGAGATCGGCCAGGTCGCCGCGGATCTCAAAGCGCCGCAGGTGAGCCATGCCGAGGTTCAGCAGCCGCTGCGGCAGGTCGGGCGAGTCGGCCGGGGTGAGCCGCACAGCCTCGATGGCGTGCCACATCGCGAAACCCAGATCCCTGGGGTCGCCGGCGATCTCGTAACGGGCGCCGAGCGCGATGCCCGCGTTCTGCAAGAACATCGCCCGGTCGGCGTGGTCCGGGGCGCAGAATCGCACCGCGTCCATCCCGGCCTGGACCGCCTGGTCGAGGTCGGGCCGGTGACCGGTGCGCTCGAACCGGATCCGGAGAGCCAGCCCGAGACCGGACAGGAAACGGGCACGCTCCTGTGAATCGGGCGCGGCCCGCACGGCGGCCGATCCGTAGCCGAGGGCCGCGTCGAGGTCTTCGTTCCGGCCGAGCGCCTCGAACCGCAGCCGGAACGCGACGCCGGCGTTGTAGAGATGCTTGGCCCGGTTCGGGTCCTTCGGCGCGGTCTCCTGCGCGGCCTGCGCGGCGCACGCGACGGACCGTTCGAGGTCTTCCCGGTCGGCCCGCGCGCCGAACATCATCCGCCGGTATATCGACATGTTGGACAGCAGCGTCGCCCGCCGCGACTCGCCGGGCGGCACCAGCCGGATGGCCTCGTCGAGCCGCTCGATCGCCTCCTCCAGCGCCTCGATTTCGCCGAACCGGTCGTAGCGCGCCGCCAGGTCCGCCGCGTAGTTCGACAGGTAGAGCCACCGGTCGCGGTGCCCCGCCGGCAGCGCGCGCAACGCCATCTGCCCGACCCCGACCGCCGCAACGGAGTCCTCGTCCGCGCCGGTGGCCGCCAGGCGGTTGCCATAGCGGATCCCCATGTTGGTCAGCTGGGCCGCGTACTGGGTCGCGTTCAGCTCACCCGCCCGGTGAGCACCGACAAGCCTCGCCGTCGCCTCTTCCAACGCCTCCGGATCACCGGTCTTCTCGTACCGGCGAAGAGCGGCACGGTGCCCAGCCATCCAGCCCATCCTCATCCGTCCCCACCCGCCGGTGCCCCACTTCCACTCGTTGATGAAGACCTGACGGACGGCACCGGCCTTGGGCGATGGTCGTGGAGTTGCGTGAGGTCGCTCTGAACAGGCGAGGCCAGGGCCGAAAAGCCCCCTCAGCCGATCCGGATGCCGGCGGCGGTCAGCCCGGCCACGATGCGCGGGATGCGGATGCCCTCGTTCTTCTTGGCCGGGGGCTTGCCCAGCACCTCCTGCGGCCGTCCGCCGGCGTGATGCACGGCGATCAGCGCGCCGCTCGCGTCGAAGACCGGCGACCCCGACGAGCCGGTCTCAGTGTCGGTCAGATAGTGGATCACCCGGCTTCCCACGTACGAGACCTGATTGCGTACGAAGCCCAAGCGTTTCCGCTGCCCGTCGGGGTGCTGGATGATGTACGCGGCGGAGTGCTCGGTCGGCTCCACGGCGCCGTCGAGCGCGATGATCGGCCAGCGGTCGTCGAGCGGCGCCCGCACGACCGCCCAGTCGTCGTCCACGTCGCCGGTGACGGTGGCGACATCGCAGGGCAAGGTGGTCGCCGTGCGGAGGCCGCCGTCGCCGTCGTCCTCGTAGCCGAACTCGGCGGTGATCCGGGTGGCCCGGCCGCCGTTCGTTTCGCTGTGCACGACGTGCCAGTTGGTCAGCAGCAGGTCGGACCCGATCCGGAAGGCGGTGCCCTCCTGCCACTCCGGGCCGATCGCGACGGTCAGCTTGCACACCGCGGGCGCGTGCTCGAAAAGCCGCTGGAGCGTCGCGATCAGGGCCGGCACCCGCCCGATCTGCAGCGTCAGGTCGTCGTGATAGAGCCGCGCCTCGTGCTCCAGCACGTCGTCGGTCGCGTGCAGGAAGCGCGGCGCGCCGTCCGTGCCACGGGGCTCACCGTCTGAGCTGACCGGCCGGTCCAGGAGCAGGTCGTCCAGGGTACGGCGGCGCGGGCTGCCCGCCGGCAGCCGGTCGGCGGCCGCGGTGACCAGGTCCCGCACCTGGCCGGTACGCCCGGCGTAGTCCAGCACCCGCCACCAGATGTGCGCGACCGCCCCGTCGGTGTCGATCTCGGTGAGGTCGATGCCGGCCCGCGCGACCACGTCCTGCACCGGCTGCCGGCCCGGGAAGAGCTGGGTCAGCGTGCGGTGCAGTCGCTGCGCCCACTTCTCGTGCCAGGGATAGGGAAAGTCCTCCAGCATCCGTCACCACTCCTCGACCGGCAGACCCGCTACCAGCCGGAAGAGGATCTCCAGCGGGTCAGGAGCGGCCAGGTGAAGGAAGATCGTCTTGCCACTGGAATCAATCTCGGGCAACCCGGGGAGCGAGACGTTCGAGCCTGCCAGGAGGTCCGATGAGAGGCCGAGCTCCCTCGCCAACGAGAGATCGACTTGCCGTTGATTCGGTCCGGTGCGGCGGTAGAGCGGGTGGATGACCTGCTCGATCGTTTTGAGAGCGCGAGTCTGGGTCGGAAACAACAGCGGCAGCGAGTGATACGCCGCGAGTGCTCCGCCGATGGCGGCGCTTGCGGCGGTGGGAAGGTGTTCCGTCGAGAGCACTTCTTCGCAGGCGCGGGACAGGAGCAAGCCGTCCGCCACGAGGGTCCACCGGCGGAAGCCGAGAACTGTGAGGTTGGCGGCGGTCGCGTTCGTCTTCCATTCCGGGATTTCGGAAGCCAGCCACGGGCCCTGCGAGTTGTCCCAGCGCATCCGCCGCAACCAGGACGGCGACGAGGTGCGGGGCAGCGCTCCCGTCAGGGTCAAGTAGTGACGGAACTGGCCGAGGCTGAGCCCGAGGGATGGGATCTCCACCGCCGATGTCGAGTGACGGCCGAGGCGGTCCGCGAGGCGCGGGGAGACGACGTGCGCCCGAGTCAGCAACTGCGGCGTGTGAACCTTGGCCGAGGACCCGCGAAGAAGCTCGGCCTCGGCGGCGAGGTCCACGGTCAGCCGCACCCGGCCCGCCCACACCAGCAGCGCGGGGCTCACCGGGGCCGACACGTCCTGCCAGGTGGCCTCACGAGCCAGCTCCCTCAGCCGATAGTCGGCATCCGGCCGGTCGCCCGCCCGAGCCGCGAGCCACGCCGCCAGCACCTCTCGGTCGCGCATCACCAGTTCGTCCCGTGCGTAGCTGCGGTCGAGCAGATCCCGCGCCTGCGCCTGTTCGCCACGCTCGGCCAGGACCCACGCGTCGTACAGCACGAGCGGGCTGTCGTCCGTCCGGCCGGAGCGTTCGGCGAGGATCTCCGGCACCGCCCGATCGACGCCGCGGGCCAGCGCCGACCGGAGCCGGGCGAGCGCGTCGGCCTCCCACGCGCCGAGGCCGGCCCCGGTCCCGCCGACCCGTCGGCGCAGCCAGCTCCGGGCCTCCGCCGACAACTCGTCGCGCGCCTGATCAAGCAGCGGCGCGCACCCATCGGCCCAGAACTCGGCCGCACCAGCGAAGTCGTCCCGCCGCAGCAGGTGGTAGACCAGCTCGGTCCGGTCGGCGACCGCGGTCAACGGCCGCTCGGCGTACCAGCGGGCGGTGCGCTCGTCGATCACCCGTACCCGGTCGGGGTCGTCGGTTTCCAGCAGCGCGAGCGTCGCCGCCCGCACCTCCGGGCGCAGGGCCAGCTCGCTGCCCGGCCCGTCCAGGGCGACGGTGAGCGGGTCGGCGCCGCGGGCGTCGACCAGGGCCAGCTCGTACGCGAGCCGCTCGAACACCTCGGCCGCGGTCAGCCCCTCCGGGATCCGGTCGGCCAGCACCCCGTCGATCAGCTCCGGCGTGAGGCGGCGCAGCACCAGCGCGTCCCGGGCGATCAGCATGAGGGCCGGGTCCATCACCCGCTCCAGGATGCGCGTGTAGAGCAGCCCCTCGACCATCGCCTTGGGCAGTGTCGTGGGCAGGTCGGCCGCGGTGCCGCCGCTCCGCAGGTAGCGCACGGCCAGCCGCAGCGCGAGCGGAATGCCGCCGGCCAGATCGAGCACCCGGTCGAGCACCGCCTGGTCGGTGACGCCGTGCTCGCGCAGCCAGGCCGCCGCCTCGGCGCGGTCCAGCCCGGTGAGCGGCAGCATTGCCGCCGGGCGGCGGTGCAGAGCCAGGCCGGGTACGCCGGATCGGCCGCTGACGATCACCTTGAGGCCGGGCACCTGGTCGCCGAGGCGTTCCAGCACCGGCCACAGCTGCCCGTGCTCGCGGACGTGCTGGGCCACCTCGAACCCGTCCAGCACCATGAGCGCGACCGGCCGCCCGGCGAAGGCGGCGCCCAGCGCCTCCCACGGATCGTCGCCGGCCGCGGGCGGGACGAAGCCGTCGACCTGGACGGCGAGCTGCCCGGCGATCAGCGCGGTGACCGACTCGGCGTCGTCCGGGGCCAGGTCGGCGCGGTCGAAGTCGAGCCAGAGCAGCAGCGCCTCGGCCGGCAGCTCGGACGCGAACCGGGCCACCAGCGCCGACTTGCCGATGCCGCCGATCCCGGTGACCACCATCGGCCCGGCCTGCGCCTGGCCGAGCCACGAGCGGAGCAGGCCGAGTTCGGCGTCCCGGCCCCGAAAGCCAGGCCCGGCGATGGCGGTCAGCCGGCTGCGGTGCCGGCGGCGCTCCAGCACCCGGGCCACCTCGGCCGGGCTCGGCAGTCCGGGCAGGACCGGCCCGAACCAGCGCACCGCCTGCAGCCAGTACGGGAGCGCGGCTTCGTCGACTTCATCGAGCCGGTACGGCGGTCCGGCCAGGATTCGGTCGATCACTGCCTGCCGCGGGTCGTCGATCTCGTCGTTGTCGCGCGCTCCGCGGAGGACGCCGAGTGAGGGAGCCGCGACGACCGCCTTCTCCCGCTCGGCCGATCGCAGGGTCCAGGCCGGGGCCGCCGAATCGGTGACCAGCGGCGCCAACTGTTCCCGCTCGCGCGCGGTGAGTGCCGCCGGGTCGAACGTCCAGCGCACCGCGGCGTACAGCAAAGCGGTGTCGAAGGGGCTCATCCGTCGATTGAGCTTGACGATCGTCGTGTGGGTTTTCGTGGTGTCGACGAGGTTGTGCCGGTCCCGGATCTCTCGGGCGACCGCCGAGTCGCCGAGCTGGCCGAGGATCGCCCCGATCGTCGGGCCGACGCCGACCGGACCAGGGACGACGGTATAGATCGACGTCGAGAGCGTCATGCCCAGGACGAAGCCCCGTGCGTCGGTGATCGGGCCGCCGGCCGATCCCGGACCCACCTTGGCGGTGTGCATAAGCCGGCCCTGGCCCTGGCCCCCGTTGTGCAACTCCCCGCTGCTGACTCGCAGACTCTCCATCGCGAGGGGATAGTGGAACAGCAGGATCGGCTGACCCCACCGCCCCGACGCGGACGACGACAGATTCAGCGCTCCACCTGGGACGGGCGCATCGCGCAGGCGAAGCACCGAGATCGACACCTCGCTCTGTTCCGGCGCGGTGAGCACCAGCTCCGCAGGCATGCCGTCGCCCTGGAGCCGGCAGAAGAACAGGGAGTCGTCCGGATCGTCGTCCGCCCAGGCCCGATGGTCCGGGATCACGACGAGATCGTCGGTGATCAGCCAGCCGGTGGCGTGCCGGCCGAACCGGCTCACTCCGACCACACCCTGCCGGGCCCGGTGGAGCGCCCGGGCCAGCTCGTCCACCTCGAAGAACTCCGCGTCGTCCATCAGTGGTCTCCCCGCGGCGGCGCCAGCACCTGCACCAGCGCCTCATCGATGCGTTGCAGGCGCCCGGCCTGTTCCGCCACCTTGTCGGCCTCGGCGAAGACGGCCGTCACCAGCGAATCCAGCTCCTCCTCGACGACCACCTGGCCCCGGCGGCGCCACCAGGCCCGCAGTTCGTCGGCCACATGCTCCGGGCGTACGTCATCGGGGGTGGTCCGGTCCTCGGCCCAGGACTCGCGACGCCATCGGGTCGGCAGCCGGCCCTCCGGATAGTGAATCAGCATCAGGCGGAACCAGTCGCGGTACGTCGGATTGAGGAACATCGGCACCAGCTGGTCGAAGAACTCGCGGATCTCCGAATCGAGCAGCGGACCGCCGTCGGCCGCCGGGGCCAGGTCGTCGATCGCGATCCACAGCGCCCGCCGTTCCCGACCGGCGATCTCGCGCAGCGTCCGCCAGACATGCTTGTGGTACGCGCTGCCGGTGGTCTCGCCCGGCTCCGGGATCTCACCCATCGCGTGCAGCGCCCCGAACAGCTCCCGCAGCACCTCGTCGAGACTGGCCACGATGTCGGCGCAGAGGTAGACCGGCTGGGCGTTCCGGCTGCGGGCGGCCCGTTCGAACAGGTGCCGCCCGTGGCTCTTGCCGCTGCCCGGGTCGCCGCGGACGACCAGGGTCTTGAGCGGCGCCTCGGCCGGAGTCAAGCGTGCGATGAGCCCTCGCAGCGCGATGCGGTCGAGCACGATCACGCCGTCCTCGACAGCCAGCTCCTCCACTTCCGGCACGGCGTGCAGGACCTGCTCGACCGCGGCCCGGGCGTCGGCCGCCAGCGGCTGGTTGAGGATCAGCTCGCACAGCCGCCGGATCCGACCGGCCCTGGCGACATGCTGCAGGACCTCGCTCCACATCCGGTCGGCGTTGCCCGGGGTGAGCGGCTCGGGGTGCGGGCCGCTCTGCTTGTACAGGATCTCGATCCTCATGGGGTCGTCGAAGACGGTCTGCAGCACCTTCTTGAGGCGGATGGCATCCGGCCGGTGCCAGGGGTACGCGTACCCGTCGAAGGGATGTGTCACCGCGCCTGCCTCGCGCGCGCCGGGCAGGAGCTGACAGGGATCACCTCGACGGCCTGACCCAGGCTGCGGCCGCCGATGGACAACGCGCCGCCACGGTTCGTCAGCTCGCCGCACGTGGCCGCGTCGTCAAAACGTACGAGGAACTTGGGTGTTGTGGGCTTGGGCGGGGTCCAAAGGACGGCGACCGAACCGGCCAGCACCAGTACGACGGCGGCCAGGGCGCAGACGCGGCCCCGGCCGATGTCGCGCCGGGCCTCGGTGACCAGGTCGTTCTCGCGTTCCATGAGCTTCTTGCCGGTGGGGAACCGCAGGTCGGTGATGCGCAGGCCGCCGGCCGCGCGGGAGAGGAACCAGACGGCGAGCGCGGCGGCGACCGCGGCCAGGGTGGTGGTGGCCTTGACCAGGACGTCGACCGGCGCGGGCAGCTTGTCGACGGTGGCCAGGCCGCCGGCGAAGGCGACCGTGCCGAACACGCCGAGGAAGCCGG
This sequence comes from Actinoplanes sp. ATCC 53533, assembly GCF_003947245.1. Lineage (NCBI taxonomy): Bacteria > Bacillati > Actinomycetota > Actinomycetes > Micromonosporales > Micromonosporaceae > Actinoplanes > Actinoplanes sp. ATCC 53533. Next base: position 129,325 of record NZ_QHHV01000010.1, on the reverse strand, counting down.
CCATCAGCGCGGACCACTTGGTGGCCGAGGCCTGCAGCGCCTTGAGCCGGCCGCGGCGCAGGTCGGAGTTGCGGGCCTCGTAGAACGCGACCTCGTCGGCCCACGAATTCATGCCACCGGCCCCGGGACGAGGATGTAGTCGCCGCGGCCGGCCCCGCACGCGCACTCGACCAGCAGCTCGATCCGCTTGCCCGACTCCAGCGCGGAGTCGGTCGCCACCACGTCCGCGACCAGAGCGGACAGTGCGCCGCCGCAGCGCGGGCAGGGGCCGTTCAGATCCCATCGCACGGCGTCACGCCTGGTCCACTGCATACCCGACTCCCGCATCGCCGTCCGGATCTCTTCCTGCCACGTCGACATCGGACCATCGTCGGGCGCGGGCCGGACGCCGCGCCATCGGCCGGATATCCGTTTCCACGGCTCTTGTCACTATCGATCGCTCCGCACCGGGTCTGCTGAGACATCGAACGCACTCTCGCGTCATGACCGATTCGCGACTCGGCCGCCTCTCCCTGGAGTCGGGCTACCGGCTTGAACTTCTAACGTGATGCCGTGGGGTCACTTCTTGTCGATTTTGGCTGGGTTGATGGTTGTTTCCTGGTGCAGGATGAACCGGTTCGTCGCATAGGTGATCGCCCAGAGGACGACTCCGATGATCAACAGCACGCCGGCCACCTGGTAGTCGGCGGCTGCCCGGCCGGACAGTGGGCTTGCCAGGTAGGCGCAGGCGACGGCGCCGATGATCGGGATCACCGTGGGGGCCTTGAAGTGCTTGTGCTCGACCCTGTCGCGGCGGAGCACCAGCACCGCGATGTTCACCACCGTGAAGACGCAGAGCAGCAGCAGGGCCGTCGTGCCGCCCAGCGCGGTCAGGTCGGCGAACCAGATCAGTCCGAAGGCGATCAGCGTGGTGAAGACGATGCCGACCCACGGCGTCCGTCTGGTGCGGTGCACCCGGCCCAGTACCTTGGGCAGCACCCGTTCGTTGGCCATGCCGTAGAGCAGCCGGCTGGCCATCAGCATGTTGATCAGCGCCGAGTTGGCCACCGCGAACATGGTGATGAACGCGAAGATGGTCAGCGGGAACGCGGGCGCCCCGGCCGCCACCACCTTGAGCAGCGGCGCGTCGCCCTCGCTGAGGTCGGCGGGGGAGACCAGCGCCACTGCCGAGATCGCCACCAGCACGTAGATCAGGCCGGTGACGCACAGGCCGGTCAGCATGACCTTGGGGAAGATCCGTACCGGGTCCTTGGTCTCCTCGGCCATGTTCACCGAGTCCTCGAAGCCGACCATGGCGAAGAACGCCAGCGCCGTGGCCGCGGTGACCGACAGGAACGCGCTCTCGCCCGGCGGTGAGTCGAACTCCACCAGGCGGGACAGGTCGCCGTTGCCGCCGCCCAGCGCCCACGCGCCGATGGCGATGACGATCAGCAGGCCGGTCAGTTCGACGCAGGTCAGCACGACGTTGGCCTTCACGCTCTCGCCGACGCCGCGGAAGTTCACCAGCGCGATCAGGGTCATGAAGCCGACCGCCACCGCGGTCAGGCCCAGGCCCTCGCCGATGGACAGGTCGAAGGCCTCGGCGAAGTTGCCGGCGAACGCCTTCGACGCGCTGGACGCCGAGGTCAGGCCCGAGCACATCACCGCGAAGGTGACCATGAAGGTGAGAAAGTGCAGCCCGAAGGCCTTGTGCGTGTACAGGGCCGCGCCGGCCGCGCGCGGATACTTGGTCACCAGTTCGAGGTAGCTGAACGCGGTCAGCAGCGCCACCGCGAAGGCGACCAGGAACGGCAGCCAGACCGCGCCGCCCACCTCGGCGGCGACCTTGCCGGTGAGTGCGTACACCCCCGTGCCGAGGATGTCGCCGACCACGAAGAGCAGCAGGAGACCGGGCCCGATGACCCGGTTGAGGGTGGGTTGCTCGCGTTCGGTGCTGTCCCGTGTGCCCGCGTCTGCCATAGCCGCGTCCCTCCACATCGACATGCCTGGTCATCACGTTAAGCGATCGGAGCCGAACGCGCTGCCGCTGAGGCTTGTTCCGGCGCGTCGGGCGGGCGAGGATCGAGGAACGTGTTCCCGTCTGCTGGAGGACGACATGCACATCGTGCTGGCTGCCAAGCCCGACGCCGACCAGCCCTGGATCACCGACGCGGTGGCCCGCCTGGCCAAGCAGACCGCCGCCACGGTCTCGGTGCTGGCGGTCGACCAGGTGGAGCTCGAGCGCTTCTCCGCCGCGCCGCGCAGCCTCTTTCTCCAGGGCGCCCGCGAGGCCGTCGACGCGGCGGTCCGGCGGCTGGCCGAGGCCGGCGTCGAGGCACAGGGGACGGTGCTGTCCGGCCGGCCGCTGGAACGGATCATCGAGTTCGCGGAGCAGCAGCAGGCCGACGTGATCATGGTGGGCGCCAGCACCCGGCCGGCGATGGCGGAACGGCTCCTCGGCAGCGTCCCCCTGCAGCTGATCGAGAAGTCGTCCCGCCCGGTCCTCGTGGTCACCCACCCGTCGTAGGCCGGCCCTTCACTCGCGGGCGCCGAGCAGCGAGACCGGGGCCGGCCGGGTCGCCGACCATGAGGTCAGCAGGCTGGTCAGCCCGGTGATCACGAACGCGGTGCCGGCGACGGCCGCCATCAGGGTCCACGGCAGGTCCAGGGTCGCGATGCCGGTGACCGCCGAGGTGGTGGCCAGCACCGCGGCGAACGCGCTCGCCGCGGCCAGGGCGCCCAGCACGATCCCGATCGTGGTGACCGCCGTGGACTCCAGCAGCGCGGCCCGCAGCACCTGGGCCCGGGTCAGGCCGGTGGCGCGGGCGGCGGCGAACTCGCGGCCGCGGGCCGCCGCGGCGATCACCACCGCGTTGACCACGCCGATCAGCGCGTACAGGCCGCCGAGGCCGAGCACGATCAGCATGATGTCGTCGTTGGTGCCCCTGCGGTGCTCGGCGTCGGCGCGCAGCCAGTCCGCCACGCCGGTGACCGTGCCCAGGGCGGACAGGGCGGCCGTGACCCGGGCGGCGTCGGCGTCCGGGGCGAGCGTGACGAACGTCCGCGTCGGCGCCCCGGCGAGCTCCGCCGCCGGGATCAGGCCGGCGGGCACCAGCAGGTCGGCGCCGCCGCCGATCGCGGTCGGGACCACGGCGACGACCGGCAACCGGTGGTCCGTGCCGGCGAAGCGGAGCGACACGGTGTCACCGCGGGAGAAGTTCTCCCGGCCCGGGCCGCCCGCCACGGCCGCGCCGCGCAGGGCGTCCAGCGGCCCGCTGCCGGGGTGCGCCTTCGCATACCCCGCCGGATCGACGACCAGCGCCCTGGCGACGTCGGTCTCCGCCTCCTCGCCGTGGCCCGTGGTGAGCTCGACCAGCGTCTCGGTCTCGGCGGAGAACCAGGCCACCCCGGGCACCGCCGGCAGGCCCGGTCCGGTGGTCTCGACCACCAGGTCGGCGGCGGTGCCGCGGCGTTGCTCGGCCACCCCGGAGGCGGCGAACGAGGCGGACGCGCCGGCCTGCCCGAAGACGATGCCGATCAGGACGATCAGCGGGGCGGCGGTGGCCGCGCTGCGCCGCACCTCGTCGCGCAGGTTGGCCCGGGCCAGCATGCCGGTCACGCCGGCGGCCGGGAGCAGCCGGGCCGCGGCGGGCACCAGCACCGGCGCCAGCAGGGTCAGCGCGACCGCCGCGAGCATCGGCACGTTCATCGCCATCGCCTGACCGCCGTCCGGACCGCCCACCGGGGACAGGATGATCAGCGTCGCCGCGCCGGCGGCGAAGAGCAGCCCGGTCAGCCAGCGGCCCGCGGTCATCACCCGGCCCGCGTCGGGGTCGCGCAACGCGTCCAGCGGCCGCACCTTGGCGGCCCGGCGGGCGGCCACCAGCACCCCGGCGAGGGCCAGGCCGAGGCCGGTCCCGGCGGAGGCGCCGAGGATCCAGTCGCGCCACTGCCCGGTGAAGCCGTCCGGCACGAAGCCGAAACCGACCAGCAGCCGGGTCTGCAGGGCCATCACGGCCAAGCCCGCCGGAACGCCGGTGACGGTGCCGACCAGGCCCAGCAGCAGCGCCTCGCCCAGCAGCAGCCGGCGCACGTGCCGCCGGGCGCCGCCGACCAGCCGCAGCAGCGCCAGGTCCCGCCGGCGCTGGGCCACGGTGAAGGCGAACGTCGAGCTGATGATGAAGATCGCCAGGAACGCCGAGAAGCCCAGCACCACCCCGAGCAGCGCCACCGACGCCTCGGCGCTGTCGGTGAAGCGCAGCCGCTCGGCCGCCGGCAGCCCGGCCGGCGGGTCCAGGGTCGCCGCCGAGATCAGCAGCAGCAGCGAGGACTGCACCAGCGCGACGCCGAGGCACACCGACAGGGTGGCGCCGACGAACAGCTGCCACCGCTCGGCCAGTCCGGAAAAGCTCATCCGCAGCATGTCAGCGCTCCAGGTCGACGAGGCGGTCGGCGACCTCGCGGGCGCTCGCACCGGCGAGGTGGTCGACCAGCCGGCCGTCGCGCAGGAACAGCACGCCGTCGGCGCGCGCGGCGGCGGCCGGGTCGTGCGTCACCATCACGATGCTCTGGCCCCGGTCGGCCATGGCCCGCAGCAGGTCCAGGACGGTGCGGGCGGCCGTCGAGTCCAGCGCGCCGGTCGGCTCGTCGGCGAAGAGCACCTCGGGGGCGGTGACCATGGCGCGGGCGATGGCCACCCGCTGCTGCTGGCCGCCGGACAGCTCGCGCGGTCGGTGCCGGGCGCGGTCGCCGAGCCCGACGTCGTCCAGCGCCTGGCGGACCCGCGCGCGTCCGGGGCGGCGTCCGGCCAGGCGCAGCGGCAGTGCCACGTTCTGCTCGGCGGTCAGCGAGCCGATCAGGTTGAAGCTCTGGAAGACGAAACCGATCCTGGTCCGGCGCAGGGCGGTCAGCTCGTTGTCGCTCGCCGCAGTGATGTCCGTGTCGCCGAGCAGGACCCGGCCGCTGTCGGCGCGTTCCAGCCCGGCGGCCAGGTGCAGCAGCGTGGACTTGCCGGAGCCCGAGGGGCCCATCACGGCGGTCCAGGTGCCGCGCCGGAACTCGACGTCGACGTCGTCGACGGCCCGGATGGCGGTGGCGCCGCGGCCGTAGCCGCGGCTGACGCCGCGCAGGGCGACGGCGGTGCTGGTGTGGCTGGAAATCGTCGTCATCGTCATAGGTCGAACGTATGGGCGGGGCCCCGGGAAAGCGTTGCGGTGGGCACCCGGATCGGGGGTAGGGCTAGCACCCCGGCCCGGTATCCAGTAAGCGGGACAACACGGTCCACCCCTGCAGGCCGGCGACTCCGACGGCGGCCGGGAGCTGGCCGCCGCCCGGGCCGACGCCATCTTCTCGCGGCACCACCAGCTGGAGGACGGCCGCGAGTTCTACCGCGACGTCAAGTCCCGGCTGGGGGGACAGTAACCATGGCCGTACCTCTGTCGATCCTCGATCTCGCCCCGATCGTGAGCGGCGGCACCGCGGGTGACGCCCTGCGCCGCACGCTCGACCTGGCCCGGCACGCCGAGCACTTCGGCTACGCCCGTTACTGGGTGGCCGAGCACCACTTCACCCCCGGCGTGGCCAGCTCGCAGCCGGCGCTGCTGCTGGGGCAGATCGCCGCGGTCACCGACCACATCCGGCTCGGCTCGGGCGCGGTGCAGACCGGCCACCAGACCGCGCTGTCCATCGTGGAGCAGTTCGGTCTGCTCGACGCGCTCCACCCGGGCCGCTTCGACCTCGGGCTGGGCCGCTCGGGCCAGCGCCGCCAGGAGGCGCTGACCGAGCTGGCCGCCCCGGCACCCCCGCCCGCCGAGGAACACGTGGTCGACGGGCTGCTGATCCCGAGGCCGTTCTCCTTCGCCCCGCTGCTCGCCTCGGCCCGCTCGGCGCTGTTCAACCGCCTGCTGCACCAGCCGGGCGCAGAGCCGCCGGACTTCCCTGAGGTGCTCGACACCATCGAGGCGCTGCTGGCCGGCCCGATCACCGACGCCGACGGCAACGAGGCGCGCGCGGTGCCGGGCGAGGGCGCGAACCTGGAACTGTGGATCCTGGGCAGCAGCGGCGGGCAGAGCGCCCGGGTGGCGGGGGAGCGCGGCCTGCCGTTCGCGGCGAACTACCACGTCGCCCCGGCGAAGGTGCTGGAGGCCGTCGCGGCGTACCGGGAAGCCTTCCGGCCCTCGGCCACGCTGGCCGCGCCGCACGTCATGGGTCTCCGCGGACGTGGTCGTGGCCCCGGACGACGCGACCGCCCGGCGGCTCGTGGCCGGCTTCGGGCTGTGGGTGCACAGCATCCGGACGGGGGCGGGGGCGCGGCCGTACCCGTCGCCGGCCGAGGCCGCGGCCCACGCCTGGACCGAGGAGGAACGCGTGCTGGTCGCCGACCGGGTGGCGACGCAGTTCGTCGGTTCGCCGCAGACCGTGGCCGAGCGGCTGCGGACCCTGCAACGGGCGACGGGGGCCGACGAACTGCTCGTCACCACGGTGACCTACGACCACGCGGACCGGGTGCACTCGTTCGAGCTGCTGGCCAAGGAGTGGCTGGGCTGATCAGGGAAGGGCGTCCCCAGCGTCGAGGTCGATCAGGCGGGCGGGCGCGCTGGTCACCCTCGGCGCCGGGGTGACCAGCAGCGTCACGACTCCGAGGTTGACCAGCGTCACGACGAGCCCGGCGATGAGCTGCCCAGGTGTCCCGCCGCCGGCCACCAGGCCGTCCGCGGCGAACGCCGCGCCGGCGACGACCAGCACCGCGGCGGTCGCCAGCCCGGTCAGCCGGGCCTTCCGGCTGCGCACCCCGAGCACCAGCGCGGCCGCTGCCGGGCACCACAGCGCCAGGAGGGTGGCCACGCCCAGCTGGACCGCCGCCACGGTCAGGCCGGTGGCCTCCGCGGAGGGCCACAGGATGGGCCACATCAGGACCGCCAGGACCAGCGCGAGCAGCTGGCAGGCGATCGCGTCCAGGCCGAGCACGAGGCCCGACACGAGCAAGGGCGGGCTGAGCCGCCCGCGTCCGGGTTCCCCGTTCACGAAGGCGACTCTAGGTTCCCCGCGCCACCTCGCAGCTGACCTGGGGCGAGCCGCCCGCCCAGGTGGCGGAAGATCGAGTGGATCCGCGGCCTGAACCCGTCGCTGCGCTTCGGCATCCGGCTGCACGTCATCGCCCGCGACTCCGCGGCGGCGGCCTGGGCGGAGGCGGAGCGGCTGCTGCGGGGCGTCTCACCCGCCGACATCGAGGCGGTCCAGGCCGGCCTGCGGCGCAGCGAGTCCGAGGGCCAGCGCCGGAATCCCGTTCGCGGGCGTCGCCACCGCCGCTCGCGGCTAGCCACCCTTCGGGGGTGACAGCAGCGAGCGACGGTGACGCGCGCGCTGGGCCCGGCCGGGCACAGCGCGCCCCCGATCAGCGCCAGACCATGTCGAGCTGGCGCTCGAAGGTCACGTAACCGGCCCGGGCGAACGCCTCGGCCATCGGCACGTTGGCCACATCGGTGCTGGCCCGGATGCGGGGCACGCCCTCGTCCGCCAGCAGCCGGGTGCCCGTCGCCAGCACCTCGTCGACATACCCCCGGCCGCGATGCGCCGGCAGCACGCCGATGTAGGCGATGATCGGGTTGTAGCCGTTGTGCGCCGGGATCACGAACCCGACCGGCTCGCCGTCCGGCAGGGTCGCCACCTGCCACCACTCGTGCGGGCTGGCATAGCGTTCCAGCTCGTCGCGGTACTGCTCCTCGGCGGCCTGCCGGGCGGTCATCCGGGTCAGCTCCTCGCGGCTGTGCGCGTCGAGCGTGTCGTCCAGCACCAGCGTCATCAGGTCGATGAGCTCCCCGGCGTCGCGGGGCTGCCGGAAGGCGAGCCGGCCGGCCGGCTCCGGCAGCGGGGTGCCGGGCCGCCACTCCAGGCGCAGCCGTTCGACGAAGAGCTCGGCGCCCAGGCTTTCCAGGGCACCCATCCGCAGCTCGACGCCGCGGCGGACCGCCGGGTGGTCGCGCCAGTCGCCGGGGACGAACCGGAGGTAGTCGGGTGGGTTTGTGCCGGGCGCGACGAGCTCGGCCAGCGCGGTCTCCACCAGCCGGACGCCGTCCGCGACGGCACCGGCACCGTCGATGTCGAAGGTGTCCATCAGGAAGGGGTGCTCGTCGCCGGCGCGGGACCACCAGGCGGCCCGGGCGACGACGCGGTCGCCGCGCAGGGCGAGCCACAGCCACTCCGGGCGGCGGCGGCCTTCCCTCAGGTCCTTGGCGATCTCGCCGTTGAGGACGTACGGCAAGCGGTTGAACAGGTCGATCTCGTCGGGCCCGGTGATCGGGCGCAGGGTCAGGTCGTGGTCGTGCAGGGTCAAGGCATGCTCCGTCTGGCGGCGCCCTGTCCTCCGGGATCAGCTCCGCTGGTCGCCCCGGGAGGACGTGAGCGCGGTGTGCGTGGCGTACATGGCTCAGTCCTCCTTTCCGTCTCGGTCCGGCGGTCAGTTCTATCCGGTCGCCCGACGGGTCGCAACCGAATTTGGAAGTAGCCTCGAGCGCATGGATCTGATGGCCCGGGCCGCCGATCTGATCGCCGTGCCGTCGACCGCGGACCGGCCCGAGGAGCTGCGGCGGGCGCTGGAGTTGGTGCTCGGCGTCGTCGGGCCCGGCTTCACGGTCGAACGGTTCTCCGCGCGCGGCAAGCCCAGCGCGCTGGTGCACCTGCCCGGCCCCCGCCCGGCGTTCCGGGTGCTGCTCAACGCCCACCTCGACGTGGTGCCCGCCGACTCCTACGCGGCGCGCCGCGACGGGGACCGGCTCTACGGCCGGGGTGCGCAGGACATGAAGATCGCGGCGCTGGTCCTGGCGGACGTCTTCCGGTCGCTGGCCCCGGAGCTGCCGTACCAGCTCGGCCTGCAGCTGGTCACCGACGAGGAGGTCGGCGGCCACGACGGCACCGCGCACCAGATCGCCGCCGGCGTCACGGCCGGCTTCGTGGTCATCGGCGAGCAGAGCGGCCTGCGCGTGGTCACCGATTCCAAGGGCATCCTGCAGGTGCGCCTGCACACCACCGGCACAGCCGCCCACGCCGCCTACCCGTGGCTGGGTGACAACGCCCTGCTGAGGCTGACCGGCGCCGTCGACGCGGTGCTGCGGCGCTATCCGGTGCCGCCGGCGGAGCAGTGGCGGACCACCGTCAACGTCGCCCGGATCGAGAGCACCAACCGCGCGGTCAACCAGGTCCCGGCCGCGGCCACGGCCTGGCTCGACATCCGCTTCCCCAGCGAGGACACCGATTTCGCCGGCCGCACGGCCGAGCAGGTCGCCGCGTTCCTCGCCGGGGTGAGCGGCGCCGAGGTGCTGGTGGACAACCTCGGACCGCCGCACCACGCCGACCCGGAGAGCCCGGAGGTGGCCCTGCTGCAGGCCGCCGCGCGCAAGGCCGGCTATTCCGGAGACCTGCTGCGCAAGCACGGCGCCGCCGACGGCCGGTTCTACTCCGCGCGCGGCATCGACGCCGTCATCTTCGGCCCGGGCGGCGACGGCCAGCACGGCCCGGACGAGTACGCCGACCTGACCACCGTGCTGCCGTACCGGGAGGCTCTGGTCTCGTTCCTGACCGGCCTCAGCGCACTGCCGTGAGGCGGGCGACGATCTCGGCGGTGGGCGCGAGCACGACGCCGATCCCGGCGACCTCACGGAAGCCCTGCTCGCTGGCCTGGGAGATGGCGTCGGTGGCGAGCACGACGCGGTAGTCCCGCTCGCTCGCCTCGATCATGCTGGCCCGCGGGCAGTTCGGCAGGTTGCACCCGGCGAAGACCACCGTGCTGATGCCGTGCCCGCGCAGCAGGTCGTCGAGCGGGGTGCGGTAGAAGGCACCCCAGCGGGGCTTGAAGACGGCGTACTCGTCGCGGCCCAGCACCTGGGCGTGCCCGTCGAGCAGCAGCTTGTCGTCCAGGTCCGGCCCGTCGCCGGGCAGCAGCCCGGGCGCGAGCAGGCGGCCGTCGGTGCCGGGCCGGGCGAGCTGCCCGCCGCCGCCGACCAGCGTGCGCCGGACCCGGTCCACGTCGTCGCCCTGGTACAGCCGGACGATGTGGACGATCGGCCGCCGCGCGGCCCGGAAGGCGTCGGCCAGCGACCGCAGCGACGGCACGATCTCGGTGGTTCCGGCCAGGCCGTACGGCCGCCCGGACAGGAAGTCCCGCTGCATGTCGATGGTGACCAGCGCGGAGGTCTCCCAGCGCGGCGCCAGATGCGGGTCGGTCATGCGCAGCGCGGCTCGGAGGATGACCGGGGCGGCGTCCCCGGTCAGCGAGAGCACCACCCGGGTCCGGGACGCGACCGCCGGATCCTCGACGAGCTTGCCGTCCGGCTCGACCCGCAGGCCGAGCAGCGGCGCCTCCGCCGGGGTGAGCTCGCCGGTCGCGACGCCCGCGGCGAGCGGATCGTGCAGCGGCACCTGGCGCTCGCCCAGGGCGGGCTCGTAGAAGTCGAAGTACCCGGTCAGCATCGCGGCCAGGGCCGCGGTCAGCGGTGTGCCCGCCGCCAGCGCGGCCCGGTCGCCCTCGTCGAAGCGATGCCGCATGGTGACGTCGAGCGGGACCAGCGTGACCGGCCAGCCCGCGCCGAGCACGGCGGCGGCCGCCGCGGGGTCTCCGGCGATGTTTGCCTCGGCGCGCCCGGTCACGTTGCCCGGCACCCGGACCGCCCCGCCCATGATGGTGACGTCGCGGACCAGGCCGGCCAGGCCCGGCTCCCGGCGCAGGGCCAGCGCCAGGTTGGTCAGCGGCCCGGTCGCCACGATCCGCAGCTCGCCGGCGTGCTGCCGGGCCAGGGCGAGCAGCAGGTCGGCGGCGTCCCGGGCCTCGGTCGCCCGGGGCGCGGCGGGCAGCTCGACGCCGCCGACGCCGTTGCCGCCGTGCACCTGCGCCGCGCCGCCGCCGAAGGTGCCGGCCAGCGGATGATGCGCGCCGACGGCGACCGGGATGTCGTCGCGGCCGGCGAGCGCGAGCAGGTTCAGGGTGTTGCGGGCGGCTTGCCCGGCGGCCGTGTTGCCGCTGACCGTGCCGACGCCCGCCAGGGCGACATCGGGGTGGCCGAGCAGCAGCGGGAGGGCGAGGGCGTCGTCCACGCCGGTGTCACAGTCGAGGTAGAACGGCACGGCTGTCATCCCCGCACGCTATGCCTGTCCACCTTCCGGGATTGCCCGCGGGTCGCGGTGGGTACGACTTCGGCATGACGGAGTACGGCATCCACGCCTCGCACGAGCAGATCCCGCCCGCTGAGCTTCTCGCCGCCGTGGTCGCCGCCGAACGCGCCGGTTTCGACGCCGCGATGTGTTCCGATCACTTCTCGCCGTGGAGCGCCCGGCAGGGCCAGTCGGCGTTCGCCTGGTCCTGGCTCGGCGCCGCGCTGCAGGCCACGAGCCTGTCCTTCGGCGTGGTCAACGCGCCCGGCCAGCGGTACCACCCGGCGATCATCGCCCAGGCCATCGGCACCCTCGGCGCCATGTACCCGGGCCGGTTCTGGGCGGCGCTGGGCAGCGGCGAGTACAGCAACGAGCACGTCACCGGCGAGCCGTGGCCGCGCAAGGAGGTTCGTGAGGAACGGCTGCTGGAGTGCGTCGGCGTCATCCGCGGGCTGCTGGCCGGCGAGGAGGTCACCCGCGACGGCCTCGTCAAGGTGGACCGGGCCAAGCTGTGGACCCGGCCCGGGACGGCACCGGCGCTGATCGGCGCGGCGGTCAGCACCAGGACGGCCGCCTGGTGCGCGGGCTGGGCGGACGGGCTGGTCACCGTCAACGCACCCGAGGAGCACCTGCGGGCGATGCTCGCGGCGTACCGGAATGCGGGCGGCCGCGGCCCGACCGCCCTGCAGGTCCACCTGAGCTGGGCGCCGACCGAGGCCGCGGCCGAGGCGATCGCCCACGACCAGTGGCGCAGCAACGTCTTCACCCCGCCGATCTGCTGGGACCTGGAGACGGTCGAGCACTTCGACGTGGTGTCCGAGAACGTCACCCTGGAGCAGGTCCGCGAGGTCGTCAACATCTCCGCCGACCCGCAGCGGCACATCGAGTGGCTGCGCGGCTATGCGGCGCTGGGCTTCGACCGGATCTACCTGCACCACGTGGGCCAGGACCTGCGGCCGTTCGTGGAGACCTTCGGCGCGAAGGTGCTGCCGGCGCTGCGCTGAGCCGGCCGGCGGCTACTGCCCGGCGGAGAGCTCGTTGTAGATCCCGGCCGCCTCCTGGCCGGACAGCTTCTCGATCTCCGCCATGATCTGGTCGGTGGCCTCGCGCCGGGCCCGCGCGGCGCTGCCCGCCGGCGGGGCGAAACGCAGCGGCGCGCCGAAGCGCACCGTGACCCGGCCGGGCCGCGGAAAGCGCACGCCCACCGGTTGGATGCGGTCGGTGCCGAGCACCGCGACCGGTACGACCGGAGCGCCGGAGGCGAGTGCCAGCCAGGCCACGCCGGTGCGCCCCCGGTACAGCCGGCCGTCGCGGGAGCGGCTGCCCTCGGGGTGGATGCCGAACGCCCTGCCCTCGTTCAGCACGCCGAGCGCGGTCTCCAGGGCGGCCTGGGCGGCGCGGAGCTCGCCGCGCGGCACGGCGACCGCGCCCAGCCCGCTCAGCGCGCTGCCGGTCAGCCGGCCGCGCACGCCGGGCCGGGTGAAATACTCGGCCTTGGCGAGGAACGCGACCTGCCGGGGTGACACCAGCGGGATCAGGAAGCTGTCCACGGCGGACAGGTGGTTGGCGGCCAGGATCACCGGGCCCTCGCGGGGCACGTGCTCGCGGCCCTCCACCACCGGCCGGAAGGCCAGCCGGGACACCGGCACGAGCAGGGCACGGATGAGCTCCGGCAGCATGTCAGCGCTCCACGTAGGCGTCGATGGCCGTGCGCAGCAGCGCGTCGGCGTCCTCGGTCTCGACCGTCATCTGCAGGCTCCCCCAGGACCAGAGCTGCGCGATGCCGTGCAGGTTGGCCCACAGCGCCCCGGCGGCCACCGCCGCGTCGTCGCGGCCGGGCCGGCCCCGGGCGACCAGGTCGACCAGCACCGCGAACAGCGGCTTGCTGGCCGCCCGCAGCCCCTCCTGGTTGCCGCGCAGCAGCTCGTGGCGGAACATCAGCTCGAACATGCCGCGGTCGGTGCGCGCGAACTCCAGATAGAGCCGGCCGAGGGCGAGCAGCCCGGCGCGGGGATCGGGCTGCTCGCCGAGCGCGTCGACGCGGCCGGCCAGCCGGGCGTAGCCGACCCGGGCGACCGCGGCGAGCAGCTCGCGATGGGTGGGGAAGTAACGCCGCGGCGCGCCGTGCGAGACACCCGCGCGGCGGGCGATCTCGCGCAGCGTCAGGGCCTCCGTGCCCTCGGCGGTGACCAGCTCGACGCCGGTGGCGACGAGATGATCGCGCAGGTCGGCATGCATAGACACTGTCTACCAGCTGGCGTAGACAGTGTCTATTACCTCGGGCGGTCGGGCAGCTCTGCTTCCGTACCGGAAACGGCATGTCGAGACCGGAAACGGCATGTCGAGAAACGCCGAGCGGTACCGACCCGCTGGTATGACGAAGTTTCTGCTGATCCAGCACCAGGCGGCCATGGGCACCTGGGCGCCCGCCGATGTGCGCCGCCATTTCGACTTCCAGCGGAGCCTGGACGACGAACTCGCCGCGGCCGGTGAGCTGGTCGAGGCCCAGGGCCTCGGCGGCCGGGCGCACCGGGTGGCGGGCGATCTCGCGCCCGGCGACGGCGTGCCGCCGGCGCTGGCGGGCTACCGGGTGGTCGACGTCGAGTCCGAGGAACGCGCCCTCCAGATCGCCGCCCAGGCGTCGGCCGCGCCGGGCCCGGGGGGTGTGCCGCTGCGCCAGCAGATCGACGTGCGGCGGCTGCTGACCCCGTGAGAGCGCTTCCCCGCCGTAACCGGTTCCGGGGCCCTGATCGGCTCTGCTGTCAAGGGGAAGCGCTCTCTTGTCGTCGATCCTTTCGTCATCTTTAACTTGGTCGATGTCCGGTTGACCGCGTCCCGGCCGCCACGGTTGAGTTCGGCACTGTTAAGTCACCTTCCGGTTTCCCGTCCCCTCCGGAGTCCACCGTGCCGAGATCCCCCCGCCGGTCGCTGCTCGCCGCCGGCACCGTGCTCGTCGCCCTGTTGGCCACCGCCGGCGTCCGCTCCACCGCGAACGCCGGCACCGTCACCCCCACCCGCATCCCGGCCGTGAGCGCGGCGGCCGCCTTCTCCCACCCCGGTGTGCTGCTCAACCGGGCCCAGCTCGACTTCGTCAAGGGCAGGGTCGCCGCCGGGGCGCAACCCTGGACGAACGCCTACCGGCAGATGGCCGCGAGCAGGTACGCCGCCCTGTCGCGGACGCCCGCGCCGCGCGCGGTCGTCGAGTGCGGTTCGTACTCCAACCCGAACAACGGCTGCACCGACGAGCGCGAGGACGCGATCGCCGCGTACACCGACGCGCTGATGTGGTACATCACCGGCGACACCGCGTACGCCGCCAAGGCGATCGCGCTGATGGACGCGTGGTCGGCCACGATCAGGACGCACACCAACAGCAACGCGCCGCTGCAGACGGCCTGGGCCGGCTCGGTATGGCCCCGGGCCGCGGAGATCATCAAGCACGCGTACGGGACCTGGCCGAACCAGGCGCGCTTCGCCACCATGCTGCGCACCGTGTATCTGCCCGTGGTCATCCCCGGCATCCACAGCAACGGCAACTGGGAACTGTCGATGATGGAGGCCGCCGTCGGCATCGCCGTCCACCTCGACGACCGGGCCGCCTACGACCGGGCGATCGCCCGCTTCAAGCTGCGCACGGCCGCCTACCTCTACGTCACCGCCGACGGCGCGCAGCCGAAGTACCCGCCGGCCGGTGGCATCGACACCCGCGCCGAGCTGATCAGCTACTGGCAGGGGCAGAGCACCTTCGTCGACGGTCTCGCCCAGGAGACCTGCCGCGACTTCGTGCACACCGGGTACGGCATCGCCGCGATCGCCCACGTCGCCGAGACCACCCGGATCCAGGGCGGCGATCTCTACCCCGAGTTGCGGGACCGCCTGCGGCACGCGCTGGGCTTGCACACGAAGTTCGAGAACGGCACCGCCGTGCCGTCGTCCATCTGCGGCGGCAGCGTCACCAAAGGGCTCGGCCCGGTCACCGAGGTCGCCTTCAACGCCCTGCACCACCGCCTCGGCATCGCGATGGTCAACACCGAGACGTACACCCTGGCGAAGCGCCCGCAGGGCAGCAACAACCTGTTCGTCGCGTGGGAGACCCTCACCCACGCCGGCAACCCCGAAGGAGCCTGATGAAACGCGTCCTCGCCGTCCTCGTCACCACCCTGGCCGCCGGCGTGCTCGGCGTCGCCGGCGTCACCGGCGCGCTGGCCGCCACCACCGGATCGGTCGTCAGCAGCGCCAACGGCAAGTGCCTCGACGTCACCAACGGCTCCACCACCAACGGCAACCCGGCGCAGATGTGGTCCTGCGTGAGCGGGCCCAACCAGACCTGGACGTACGGCGACGACAAGTCGCTCCGGGGCCTGGGCAAGTGCCTGGACGTGGCCGGCGGCGCGACCACCGACGGCGCGGTCGTGCACCTGTGGGACTGCTACGCCGGGCTGACCAGCCAGCAGTGGACCTACACGGCCGGCCGCGACCTGGTCAACGTCAAGGCGGACAAGTGTCTCGACATCACCGGCAACAACCTCGCCGACGGCGCGCGGCTGCAGCTGTGGACCTGCGGCGGCGGCGCCAACCAGAAGTGGACGGTCAACGGCGGCTCGACGCCGCCGACCACGCCGCCGACGGTTCCGCCGGGCACCGGCAACCCCGATCTCGGCCCGAACGTGACCGTCTTCGACCCGTCGATGGCGCAGTCGACCATCCAGAACCGGCTCAACACGGTCTTCAACCAGCAGGTGCGCAACCAGTTCGGCAACCAGCGGTACGCCCTGCTGTTCAAACCGGGCTCCTACAACGTCGACGCCAACGTCGGCTTCTTCACCCAGGTCGCCGGGCTGGGACTCACGCCGGACGCGGTGAACATCAACGGCGCGGTGCACGCCGAGGCCGACTGGTGGCCGGACGGCTCGCAGAACGCCACCCAGAACTTCTGGCGCTCGGCCGAGGGCCTGTCGGTGACGCCGGCCGGTGGCCTCGACCGGTGGGCCGTGTCGCAGGCGGCGCCGTACCGCCGGATGCACGTGCGGGGCAACCTGGCCCTCTCCGACGGCGGCTGGTCGTCGGGCGGGTGGATGTCCGACACCAAGATCGACGGGCAGGTCCAGTCCGGCTCGCAGCAGCAGTGGATCACCCGTAACTCGCAGCTGGGTTCGTGGTCGGGCTCGAACTGGAACCAGGTGTTCGTGGGCTCACCGGGCGCGCCGGCGAACAGCTTCCCGAGCCCGCCGTACACCACCGTCAACCAGACACCGGTGGTCGCGGAGAAGCCGTACCTCTACGTCGACTCCGCCGGCGCGTACCAGGTCTTCGTGCCCGCGGTGCGATCCAACTCGACCGGCACCACCTGGGCCGGCGGGAACCCGGCCGGGCAGTCCCTGCCGATCGGCACGTTCTTCGTCGTCAAGCCCGGCGAGACCGCCGCCACCATCAACGCCGCCCTCGCCTCCGGCAAGAACCTGCTGGTCACGCCGGGCGTCTACCACCTCAGCCAGACGCTCGCCGTGACCCGGGCGAACACCGTCGTGCTCGGCCTGGGCCTGGCCACCTTCGTGCCGCAGAACGGCATCACCGCGATGACCGTCGCCGACGTCGACGGGGTGCGGGTGGCCGGGGTGCTCTTCGACGCCGGCACGACCAACTCGCCGGTGCTGATGGAGGTCGGCCCGGCCGGCTCGGCGGCGAACCACGCGGCCAACCCGACCGTGCTGTCCGACGTGTTCTTCCGGATCGGCGGGACGATCGCCGGCAAGGCGTCGGTGAGCCTGCGGATCAACAGCGACAACGTGATCGGTGACCACGCCTGGATCTGGCGCGCCGACCACAGCGACAACGGCACGCACGGCTGGAGCGTCAATCCCGCCGCCAACGGGCTGACCGTCAACGGCGACAACGTGACCTTCTACGGCCTGTTCGTCGAGCACTACCAGCAATACCAGACCATCTGGAACGGCGAGAACGGGCGCACCTACTTCTACCAGAACGAGATGCCCTACGACCCGCCGAACCAGGCCGCCTACATGAACGGCTCGACGCAGGGCTGGGCGGCCTACAAGGTGGCCGACTCGGTGACCAACCACGAGGCGTGGGGCCTGGGCTCGTACGCGTACTTCAACGTCAATCCCAGCGTGGTCAACGCCCGAGCCTTCGAGGTGCCGGTGAAGGCCGGCGTCAGGTTCCACAACATGGTGACCGTCTCGCTGGGCGGCACGGGCACGATCTCGCACGTCATCAACAACACGGGCGCCGCGGTCAACAGCGGCCACCAGGTGACCAGCCTGGTCAGTGGCCCCTAGCCCCTATGATCATCGCCGAAATCGTCCCCGACCGAGACAGGCGGAAGATGCGAAGAATCACCCGAGTCCTCTACCGCGGGGCTGCCGTCGCGATGGCCGCGGTGCTGGCAGTGACGCTGGTGCCCCAGCCGGCGCGGGCGGCCATCGGCATCATCATGACGGTCACCGAGGAGGAGGGCGGGTACGAGCCCCGGTTCCCGTCCTTCGTCGAGATTCAGGACGCCGACGACCGGATCATGGCGGTCTGGCACCGGGCCCTGGAGCACAGCTCGGCGGTCGGCCGGATCGAGCTGTCGTTCTTCGACCCGACCACGAACACGTGGGACGGCCCGGTTCCGGCGCTGAACAAGCAGACGCCGTGGGCGAACATCGACACCCGGGACCCGAACCTCACCCGGATGCGCGACGGCAAGGTCATCATGACCTTCTTCGCGCAGGGCAAGGTGTACTACTCGTACTGGCAGGCGCCCTGGACACGCTTCACCGACCCGGTGGAGCTGCGGGTGGCGGGCATGCCGGCGAGCGTCGCCACCCACGGCAGCGTGCTGCCCCTGACGAACGCGGGCACCTCGGTCGACGAGGTGCTCATCCCGTTCTACGCCGACGGCTCCAACGGCGGCTCGTACTACCTGCGGGCGAAGTACCAGCCGGGCACCAGCACGCTGCTCAACCCGCAGTCGTTCCGCCGGATCATCGCGAACGACGACTCGCCGGCCACCGAGAATCTGCGGTACACCGAGCCCAGCTTCGTGCAGGTCGGTGACACCGTCGTGGCCGGCATCCGGGCCGAGGCCATCCTGGCCAGCCCGCCGGCCGGCCAGGAGGGGCGGCACGCCCGGGCGTTCGTGCTGGCCCGGTGGAACGCGTACAGCGACACGGCCGATTTCACCATCCAGCGACCGCTGATCAACGGCTCCGGGTTCCTCGCCAGCTCGCACCACCTGCTGAAGGTCGGCGACCCCAGCGACCCGGACATCTTCCTCACCTACGGCAACCGGTACGACTACAGCCACCGGCCCACCCGCGGCGTCCTGTTCGACAACCCGCTCGGTGCGACGTGGAGCGCCACCGTCACGAAGCAGCTCTACGACTCGGGCCACTACGACCAGGCGAACCCGAGCAGCATCGAGCGGGAGCGGGACTGGTACTGGACTCTGGGGTTCAACGTGAACGCGAGCTCCGCGAACTACGCGAAGCTCCAGATCGTCCGCAGCCAGCGCGTGGACTTCTGACGGTCCACCCGCACACCGCGGGGCCCGGTCGTCGACCGGGCCCCGCGGGTCAGCGGGCGTTGTACCGCTTCCTCGCCCACAGGTAGCCGGCCAGCGCGATGGCGGCGCACCAGGCGGTCGCCCACCAGATGTGGTCACCCACCGGCGCCCCGGTCAGCAGCGCCCGCAGGGACTCCATGATCGGCGTGAAGGGCTGGTATTCGGCGAACTGCCGCAGGCCGGTGGGCATCGAGTCGGTCGGCACGAAGCCGCTGCCGAGGAAGGGCAGCAGGGACAGCGGCATCGGCGAGTTGCTCGCCTCCTCCACGGTCTTGGCCACCAGGCCCAGCGCGGTGGCCAGCCAGGTGATCGCGAACGAGGTCATCACCAGCACTCCGGCGATGCCGAGCCAGGCCGTCGGGCTCGAGGTGGGCCGGAAGCCGATCGCGAGCGCCACCGCGAGCACGATGACCAGGCTGACGAGGGTCTGGATGATGCTGCCCACCACGTGCCCGGTCAGCACCGACACCCGGGCGATCGCCATGGTGCGGAACCGGGCCACGATGCCCTCGGTCATGTCGGTGGCGACCGAGACCGCGGTGCCGGCGGCCGCCCCGCCGATGGTCATCAGCAGAATGCCGGGCACCACGTACGCGAGGTACTCGGCGCGGCCGCCGCCGAGGCCGGCGCCGAGCGTGCCGCCGAAGACGAAGACGAAGAGCAGCAGGAAGACCACCGGCATCCCGGCCAGGTAGAAGATCATCGTGGGATAGCGCTGCATGTGCCGCAGGTTGCGGCGCAGCATGGTGTTCGAGTCGCGGACGGCGAGGCTCAGGGTGGTCATCGTGCGGGCTCCTTCGCGGTCAGGGCCAGGAAGACGTCGTCCAGGTCGGGGGTGTGCGCGGTCAGGGTCTCCACCTCGACGCCGGCCTCGTCCAGCGTGGCGAGCAGGGTGCGCAGCGAGTGCACGCTGCCGTCCCCGGGCACCTGCAGAGTGAGCTGGGCGGAGTCGACATCCCGGGCGTCCAGGGCCACGGCCGCCGCCCGCAGCGCCGGCCCGTCGGCGAAGCGCAACGTGACGTGCCCGCCCGGCACCAGCCGCTTGAGCTCGTCGGCGGTGCCCTCAGCGACCAGCCGGCCGCCGTGCAGCACCGCGATCCGGTCGGCGAGTTGGTCCGCCTCCTCCAGGTACTGGGTGGTCAGGAAGATCGTCACGCCGCCCGCGACCAGCCGCCGGACGGTCTGCCACATCGCCTGCCGGCTGCGGGGGTCGAGGCCGGCGGTCGGCTCGTCCAGGAACACCAGCCGCGGATCCCCGACCAGCCCCATCGCGATGTCCAGCCGCCGCCGCATGCCGCCGGAGTAGGTGGACGCCACCTTGCGGGCCGCCTCGGTCAGATCGAACTGCTCCAGCAACTCGTCCGCCCGGCGCCGGCCCTCGCGCCGGCCCAGGTGGTGCAGGTCGGCCATGAGTATCAGGTTTTCCCGGCCGGTGAGCAGGCCGTCGACGGCGGCGAACTGGCCGGTGACCCCGATCGCGGCGCGGACCGCGTCCGGCTCGGCCGCCGGGTCGTGGCCGGCCACCCGGATCTCGCCCCCGTCGGCCAGGATCAGGGTGGACAGGATCTGCACCGTGGTGGTCTTGCCGGCGCCGTTCGGGCCCAGCAGGGCGAAGATCGAGCCCGCCGGGACGTGCAGGTCGATGCCGTCCAGGACAGTGTGGTCGCCGTACGCCTTGCGCAGGCCGGTCGCTGTGATCATCGGAGCTCCTCGGTGTCGCCGCGGCGCACGATGATGTCGCCGAAGGAGGTGCGGGCCCGCACCTGCACGTTGTGCTCGTCCGGCTCCGGCGCGCCGGAGCTGTCGAGCTGGTTGAGCACCTTGCCGAACTGGGTGTGCAGGTCCAGGTAGGCGGCCGTGCCCCGGGCGACGCCGACCTCCAGCTCACCCATCGCGGTGCGGATCGTGACCGAGCCCCGGTGCGCGGCGCCGATCCGGATGCTGCCGTTGGAGGTCGCGGCGTCCACGTCGCCGTGCGCCTGGCCGACGACCACGTCGCCGTTGGCCGACTTGGCCTGCAGATCGCCGCCGGCCGAGCCGACCCGGCTGTCGCCGTTGGAGTTCTTCAGCACCACGGCCCCGCCGACCGTGCCGAGCTGGATGACCCCGGTCGCGGCGGTGGCCCGGGCGTCGCCGGCCACGGACCGCACGACGATGGCGCCGCCGGCCGTGTGCACCGTGAGCGGCCCGGTGTGCTCCAGGCGCACGTCGCCGGCCGATGTCTTGATCGTGGTCTCGCCCAGGGTGCCGGTGCTGTGGAATGCGGCGACCGCCGCCTCGCCGCGGACCTCCGAGCCGGTGGGCAGGGCGATCTCGACGTCGATCGAACCGGTCTTGCGGGTGAAGGCGAGGTTCCGCAGGTTTCTGGGGGTCTTGACCAGCAGCCGTCCGTCGGCGAACTCGACCTGGGTCTGCTCGGCGGCCCGCAGGTCGAGCTCGGCGGATGGGTCGGTGGGGCGGATCTCGACGGTGGTGTCCGTGCGGTCGGTGGCGGTGATGCGGACGTCGCCGACGATCAGCTCGAGGGTCGCGTGGATCGGCGTGGGCGTGTCGAAAGTAGGCATTGCCAGGTCCTCTCGGGAGTATGGGGTGGGCCGGCCGGTGCGCACGGTCACCGGGCCCAGCCGGTGAAGCGCTGGCCGCCGATCGGGGCGCGGGAGGTGCGCGGCCGGTCGCCGGTCTGCACCGCGGCGGTGGCGGCCCGCACCAGCCAGGCGTTCACCGACAGCCCCTCGCGGCCGGCGGCCTCCTCGATCCGGGTCTTGAGCTGGTCGGGAAGGCGGAAGTTGATCCGCGACACGGCGCCGTCGTCGGGGGTCTCGGCGGACTCGGCCGGCGGGGGCGCGGCGATCTCGTCGGCCGGCTGCTCGGTGGGCGGCGGGGTCACCACGAAACCGGGTGAGCCGTCGCGCAGCCGCAGCTCGACGGAGCCGGGTGCGAGGTCGCGGGTGATCTCGTCGGCGGCGGCGGACAGGGCATCGAGCAGCGCGAGCCGGAAGGCCGAATCCATCGGTGCGGTCAGCCGGCCGGCCAGCTCCCGGGCATCGGGGCCGCCGAGCTCGGCCGCGCCGGCGAGCTCCTCGCGAAGGCGGGCGACATATGACGTGAGGTCCATGACGCCATCATGGCACCATCGTGGCGCCATGTAAAGCCATCATGGCGCCAATGTGGCTCAGGGGTGGCGCCATTTCGTCAGGGCAGCTTCCAGCGCTGCCTTTCCGCCGCGGCGCACTCCTCGATCCGGACGGCGGCGCCGGACTGGGTGCCGGTGCTCGGGTCGGTCAGGCAGCCGTCGGTGGCGAGATTGACCAGACTGTCGTCCGGCCCGGCCCGCCACTGCTCGGCGCGGCGGCCGTCGCAACCCGCGAGGCGGACAGCGCCGTCGTCGGCCGCCGCGGCGCACTTGCCGACGATCCGCAGCGTGCCGTCGGCCGCCACCGTCCAGCGCTGAGCGGCGGTGTCGTTGCAGGTGTAGACCTGGATCTGGGTGCCGTCGACGGCCAGCGCGCCGTTGAGATCGAGGCAGAGGTCGCCGTTGCCGTGGATCCGGCCGACCCGGTCCGCCGCCGGCGGGATCAGCTGGTCAGCGGCCGGGCTGGCGGTCGTCGTGGCCGGCACGGCGCTCGGGCCGGCGGTCGTCGGTCTCGTCGTCGGTGCCGACGTCGCCGGCTGGCTGCCCGCGGCCTGGGGCCGGGTCGTCGCCGCGGTGGCCGTCCGTGCCGCGCCGGTCGTCGCGGCCGTGCTGGCCGGCGCCGGGGCCGGCGCCGCCAGGCTGGGCAGCGGACCGTCGATCGGCAGGGCGCTCGGCGTGCGCGGCTCGGGCAGCAGCGACGCCGCCAGCGCGGCGGCGCCGACCAGTGCCAGCGTCAGCGCCGCGGCGACCAGCAGCACCAGCGGGCGGCGGCGGAGCCGCCCGCGTGGCGGGGGAGCGGGCAGCCGGATCGGGACGGTCGCGTCCGGCGAATCCGGCGCGGCGGCGGGCTCCGCCGCCGCCTCCGGCCAGGTCTGCGTGGAGGCGGGCGGCGCCGCGCTGTCCGGCTCACCCAGCAGGTACGGCCGGACCAGCAGCGGGTCGCCGTCGTCGTCCCGGTCGGTCATCGTGTCCCATCGACTGTCGCCACGAAAAGATCGACCTGCACCGTACCCCGATCGACCACCGTCAGTCTCGCCGGTGATCCGCCGCCGTCAGCGCTTCCAGAAGGCCTTGCGTTCGGTCGCCGGCGCGAAACCCTCCAGAGTCTCGCGGGCCAGCGCCCACTTCTCCGGCAGGCCGCCGTCGGCCTTGAGCCGCTCGACCAGCCGGCGCAGGCCCTCGAGCTCGGCATCCTCGCGCCCCTCCAGCAGCGCGCCGAGCCGGCTCGCCAGGTCGGCCAGCAGGTCCCGGCGCTCCAGTGCGGAGCGTCCCTCGGCCTCGCGCAGCCGGGTGGCCTCCACCGTGACGATCGCCCGCAGATCGGCGAGCGTCAGCGGCGAACTGGCCGGCGCCGCCATCGCGCGGTTCCGGCTCGCGGCCTGGAGACCGGCCGGCACCTGGGCGAACGGCCTCGGACCGGAGCCCGTGGCCGCGGCCCGCGCCGGCGCGAAACCACCCAGCCGGGGCGCGGCGGCGGGCGGCGGGAGCGGCGCCGCCATCGAGGCCAGCACCATCCCCGGCGCGCTCGGCGCGTCGAACATCTCCCAGCCGGACGGCGACTCCACCGGCTGGGTGACCCGGCGGACCTCGCCGTTCTCGGTCACCACCCGGCTGTCCACCGCGACGTACGCGGTGAACCGGCACAGCACCCCGTACCGCAGCGAGGTGGCCACGATGGTCTGCTCCAGCTCGGTGCGGCCGGACAGATAGCGGTCCTCGAGCTCGCGCAGCCGGGCCCGGGCCCACTGCGCGGTGACCGCCGGCTCGGCGCTGTCACGCACCGGGATCCGCCGGACGAAGTCCTCGTCGTCGGGGGTGCGGCCACGCACCGTCAGCGTGCCCCCCGCCGTGCCGGTGTAGCGGCCGAAGACCACCAGCGGCACCCCCGGGAACACGGTCCGCGGGGCGGCCGGCTCGACGGCGAAGCCGTCGGCGGTGATCCGCACGTCGGTGAGCACCGGCGCGGCGATCCGGCGGTGGATCTGCTCCATCGCCTCGTCGAGGCGGTCCTCGCTCTCCACCAGCTCGCAGCGGCCCGCGCCGAGCGCGGCGAGCCGGCCCAGGAAGCCCAGGTTGACGGCCCGGTCGATGCCCACGGTGTGCACCCGGGTGGCGCCGATCAGCGGGGTGATCTCGGCCAGGATCTGGTCCTCGTTGCCGACCTGGCCGTCGGTGACCAGCACCAGCACCCGGTCCCGGGCGCCCGAGTCGGCGAGCAGGCTGAGGCCCTCCCGCAGCGGGCTGAGCAACTCGGTCCCGCCGCGCGCGTCGGCGCGGGACAGGTGCTCGACCGCGCGGAAGCGGTTGCGGTCGGTCGCCTCCGACAGGCCCTTGCCGAGCTCCTCGGGCCGGTCGAGCTGATGGTCGAAGGTCACCACCGCGAACCGGTCCGCGGTGGTCAGCGTGTCGACGACCCGGGCGGCGGCCCGGCGGGCGGCGACCATCTTCCAGCCGCCCATGCTGCCCGAGCGGTCCAGCAGCAGCACGACGTCCTTGCCCCGGCCGCCCGAGGCGGCGGCGTCCGGCGGCACCAGCACCACCTGGTAGGTGCCCTCTGGCCCGTCGCCGGACTCGTCGGGCACGCACACCGCGCCGGAGCCGTCGCCCGCGTACGGCAGGCGGAGGATGAAGTCCCGGTCCGCGCGCTCGCCGGGCGCGATCCGTACCTGGCCGCCCTCGCCGGTCACGGTGTGCAGGCTGGACCGGATCTCGCCCAGCGCCAGCCCGGCCGGGTCGATGTCGACGCCGACGCTGAGCCGCAGCGGGTTCGGGAAGCCGGGGAGCAGCACCGGGGGAGTGATCCGGGAGGCGTCCGGCACCGCGTCGGTGTCCTGCGCCTGACCGGAGCCGACCGCCGGGCCGGGCAGCGGCACACCGGGCACGTATCGTGGCGCGACCACCAGCGGGAACCGGAAGGTCGCCGCGCCGTCCTCCCAGGGCAGCGGCCCCACCAGCGACAACGCGATGGTGACCCGCTCGCCGGGCAGGATGTTGCCGACCCGCATGGTGAAGACGTCCGGGCGTTCCTCCTCGGCGATGGAGGCGCGCTGCCCGGCCTCGATCGCCCGGTCGTAGGCCTGCCGGGCCTGGGCCCGCTCCTGCAGCTCGGCCTCGACGGTGCGGCCGTCGGCGGTCATCGTCATGCCGGTCACCGCGGCGCGGTCCGGCAGCGGGAAGATGTACGTCGCCTCGAGCGGGGTGTCGTGCGCGTTGACGTATTCGGCGGTGACCGTCGTGCGGGCGACCAGGCCGCTGATCGCCGCCCGCACGTCGAGGCGGTCCAGCGGCAGGTTGCCGCGGTCGGTGTGCAGCGCGCCGAGGCCGGCGTCGGGCAGGATGCGGACGCGGCTGAGCTCCGAGCGATCCATCGGCGTGACGGAAATGGTCATGGCCTAGCTCCCATCGACGAGGGTGTCGCCGGCCAGCAGGCCGCGGGCGGCGAGCAGGTCCAGCAGGGGTCGGGCGGCGGTGGCGATGGCGGCACAGTCGGCGGCGTCCGGGCGTACCGGAAGCACCAGGATCGCGCCCCCGCCCAGCGCGACGCCACCCACCGGGCGTGCCGTCGCGCTCTCGGGCCGCGGCGTCGCCGGATCGGCGACCCCCCGCGGCGACCCCGCGGGGACGTCCAGGGCTGTCGCCGTCGCGGCGGGCGGTGCCGTCGCGGTCGCGGTCGCGGTCGCCCAGAAGCGGGACCGCACCGGGCCGTCCGCCGGCGCGGCGTCGTCGGTGACCGTCAGCAGCCCTTCCGGCACGCGGGCGGCGATCGCCAGGTCGGCGTCGCTGGCACCGGCCAGCTCGGCCTGGATCGCGGCGAGCGAGTGTCCCTGCGCCTGGCGCCGCTTGACCGCCACCAGCTGCAGCAGGTGCCGCGGCCCGTAGAGGGCCGTGCGCCCGCGCATCCCGGCCGGCCGGTCCACCAGCCCGGTCGTTGTATACCACCGGATGGCCCGGCGGTCGGGCACGTCGCGCACCCGGCCGTTGGGCGCACCGGGATATTCGGCCGCCAGCGCCTGGCGCACCCGGTCCACCAACTCGTCCATCGTCCACACGCCCACCACCATGACACTGTCAACGTGACACTGTCAAATGCGGTGCCGGGCCCGGACGGGGATCAGGAGCAGCGGCACAGGCCCAGGTCGGTGATCCGTACTCCGCAGGATGGGCAGATGCCCGGCCCGGCCTGGCGCGGCGCGGGCAGCGGCCGTCCCGGCAGGAAGTGCCGCGGCGCGTTCGCTGCCTTGATCCGGCGCAGCGCCCCGGCCACGTCGTCGTGACCCACCCGCTGCCAGCCCTCCTCGCGCAGCGACCGGACGATCCCCGCCACGTCGGCGCCCCGTTCGCGCAGGTCGGCCACCGCCTGCCGGAACAGCGGCCACGAGCCGTGCGGCGTGCGCGGTGCCGGCCGCCGGAATGCACCGGCCGCGCTCGGGTAAAGGAATTCCCGGCGGGCCGCGCATTCGATTCCGGCGAGCGCGACACGCACATCCTCGCGGGTGACCAGGGCCCATCTCCCGCCCCGGCAGCGGAATTGCTGATAAAGCCCGCCGACGCCGATCCGCGGCAGCCTCTCCCGCATTTCCTCGACCGCCCCGATGATCGCCGGAAGGGCCGGCCGGGTGACGGCCCGCCGGGGCAGGCTCGCTGGCGGTCCCGCGTCCGGCCGATGGCCGAAGCCGTCGGGCAGCCGCTTGGCGGCATTTCCATACCGCCGCTCCTGCCGGGGCACCGACCATTCCCGGCTCTTGTCGTTCCGCTGTCCAGCGCCCGTCGATTCCATGGCAACCCCCGTTGTCGGTGTTGTCATGATCGTAAGTTTGCGGATATCCCGGAACCCGGTAACCGAACAGTTCGCGTCGCCTGACCGAATGGCTGTCCTGGCCCGGCCTCCTTACGAAACTCGGGCTAACTCGAGATGACGAACTCGGTGCTTGGGTCGTGCGGCAGGGCGGGCCACCCGGCGACCACGAACGCGGCCCGCTCCCAGGTCCGCTCGGCCTCGACGAACGGGCGCTCCTCGGCCATCCAGGCGGCGTAGTCGTCCGGTGTGGTCTCACCCGCCGCGACCCGCTCGGCGTCGCGCCGGTCGATGTCATACTCCGGCGACTCCACCCAGACCACCGCGTCCAGCACCGGCGCCAGTTCCCGGCGGCCCGCGCCGACCCCCTCCACGATCACCAGTGTGCTGTCCGCGGGCACCTCGATCGCCCCGGCCCGGCCGCCGGCATCCCACTGCGGCGGCCGGTACGACACCGATCGCCCCTCGCGCACGGGTGCCAGCACGCCCTCGGTGAGCAGCGCCGCCCAGTCCAGCACGGCCTGCCGCCAGGCGATGTCGTCGGTGTGCAGCAGGGTCGCCCCGGCCCACATCCCGGCCAGCCGGGCGGCGAACGTGGACTTCCCGCTGGCGCTGCGCCCGTCCACCGCGAGGATCGGCGGCCGGCCGGCGGGTTCGCCCACCGCCCGCCGCACCCGTGTCCGTATCTCGTCCGCTGTCGCGACCCGCCACCGTCTCATCACCCTTGATTGCCCACCGCATCCGCGTTGACACCGAACGTGGTGACGCGATAGCAAGAACGCGCACGGCTTGATCGGGCAGGATGACCGGGGCGGGGTGCGCATGCGACGACGGGCGATGATGGGTGCGGCTGCGGCCGGATTGGCGGGTGCCGGGTTGGCGGGGGCACTGAGCGGCGGGCCGGCGCAGGCCGGTGGCCGGCCCCGGCTCGCGCTCGACCTGATCAGCCTGTCGCACGTCAACGATCCGGCGACCACCAACGTCTACCCCGGCGACCCGCCGTTCGAGCTGGAGACCATCGCCACCGTCGAGCAGGACGGCTTCTACCTGCAGTTCGTCCGCGAGGGCGAGCACACCGGCACGCACTGGGGCGCGCCCGGGCACTTCAACGCGGGCGCCGCCCTGGCCGACGACCTCGACATGGCCGACCTGTTCCTGCCCGCCGTCAAGATCGACGTCCGGCGGCAGTGCGCCCGCGACGCCGACTTCGCGCTGTCCGTGCGGGACCTCAAGGCCTGGGAGCGCCGGCACGGGCGGATCCCCGAGGAGTCCATGGTGATCCTCTGGACCGGCTGGGAGTCGCGCTGGGGCACGGACGCGTACTTCAACACCGACGCGGACGGGGTCATGCACCAGCCCGGCTTCAGCCTCGAGGCGGTGCAGTGGCTGGTCGACACCGGCCGGCTGGGGCACCGCGGCGGCACCGGCACCGACACCTTCAGCCCCGACCTCGGCACCGACACCACGTACGCCGTCTCGCTGCTGGTCTACCAGCGGCACCGGATCAGCCTGGAGATCCTCGCCAACCTCGGCGCCCTGCCCGCCACCGGGGCGTACGTCCTGTGTGGCGGGCACATCAACAAGGCCGGCTCGGGCTCGACCGCGCTGATCTACGGGGTGCTGCCCCCGCCGGGCTGAACGACGCCGTTGACCGTCAGCGCGTACGGCGCGTACTGGGTGACCTGCCCGGTCGGCTCGTCGTAGGCGACGATCGCGACCACCTTGGGGTAGTCGCGCAGGGCGGCGTACCCGGCGAGGGTGACCTGCCGGGCCCGCCGGCCCCGCTCGTCCAGCCCGACCAGCCGCACGTGCCAGTCGTGCACCCCGACCGGCACGATCTGGGTCGGCGAGCGGAAGCCGGTCAGCGTGCTGCCGTCGCTGACGGTGAGGCCGCCGACGGTCACGTCGTCGATCAGCCAGCCACCCTCGTTGACCGAGCTGTCGGTGACATAGCGGAAGCCGAGCAGGACGCTCTTGCCCGCGTACGCCCTCAGGTCGTAGCTCTGCGCCTCGAAGCCCTGGGAGCTGCCGCTGAGCGCGGGACCGAGCGGCGCCGCGACGGTGTGGTCCCCGGCTGTCGCCGTGTAGGTGCGCCCGCCGTCGGTGGACACGGTCACGTAGCCGTAGTCGTACCCCATCTCGGTGGTGTAATTCGCCCGCAGCCGCAGCACCGGGTCCTCGGCCGGCACCCGCACCGCGACGACCGCCGCCGCGTCGAGGCCGCCGGTGTCGCCGGAGAACAACGCACCGTCCCGCACCGTCCACTGCAGGGGCCGGGCCGGCAGCGTCTTCGCGCCGCTGAACCGCACGGCGGTCAGGTCGGCACCGCGCAGAAACTTGCCGCCGGCGTCGCGCAGCCGCACGTAGTCGGCGCCGTTCGGGGCGGCTCCCGGATAGTCGAAGGAGGCCGGGTTCGCCAGGTTGACGGTCGACCGCACGCTCGCCGAGGTCACCCGCCGGCGCGGCACGCCGGCCATGACCCCGTCCGGGCTGTCGCCGACGATCTTGTCCACCAGGGTCATCGTCTGGAAGTCGTGGATCACCCCGGACAGGTCGACGCCGGGGCCCAGCGCCGCGGCCACCCCGGCCAGCCCCTGCTGCCGGCCGTCGCGGTGCAGCCGCTCCAGCACCGCGGGGCCGAAGCGGTCCCGCAGGTAGAGCAGGAACTGGTAGGCGTTGCCGTAGTCGGCGAGCACCTCGGCGGGGGCGCCCTCCTCCCACATGTTCAGCGAGTTCTGCGGGCCGCCGCAGTCGCGCGGATTGGTGTTGAAGGGGGTGCGGACCAGCCCGAAGCCCTGGAAGCAGACCAGGTGGCTGTCGGCGCCCGGGTGGTGCACGGTGGCGGTGCCGTCGACGTAGCCGACCAGGGTCTGCGCGTAGTCGGACAGGCCCTCGTTGACCCAGACCTCCTCGCCGGGGTCGGTGTACGACTGCAGCAGGTGCTGCCACTCGTGGGCGAAGGTGCCCTCGTACATCCGGGGCCGGGCGGGCCGGCTGCTGCACAGGTCGGCGGTCGGCTCGTCCGGCGGCGCGGCTCCGGAGCGGTGCGCCCAGTCGTAGGCGTCGATCGTCATGACGTTGCGGTCGACCAGCTCGTTGAGCTGCGCGGAGAAGAAGCCGGCGATGTAGGTAGGCGCCTTCGGGAAGGTGAAGTAGTTGTCGTCGCGCACGTTGTCGACCAGGGTCACGGTCTTGTCGCCGGCGCCGGCGTAGTCGCCCCCGGTCAGCACCGGGTCGGTGCCGTCGCGGTCGCGCGGGACGCTGAACGCGGCGGTCTCCCGCGGATAGATCGTCTCGTCGAACTCGCGGATCAGGTCGCCGATCTGCCGGTCGGTGACCGTGGTCGACGCGGCGGGCCGGCAGTCGCCGGCCGGGAAGGCGACGTCGCCGGCCACCCAGACCTCGATGTGCGCGCCGACCCCGCGCAGCGTGAAGTCCTTGCGGTAGAGGCTGCCCTTGACGTCGTCCAGCGCCAGCCACTCCCGGACCGTGCCGATCGCCGGGGTGGGCGCGGCGGCGGCGCGGGCCCTGCGCTCGGTGGCCCGGGGGCGCGCCCCGAGCCCGGAGACATCGAGGTGCTTGCGGGTCAGCTCCCGGACATCGGAGGCAGGCGAACGGACATCGGAGGCAGGCGAACGGATGTCGGCGGCGGGCGGAACCACAGGTGCCGCCGGGGCCGCGGCCGCCGGGCGGGCGAGCGGCAACAGCGGCAGGATCAGCAGGGCGACCGCGGCGAAACGGAGGCGGGCCATGGGACTCCCTTCGGCGCCGCGCCGGTGGGGCGCGCACGAAGGCGACGCTACCCGGCTTAACCGGTCAAAAGGGGCAAGACGCGGGCTACTCGAACAGCGAAAAGTCCCGGCCACCGCCGGACCGCCGCCGGGCCCGCCGCCGCAACTGCACCACCACCAGGTCGACGACGGCGACCAGCGCCCACGCGGCCAGCAGCCAGCCGGGCACCGTCCAGCCCGCCCGCAGCAGCACGACGGCCAGCACCGTGCAGACCACGAAGCCGAAGGCGGCCAGCACCAGGCGCAGATTCAGCGCGCTGTAGGGCTCGCCGACGGTGCCCCGCCGGCCGGGCGGCTGGGGACCGATCGGCATGGATCGACCCTATCGCCCGGCCGGACGGAACGCCTCAGGAGACCTCGCGCCGCAGCACCCGTACCGTGCCGAGGGCCAGCGGCAGCGCCACCCAGACCAGCGCCGCCACCCCGAAGCGGGCCCACTGGTCGCCGGTCATCCCCGGCTCGCTCAGCGGCACCGAGGTCATGTTGATGTCGATCCAGCCGGCGGCCGTGTGCAGCCACTTCACCATCTCGCCGAGCACCGACCAGACCGTCGGGATGGCGAAGTACAGCACGATGGCCAGCGGCGAGTTCATCAGCAGCGCGCCGAACGCCGAGCCCATCAGCACGAACACCACCTGGTTGACCAGCAGCTGGCCGACCAGGGCCGCGTCGAGGTGCCAGCTGCCGTCGCCGCCCGTACCGATGGCGATCAGATTGCCGATCGCGGAGAGCGCGGCCGCCGCGGCCGTGGTCGCCACGGCGATCAGCACGGCCGCGATCAGCTTCGCCGTGATCACCCGGCCCCGCGCCGGGCTCAGCGAGAAGGTGGTCAGCGCCGTGCGCTGCGACCACTCGCTGGTCATCGACAGGATGCCGAGCACCGGCAGCAGCACGGAGGCCGGCACCACGCCCGAAGGCGAACAGGCCCGCGAAGGTCTGCTCGGCGTCGGGCGCGGCGGCGAGCATGATCGCGGCCGTGCCGGCCGCGGCCAGCCCGATCACGATCAACAACCACAGACCCGACCGGGTGTCGGCCAGCTTGCGCAGCTCGACCAGGGTGAGCCGGAAAAGCGGTATTCCGGTACGGCTAACGGGTGCCTCAGGAGCAACACCGGGCGCCGAGGTCGGCGCTGTCCGCAGGGCGGTCATCGGACGGCCTCCTTCACCGAGTCACCGGCGGTCAGGGTCAGGAACATCTGCTCGAGCCCGCCGCTGCCGGCCGGGCGCAGCTCCAGCAGGACCAGGCCCGCGTCGGCCGCCGCCCGCCCGATGGTCTCCGCGTCCGCCTGCACGACGACGCCCCCGTCGGTCGTCCTCGTGCCGGGCAGGCCGCTGCGCCGCAGCACCACCTCCAGGGCGCCCATGTCGAGCGCCCGCACCACCGTGCCCGACGCGGCCAGCAGCTCGGCCTTGTCGCCCTGGGCCACGACCCGGCCGCCGCCGATGACGACGAGCTTGTCCGCGACCGCCTCGACCTCCCGCAGCAGGTGCGAGGAGAGCAGCACGGTGCCGCCCGCGTCCGCGAAGTCCCGCAGCAGCCCGCGCATCCAGTAGATGCCCTCCGGGTCGAGGCCGTTCGCCGGCTCGTCCAGGATCAGGATGCCGGGATCGCCCAGCATCGCGTACGCGAGCCCGAGCCGTTGCCGCATGCCCAGCGAGTACGCCTTGACCCGCCGCTTGGCCGCCGTGCTGTTCAGGCCGACCCGGTCCAGGCTCTGCTCGACCCGGCTCTTGTCGACGCCCATGGTCAGCGCCGCCAGGGTCAGCACCTCACGCCCGGTACGGCCGGCGTGCTGCGCGGACGCGTCCAGCAACACCCCGATCCGCCGCCCCGGGTTTCCCAGCCGCCGGTACGGCTGCCCGTCGACGGTGGCGGTGCCCGAGGTGGGCGGGGTCAGCCCGCAGATCATCCGCATCGTGGTGGACTTGCCCGCGCCGTTCGGGCCGAGGAAGCCGGTCACCGTGCCGGGCCCGCAGGTGAACGACACGTCGTCGACGACCGGGTGGCTCCCGTACCGTTTGCTCAGATGTTCGACCGTGATCATGCCGTTCAGCGTGCCGCCGCCGGCCGGCCCGCCGCGTCGGCCGCCGGTCGGCGCCCGCGAACCTTGGTCTACCGCCGGTTGCGACTTTGGTCGGTATCGGCCGGTGCCCGGCCGCCCGTACCATGACGACAATGGGTGAGCTGACGGTGTCACGGGGAGGCCGCCGCCCGCTGGAACACCACTGGCTGGTGCCGGCGGAGCTGCGGGATCCGGCTGACCAGCCGAGCGCCCGGCGCTCGACGCGCGACTGGGTGGCCGATTCGCTCTGCTTCGCCGCCGGCATGGGCTGGGCCCTGCTCGCCGGCATCGACCTGCTGCGGCCGCACCCCGGCTTCCTGCCGCAGTGGGCCGGCACGCCGGCCTGGCTGGCCTGGCTGGATCTGGTCGTCGGGGTCGGGCTCGCGCTCTCGCTCTGGTGGCGCCGCCGGTTCCCGGTGCAGCTGGCCGTGCTGGGGATGGTGGTCGGGGTCTTCTCCGTCGCCGCCGCGATCGCCACCATGATCATCATGTTCACGGTGGCGGTGCACCGGCGCTTCGAGGTGATCACGCTGGTCGCCGTCGGCTCGATAGGCGCCAACGCGGCGTTCTGCTACCTGCGCCCCGAGGCCGGGACGAGCGTCGTCGAGTCGGTGGCCTGGAGCACCCTGTTCCTGGCCATCATCATGCTCTGGGGCATGGTGGTGCGGTCCCGCCGGCAGCTGGTGCTGTCGCTGCGCGAGCGGGCCGAGCGGGCCGAGTCCGAGCAGCAGCTGCGCGTCACCCAGGCCCGCGCGATGGAACGCACCCGTATCGCCCGCGAGATGCACGACGTGCTCGCCCACCGGATCTCGCTGCTCAGCCTGCACGCGGGGGCCCTGGAGATCCATCCCGAGGCGGCCTCGGCCGAGGTCGCGGGCGCCGCGGGAGTGATCCGGGCCAGCGCCCACCAGGCCCTGCAGGACCTGCGCGAGGTCATCGGCGTGCTGCGCGACCCCGCCGGCCACGACGCCCCCGAGCGCCCCCAGCCCACCCTGCGCGAGCTGCCCGCGCTCGCCGACGAGTCCCGGGCCGCGGGGGTCAAGGTGCGCCTCGACCTGAGCGTCGACGGGTCGGCCCCGCTGCCGGCGGGCACCGGGCGGGCGGCATACCGGATCGTGCAGGAGGGCCTCACCAACGCCCGCAAGCACGCGCCCGGCACGGCCGTGCGGGTCCGCGTCGCCGGCGCGGCCGGCACCGGCCTGACCATCGACATCCGCAACCCGGCACCGGTCGGCAGCCGGCCGCTGCCGACCATCCCCGGCACCGGCAACGGCCTGGTCGGCCTCGCCGAGCGCGCCACCCTGGCCGGCGGCCGCCTCACCTCGGGCCGCGGCGCCGACGGGGAGTTCACCGTCTCCGCCTGGCTTCCGTGGCCGCAGTCGGCGGGGACGCCGTGACCGGCCCGGTGCGGGTGCTGATGGTTGCTTGGCCGGCCTCCGGGAGTGGCGTCGACGGCGGGTTCACCGTCTCCGCCTGGCTTCGGTGGCCGCGGTCGGCGGGGACGCCGTGACCGGCCCGGTGCGGGTGCTGATCGTCGACGACGACGCCCTGGTCCGGGCCGGCCTGACGATGATCCTTTCCGGCGCCGAGGACGTCGACGTCGTGGGCGAGGCCGCCGACGGCAGCGAGGTCCCCGCCGCGGTGGCCACCCACCGCCCGGACGTGGTGCTGATGGACATCCGGATGCCCCGGGTCGACGGTCTGACCGCGACCGAGTCGCTGCGCCGGCGGGCGGGCGCGCCGGAGGTCATCGTGCTGACCACCTTCGACGCCGACGAGTTCGTGCTGCGCGCGCTGCGGGCGGGCGCCAGCGGCTTCCTGCTCAAGGACACCCCGCCGATGGAGATCCTGCACGCGGTGCGCCGGGTGGCGAACGGCGAGGCGACGCTGTCGCCGACGGTGACCCGCCAGCTGATCGCGCACGTGGCCGCCCCCGAGGCGAACGGCGGCCGCCAGCACGCGCTGACGGCGCTGGCGCAGCTCAGCGAGCGCGAGCGCGAGGTGGCCATGCTGCTGGGGCAGGGCCGCGCCAACGCGGAGATCGCGGGTGAGCTGTTCATGAGCGTCGCCACGGTGAAGGCGCACGTGTCGCGCTTGTTGGTCAAGCTCGGCCTGAACAACCGCGTCCAGGTCGCCCTCCTGGTGCACGACGCCGGCCTGGCGTAACCCTCGCCGGATCGCCAAGAAAGGTGGCGCAGAAGGCCAAGGCCGCCGCAGTGCACATCCTCGGCGGGCTGCTCAGCACACCATCAGGGTGCCGGCGCTGTCGTCGGATCGTTCCGCACGCAGGCCTTGAGGACCGCGTCCCAGTTCGTGCCGGCCGGGCAGGCCGGAGCCGCGGCGACCGGGGCGGAGGTGACGATGACCGGGCCCAGAGCGAGGGCGGCAGCCGTCACCAGGAGGGTCGCGGCGCGGCGGAGGTTGGTACGCATGATGATTCCTTCCCGGACTTCGTGGCTGGTCGACCAAGATTCATTGATCGGGTTTCGGCTATGCGTCGACGCTAACAGCCGCAGAAGATCGGTAGCTTTGCCGGCGCACTCGAATCGGCCAAGAAAGTGCGGACTGGCACGCCGCGATCAGCGCTCGGGACACAACCCGCACCTTGGGGGGCCCGAGCAAGAAGCCCGATCAGGTCGGTCAATCCTTCCCGGGAAGGGCTCGCCGAAGGACATCCGGCAAAGAGTCGCGGTAGGTCTCGCTGCTGCGATCGTCGGCCGAGTCCCGATAGGTTGTCGCATGAGCGATGGGGCGGCGAGGGTGGTCGTCGATCGCTATCGGTTGGCCTGTCCGCTGGGACGCGGCGGGATGGGCGCGGTCTGGCAGGCGCACGACACCCTGCTGACCTTATCGGCGGATCCGCTGCCGCACATCTGCACCGAGACCGGGTCCAGCCGGGTTGCGCCGGCATGACCCGGATTCGCCGGCCGGATGAGATCATGCCGGGATGACTGGGGAGATGACGGACGACGGCGTGGTGCCGGGCGGAGCCGGCCCGGTGCTCAGCGGGACAGCTGTGTCCGAGGCGGTCGGCGGGCTCGGCTGGCGGTACGTGCTGGGCAGCCTGCGGACGTCGATCCGGCTGGGTCCGATGTGGCAGGTCGCCGAGGTCGCCACCGAGCTGATCCGGGCCTGCGGCCAGGACGCCGACAGTTGCCTGCTGCTCGACCTGCGCCCCGGGAGACTCGAACTGACCCTGCGCCCGCCGGACGCGGCCGGGCTGACCGCCCGGGAGCTGGCCCACGCCCGCATGATCGCCACCACGGCCGCGGAGATGGGCCTGCCCCTCGAACCGGACGCCGGCGGGTGGCGCACGGTGCAGACCCTGGAGATCGCCGTCGACGCGCTGTCCATCGCCGAGATCCGGCCGTTCTGGAAGGCCGTGCTCGGCTACACCGACGAGCCCGGCGCCGGCGGCCCGCGGGACCCGATCGTGGACCCGCTGGCCCAGGGCCCGGCGGTCTGGTTCCAGCAGCTGTCCAGCCCGCGCCCGCAACGCAACCGCCTGCACCTGGACGTCTCGGTGCCGCACGACGAGGCGCCGGGGCGGATCCGGGCGGCCCTGGCGGCGGGCGGCACCCTGCTGTCCGACGCCCGGGCGCCGTCCTTCTGGATCCTGGCGGACGCCGAGGGCAACGAGGTCTGCGTGACCACGTGGCAGGGCCGCGACTAGCGAGCGCCGGGCCGGCCGCGGGCTCCGGCGATCGCCCGCAGATCGGGCGATCGTCGTCACCGCGCTGCTGCGAGGGCGATCGCCGTAGCCGCGCTGCTGTGAGGGCGATCGCCGTCGCCGTGCTGCTGCGAGCGTCTGGCGGAAGTCTGGATATCAGTGGATCGGCTGCCCCGCGCGCCGGCTCGTCATCGGTCACGTCGTAGCCTCGTCACGGCCGGATGCCGCCGGCTGCCGTGCCGGAGCCGGACGGGATACGCCCGGTTTCCGCGCCCACACCCACCAGCTGGGAGACCGTCGCGAAGCGGAAGCCGCGGGCGCGCAGCCCGTCGATCATCGCGCCGAGCCGCCGCAGGGCCACCAGCCGCCGGTCCGGTCCGACGTCGTGGGCCAGGATGATGTCGCCGGGGCGGACCGCGTCGACGATCTCCCGGACCTGCCCGTCCGGATCGGCGGCGAAGGCGCGCTCGCGCATCTGCTGCGACCAGAGCACGATGTCGTAGCCCATCGAGTCGGCGGCCAGCAGCGTCGAGCCGCCCAGGTGTCCGTACGGCGGCCGCATCAGGGTCGGCGCCCGCCCGGTGACCTCCCGGATCACGTCGTGCGTGCGGGCCAGCTCGTCGGTGACCCCGGCCAGGTCGAGGGTGGCCAGGTCGTCGTGCGACCAGGAGTGGTTGCCGACCTCGTGCGGGCCCAGCCGGCCCCGGACCAGCCCGGCGTGCTCCCGCAGGTGCCGCCCGACCATGAAGAACGTGGCGGGCACCCCGGCCTCCGCGAGCGTGTCCAGCACCATCGGTGTCCACCGCGGCCCCGGGCCGTCGTCGAAGGTGAACGCCACCACGGGTTCGTCGGTCTCGACGTAGTACCGCGCCGTCACGGCGGCGTGCCGGGCGGCGGCCGGCGTGTCCGCGGCCGCGGCGTAGCCACCGCCGAGCGGCGGCCGATCCCACCCGCACCAGCGCGGTAGCTCGCTCGCGCCGAGCGCGCCCAGGCCCGCCCCGGCGACGGCCAGCAGGCCGCCGCGGAGCAGGGCGCGGCGGCTGGGCCGCATGATCCGGATGTGCGCTGCCATGACTGATCCCCCGTGTCCGCACCGCGG
The DNA here is from genome assembly GCF_003947245.1 of Actinoplanes sp. ATCC 53533. Lineage (NCBI taxonomy): Bacteria > Bacillati > Actinomycetota > Actinomycetes > Micromonosporales > Micromonosporaceae > Actinoplanes > Actinoplanes sp. ATCC 53533. The sequence goes on along the minus strand of NZ_QHHV01000010.1, from coordinate 92,086 downwards.
GACCGCGGCGCCACAGGGAGCGTCTACGGCGTACCTACCGGCGGGTATCCGGCGCGGGCCGGAGATCCACTACGGCCGGCTCGGCCCTTTGGCCGAGGTGCCGCTGTGCTAGGAGCGCCCGGCGGTCGGCGCCACCACCCGGCGTGACGATGCGCGGCGTGGCCGGGCGCTGTCACCGGGCGTGACGATGCGCGGCGCGGCCCGGCGCTGTCGCCGGGCGGTGTCACCGGGCGGGGAGAGGGGCCAGAGCGGTTCCTGGGCCAGCTGTTCGGTTTCGCGGAGCACGCGCAGGATGTTGCGGCCGGTCAGCTTCTCCAGCTCGGCCTGGCCCCAGCCGCGCCCGGCCAGCTCGGCGAGCAGCCGGGGATAGCCCGACACGTCCTCCAGGCCGACCGGCTGCGGGTCACAGCCGTCATAGTCGCCGCCCAGCCCGACGTGGTCCACCCCGGCGACCGTCCGCACGTGCTCCACGTGGTCGGCCACCTGCGCGATCGTCGCCGCGGGCCGCGGGTTCGCGGCCAGCCAGGCCTGGAAGGGCGCGGGCGGCGGTGTGGCGGCGCCGGGTAGTGCGGCGGCGAACGATCCACCGGAGGTATGGGCCACGGGCACCGCGTCGCGGCCCGGACGGGGAGCGCTCGGCCAGCCGCCCGGCACCGCGGGCAGGCCGAGCCGTCGCCGCTCGGCGTCGGCCGCCGCCGTCCAGGCCGCGACCTGCGCCGAGACGAACGGTGGCACGAAGGTGACCATGCAGACGCCGCCGTTGTCGCGCAGCTTGACCAGCACGTCGTCGCCGGCGTTACGCGGGTGGTCGTTGACCGCCCGGGCCGAGGAGTGGCTGAAGATCACCGGCGCCGTCGCCACCTCCAGCGCCGCGTGCATGGTGGTGGCGGCGACGTGGGAGAGGTCGACCAGCACCCCGATGCGCTGCATCTCGGCGACGATGGCCCGGCCCTCGTCGTCGAGCCCGCCGACGCCGGGTACGTCCGCCGCCGAGTCCGCCCACGACGTGTTGTGATTGTGGGTCAGCGTCACGTAGCGCACCCCGAGCCGCGCGAAGGACCGCAGCACCCCGAGCGACGTGGCCAGGCTGTGCCCGCCCTCGATGCCGATCAGCGAGGCGATCCGCCCGCCGCGCTGCGCCGCCTCGACGTCGTCCGCCGAGTACGCGATGGCCAGCTCCCGCGGATAGGCGGCGACGAGCCGGTATACCGCGTCGATCTGCTCCATGGTCGCCGCCACCGCCTCGGGTTCGGGCAGGTCGGACGGCACATACACGGACCAGAACTGCCCGCCGACGCCGCCGGCGCGCAGCCGGGCGAGGTCGGTGTGGAACTCGGGCCGGTCCGCGGCCAGGCCGTCGACGCGGTAGCCGGCGCGCTCGCGCAACGCCATCGGCAGGTCGTTGTGCCCGTCGATGACGGGGGCGGCGCGCAGGGCGAGATCGACGACGGACAACGGCACTGCTCCTCAGGCTCCCGGGCCACGGCCCGGTCCGTTCGGCCCGGCCGAACGGTCCCACCGGACGGCGGGGCCACGGCCGGGCCCGAACGGGCGATGGTCATCTGGCCCGGAGCATAGGACGGAAGGGTCGAATCGCGCACAGTCCGCCCCGCGGAATCCTCAAGTCACGCTGTTCGGGTCGTTCGCAACCGGGTGGCACCCGGATGGGCACGATCCGCGCACCGTACGCCCCGGAATCTTCTCTCCATGCCCGGCCGAGACGCGGCCGGCAACGCGGGGGAGATCGAATTGCGTCGCACCAAGCTGCAGAAGTCAGTGACCGCCCTGGCCGCCGTTCTGGCCGGTGCCGGCACCGCGATGGTCGCCACGGCGCCCGCGGCCGCCGCCGCTCCCGAGCTGAAGCTGGCCGCCAGCGACGACGCGTACGTGTCGAGCGGGCGTAAGAACGCCACCTTCGGCGGTGAGGACAAGCTGGCGATCGGCCGCCTCGACGGCGACACGAAGATCGGCTTCCTGAAGTTCCTGGTTCCGGCCGGGACCCAGGTCACCGGCGCCCGCCTCAAGCTGATCACCGTCGGCGACGTCGCCGGCAAGGTGACGGTGAGCCGGGTGGCGGGCAACGGCTGGACGGAGCAGAAGCTCACCTCCGGCAACGCCCCCGCGCTCGGTGCGGTCGTCGCCTCCGTCACCCCGAAGGCCGGCGCGGAGGAGCTCTCCTTCGACCTCGGCGCCGCGGTCACCGGCCCGGGCACCTACTCGTTCGCCATCCGGTCCTCGGCGGCGAACGCGGTCACCCGGCTGCGCTCCGCCGAGGGCAAGTGGGGCGGCCCCCTGCTCACGGTGACCACCGGCAAGGGTCAGTCGGCCCCCGCGGTGCCGCCGGCCACGCCGATCGAGGACGAGGACATGCCGCCGCCGGCGCCTGCGCCCACCACCCCCGCCGCCCCGGCCACTCCCGCCCCGACCACTCCCGCCCCGACCCAGCCCGCCCCGACCGCGCCCGCTACCACCCAGCCCGCCCCGCCCGCCCCCGACCACCCCGCCCACCACCCAGCCCGCCCCGACCAAGCCCGCGCCCGTCGACCCGCCCAAGGGTGACTGCGTCACCGGCGCCAAGCTCGTGCCGTCCTGCGGCGTGCTGTGGGGTGCCGCCGCCGGTGGGTTCACCGACGCGCCGCGCGACCAGGCCCTCAAGGACTGGGAGAAGCTCAGCGGCCGCACCGCGAGCATCTTCCACGCGTACCACAAGGGTGACGAGCCGTTCCCGACCAAGGCCGAGGTCGCCATGGCCCGGGACGCCGCGAACCCGCGCGTGCTCCTGCTGAACTGGAAGATCGCGTACGGCTCCTCCTGGGCGAAGGTCGCCAAGGGTGAGCAGGACGCCCGGATCGACCGCTTCGCCGCCCGGATCAAGACCACCTTCCCGGAGCAGTTCTTCCTCGTGCTCAACCACGAGCCGGAGAACGACGTCATCGCCAAGGCCGGCTCCGGCTGGGAGGCCAAGGACTTCGCGGCCATGTACCGGCACACGATCCTGCGCCTGCGCGCCCAGGGCGTCACCAACGTCGTCAACGTCATGGCCTACATGGGCAACGAGAAGTGGATGGCGCAGTCCTGGTGGCAGGACCTCTACCCGGGTGACGACGTCGTGGACTGGATGGGCCTCGACTCGTACGTGAGCGCCGAGAAGGGCTACTACCACTTCGGCATGTTCGGTGACCTGCTCGACCGCCAGCCCACCGGTGGCGGCCTGGGCTGGTACGACTGGGCCACCGCCAAGCACGCCAGCAAGCCGATCATGGTCGCCGAGTGGGGCGTCTACCACCGGGTCGGCAAGGTCACCGACAAGGCGGCCGGCTTCGCCAGCGTCCTGCCCGAGCTGAAGAAGCGTCCCGGCATCAAGGCGATCGTCTACTTCGACACCAAGCGCGACGACCAGGGCGACCGCGACATCAGCATCGACAGCACCAAGTCCAGCCTGGCCGCGTTCCGCACCCTGGCCGCCGACAAGATCTTCGACGTGAAGCTGCGCTGACCGACCCACCCTGATCTCAAGAGCCGCCCGGCGGGCCTGCCGGGCGGCTCTTGCCGTCGTTAGGCTGCCGGGATGGACGCGTTGCGCACCGGGGCCCTGATCGCCGCGACCCTGACGACGGCGATGATGGCGGGCCTGTTCCACGCATACTCTTGCTCGGTCATGCCGGGCCTGCGCGGCGCGGACGCCGCGGTTCTGGTCGAGGTGATGCAGCGGATCAACCGGGCGATCCTGAACGGCTGGTTCTTCCTGTGTTTCGCGGGCGCGGCGCTGTTCGGTGCGGTGGCGGTCGTCCTGGTGGCGATCGACGGCGACGGCGCGGTGCTGGTGCCGGCGTCGGCGGGCCTGGTGCTCTACCTGGCGCAACTGGTGGTCACCGGCCGGCTCAACATCCCGCTGAACAACGCCCTGGACGCGGCCGGGACGGCCGATCCGGCCGCGGCCCGGGAGGCCTTCGAGCTTCCCTGGGTACGGTGGAACAACGCGCGCACGGTGCTCTGCGTCCTCGCCGCCGCGGCCTGGTGCTGGGCCCTGCTCCAGTCGTGAGTAGCCGGTCCACCCGCATGGCAGGATCACGACCATGGGCGAGAAGGCCGAGGGGCAGCTGCGCGTCATCCGTGAGGTCGTCGCGGTCCTGCGGGCGGACGATATCCCAGCGTGGCTGTTCGGAGGCTGGGGACTCGACGCGAGGATCGGCCGGATTACCCGTGAGCACGGCGACGTGGAGTTCTGGGTCGAGCGTATTCACGCCGAGCGTTCGAAGGCGCTTCTCGGAGGAGCCGGCGCTACCGCGCTGCCGACCCAACCACCGGTGGAGTCCTGCGAGTTCACGTGGGACGACGTCTCGTTCAGCACCGCGTACTTTGATCGGCGGTCCGAGGGATCGTTCAGCCAGCCCCTCGGGCGGTTCGCCGACTGGCTGTTCCCGCCAGGATCCTTCGGCGATGAGCACGTCACCCTGGACGGCACGCCGGTCCTGGCCATGAGCGTCTCCGGCATGCTCGCCATGAAGGAGCAGTTTCCCCGCCTGCGCAACGGCCGGCCATGGCGGCAGAAGGACATCACCGACATGGAGCTACTTCGGGGACTGGCCGCCGCGGCGCAGGCCGACGGCCGCATCGGAGCGCCCTGAGCGGGAAGGGATCTGCGAGCCTGCCCGTTCACGGGCGGGCAGTTGACTCCTGAGCGGCGACGGCCATGCTGCCCTTGCCGCTCCGCTTCGCCTCGTACATCGCCGCGTCGGCGGCGCGCAGCAGCGTGCGGGCCTGTGCGCTCGGGCCGGTGGCGACGCCCACACTGGCACGTACGGCCAGCACATGACCCTCCACGGTGGCCGGCTCGGTCAGGGTGGCGACGATCCGGTCTGCCGCGGCCGCCGCCTCGGCCGCCGTGGTGCCGGTGAGGATCACCGCGAACTCGTCGCCGCCGAGCCGGGCCACCGTGTCGCTGTCGGCGCGCACGCAGCCGTACAGCCGCTCCGCCACCGTCGCGAGCACGCGGTCGCCCACGTGGTGTCCCAGCGTGTCGTTGATGATTTTGAAGTCGTCGAGGTCGATGGCGAGGACGCCGGTGAGCGCCTCGGCGTCCGGTTGCCCGGCCGCCTCGGCGATCCGGTGGTGGAAGAGCGTGCGGTTGGCCAGCCCGGTCAGCGCGTCGTGGGTGGCGTCGAAGCGCAGCCGTTCCTGGAAGGCGCGCGCCTCGGTGATGTCGCGGGCGTTGGAGATGAGCCCGCGGACGCTGGGGTCGTCGTGCCGGTCGGTGGCGACCACGTCGAGCCAGCGCCAGGAGCCGTCCTTGTGCCGCACCCGGCCCTGCCAGGAGCCGTCGGCGTCGGCGGCACCGGGCGGGTCCTCCGGGTGCAGGAGGTCGCGCAGCGCCGAGCCGAGCAGTTCCTCGGGCGCGTAGCCCAGCATCCGGGTCACGGCCGGGCTGGTGAAGATCATCCGGCCCTGCCGGTCGGTGATCACCGTCAGGTCCGACGAGTGCTCGATCAGCGACCGGAACCGGCTCTCCTGCTCGCCGAGGCGGCGGAGCAGCACCGCGTTGTCGACGAAGGAGGTGATCTGCCGGCCCAGCACCACCGTCGTGACCAGCAGCGAGCCGAACACCAGGCCCCAGCTGCGGGTCGACAACCCGTCGTCGGCCAGGCTGAGCAGCCCGGCGGCGTAGGTGACCAGCACCGCCGCGTACGGCAGCAGGCTGAACGGCCGCCGCCGGTGCCGCTGCGCCGAGGTGGGGTCGACCCGCATCTCCACCGCCTGCGCCCGCGGGCAGGCGGCCATGATCACGCAGGGCACGAAGCTCGACAGCATGAAGAGCGCGGGGTGCGTGGTGGCGGCGAGCCCGTCCACGCCGGCGCCCAGCGCGGTGAGGGCCACCCCGACCAGCGCGATCCCCGCCGCGACGGGCCGGAACGGCGCGTCGCCGCCGAGGATCAGCTTGGTGATGCCGAAGAAGATGATCAGCATGATCGCGGCGAGCGCGCTGTTCAGCAGCATCGGGCCGGTGCCCGCGCCGACCGCCGAGCTCACCAGGAACGACCAGATGATCCCGGCGGCGGCCGTCATCACGGTGGCCGCGTCGAGCCAGAAGACCAGGCGCTGGCGGCCGGTCACCCGGATCGGGTGGGTGAGCATCGCCCAGAGCGGCACCGACGCCCCGGCGACGATGAGGATCAGGTGCAGGTTTCCGCTGATCAGCCCCCGCACCGTCGGGTCGCCGGCCGACTGGACGGTCTGCACCAGGTCGCCGACGGTGAACAGGCCGGCGGCGATCGTCATCGCCCGCCAGAAGCGGCGGGTGGCGGCCGGCGCCCCCGGGTGCCGGTAGACCTGCCACGAGCCGGCGGCCAGCACCAGATCCAGGGCCACCTGGATCGGCCAGTAGCCGGCGATCTTGAGGGGGAGACCGGCCGCCGGCCAGGCGTACCAGGCGGCGCCGAGCACGGCGACGGCGAACAGCATCCGCATGCCGCGGTCGCGCAGCAGCGCCGAGGGCACCTCCGGTGCCGCCAGCCTGCCCGAGACCGCAGCCATCGCCCGTTCCTCCACCCCTGTCGCTCCCCGGACGGGAGTCGCAGCCTGCCCATCGTTCGGCTGCCTCCGGACCTGAGACATCGCGACCGCGATCACCGGCGCGGGCGCGGCCTCGCTATATCGACTTGGGTATATCGAAACTGAGATCTGGGCGCGGGGCCGCGGCACGCTGAGAATCCTGTACACGATCTCGGCTAACCCTCCCCCGGAGGCTCTCGTGAACCCGCGCCGCCCGATCACCGCACTATTGGCCGCCGTGCTGGCCGCCGTACTCCTGCAACTCGGTTTCGCCGCCCCCGCCGGTGCCACCCCGCCCGGCATCCCCACCGCCGCCACGGCCCGCACCCAGCTCGCCACCCTGACGGTCGCGGCCTGGACCCACACCACCACCTACGACCGGGACCTCTTCCCGCACTGGGCGACCGTCTCGGGCACCTGCAACACCCGCGAGACGGTGCTCAAGCGCGACGGCACCGGGGTCGTGGTCAGTTCGGCGTGCGCCGCCACCTCCGGCAGTTGGTTCAGCCCGTACGACGGGGCCACCTGGACCGCGGCGTCGGACGTCGACATCGACCACATGGTGCCGCTGAAGAACGCCTGGATCTCCGGCGCCTGGGCGTGGACGACGGCCAAGCGCCAGTCGTTCGCCAACGACCTGACCAATCCGCAGCTGATCGCGGTCACCGACAACGTCAACCAGTCGAAGAGCGACAAGTCACCGGACGCCTGGAAGCCGCCGCTGTCGAGCTACCACTGCGTCTACGCCCGGATGTGGGTCAAGGTGAAGTACGTCTGGCAGCTCACCGTCACCAGCGCCGAGAAAGCGGCGGTGACGACGATGCTCAACGCCTGCTGATCCCGGCGGCGGTGACGGGCTGGGCGCCGAACCCCGGGTTCGCGCCCAGCCAGTCCGCGTACCGGGGGCGTTGCGCGACGACGTCGAGATAGGCCCGCACGGCAAGGCCGTGCACCTCGACCGCGGCCGCGGCGGCCGGGCCGGCGGGATCCCAGCCGAGCAGATGCCGCCAGCGCAGCGGCGAGCCGGCCAGCGCGACCGCCACGACCCCGGGCATCGCCCGGACGGTGCCCTGGCACAGCACGACGGCGCTGCCCGCGGCGACCAGGTCGATGCACCCACCGACGTCCATCTCCAGCGGCTGCCGCGGCGTGAAACCGGCCTGCGCGCACGCGGAGGCGAAGCACGCGGTGAAGCAGCCGTCGCCCGGCGCGCTGGCCCACCGCTCGCCGGCGAACTCCGCGAGCGCGGCCTCGGCCCGCCCGGCGAGGCGGTGGCTTTCGTCGACGAGCACCCAGACCGGGTCGACGCACACCGGCTGCCAGACCAGCCCGTCGCCGCCGTGGGGCACCGACGGATTGCAGGCGCCGACCAGCGCGTAGTCGAGCCGTTCGGAACGGACCTTGGCGCAGATCTCGTCGGCGGACCAGGTGGCGTGCACGGACGCCGGGTTCGCCGGCCGGACGGCCGACAGGAGCTGCACCAGGCCCGCGGCGACCGGCCCGTTGGTGGCGCCGATCCGGTACTGCCCGGTGCGCTCCGCACCGACCAGCGCGGTGACGTCCTGCCGCAGGCCCTCCACCGCGGGCAGCATCAGCCGGGCCCGGGCCAGCACCAGATCACCGAGCGGGGTGCTCCGGGTGCCGCGGGAATCCCGGACGAACAGGGCGCCGCCGAGCGTGCGCTCGATCCGCTGCAACTGGGCGGTCAGCGCGGGCTGGGCCAGCCCGAGCGCCGCGGCGGCCTTGTTCAGGCTGCCTGCCTCGGCGATCGCGCAGATCGTCCGCAGGTGGCGCAGCTCGAGGTCCACACGCTGACCGTAGAGGTCCGGCCCCGGCGCCGAAATACCAACAATGTGAATTTCGCGCATCGAGCACCGTGCATCTTCACCGGCCGGTGGGCCGCGGTCAGGTCGCCGGGTGGCGGCGGCCCCGCCGTCCGGGCGGCACCGCGGGCGCGGCGAATCTCTCAAGTGGCCCAGCTCCCGCCCGATCTCGACGGTGACGAACAGGCCGGCAGGCGGCGATCACGAGGCGGGGAGGAGTCTGATGACCCTCAGGCACCCGCGTCCCGGCACGCTGCTGGCCGGCGTCGCCGGCACCGCGTTCGCGGCCTGGATGGTCGGCGGCCTCGGCGGCGCGGCCGTCACCCACGCGGCCGCCGTGGCCGGCACCCTCCTGCTCACGCTGGCCGCCGGGATCGCCTGCCTGCGCCGCGCCGCGCGCCGCCGGGGACGGATGGGCGCCGCCTGGGCCGGCATCGGCCTGGGCATGCTGTCGTACTCCGCCGGCGAGGCCGGCACGGCCTGGGGCCTGCTGACGCCGGGCAGCCAAGGGCCGCCGCCCGACCTCGGCCACCTCGGCCTGGTTCCGCTGGTCGCGGCGGGTCTGCTGGTGGTCCCGGTGGGCCGGCAGTCGGTGGCCAACCGGGTCCGCGCGGGCGTCGACGGCCTGATGATCGCCTGCTCCCTGCTGCTGGTGAGCTGGCTCCTGGTGCTCGGCCCGCTGTTCACCGCCGGCGCCGGTGCCGGTCCATCCGTGCCGCTCGGCTACCCGCTCGGCGGCATCGTGCTGATCACCCTCGCCCTGCACCTGCTGGCCCTGCTGCGCCGCGGCGGGCCGGACTCCGGGCCGCTGCTGCTCGTCGTGGGCGCGACGGTGCTGCTCGGCATCGCCTACGGCGGGTACGTCCTCGGGACCCCGGGCGGCGGCCACGGCCTCGGCGGCGTGCTGGTCCTCGTGCGGCTCGCGGGCTTCGCGATCGTCCTGCTCGCGGCCCGGCGCCCGGAATCCGGTACGGGGGAACGGGCCGCCGACGCCGCCGACGCGCACCCGGAGCCGCAGCCGTTCGCGATGCTCGCGCCGTACGCGGCCGTGCTCATCGCGCTGGGCTGCAGCGTCGTCCACTACGCGATCTCGGGCACGGCGGACTCCTTCACCGCCGGCTGCCGCTCCACCCTCATCCTGCTGATCATCGCCCGCCAGCTGCTGACGCTGCTGGAGAACCGGCACCTCACCCGGCACCTGGAATCCCGGGTCGCCCGGCGCACCACCGAACTGCGGGCCAGCGAGCTGCGCTTCCGGGCGCTGGTGCTGCAGAGCTCCGAGTCGGTCGCGGTCATCGACGCCGACTCCACCATCCGCTTCCAGAGCGAGTCGGTCGAGCGGATCTTCGGCTACCCCGCCTCGGTGCTGCTGGGCCTCAAGCTGCTCGACGTGGCCGGGCGCCGGGCCACGCCCCAGCTCGCCGCCGCGCTGGAGTCGATCCGCGACCAGCCCCTCGCCGTCGTGGTCGCCGAGGTGCCGCTGCGCCACCAGGACGGCCGGATCCGGCTCGCCGAGATGACGATCACCAACCTGATGCACGACCCGACCGTGCGCGGCTACGTGCTCAACACCCGCGACATCCACGACGCCACCGAGCTGCAGGAACAGCTCGTGCACGAGGCGTACCACGACGCGCTGACCGGGCTGGCCAGCCGGGCGCTGTTCCGCGAACGGCTGCTCGAATCCCTGGAGCGCGACCCGGCCGGGGCCGGCGCGGCCGTGCTGCTGCTCGACCTGGACGGCTTCAAGGAGATCAACGACAGCCTGGGCCACGCCGCCGGCGACGCCCTGCTCGTCCAGGTCGCCGCCCGGCTGCGGGCCGCCGTCCGCGAGGGTGACACCGTGGCCCGGTTCGGCGGCGACGAGTTCGCCGTGCTCGTCGAGTCCGGCACCGCGCGTGCGGACGCCGAGACGGTCGCCGCGCGCATCGCGGCCGCGCTGCAGGAGCCGGTCCTGCTGGGCGGGCGGGAGCTGCACGTGGCGGTCAGCATCGGCCTGGCCTGCGGCGCCGACGCGGCGGGCACCGACCAGCTGCTGCGCAACGCCGACCTGGCGATGTACCGGGCCAAGTCGGCGGGCGGGGCCGGGCTGGCCGCGTACGACCCGGGGATGCTCACCGGGCTGGTCGAGCGGCTCGAACTCGAGGCCGACCTGCGGCTGGCCCTGGAACGCGCGGAGCTGACCCTGCACTACCAGCCCACGGTCGACCTGCGGACCGGCGAGATCGTCGGCTTCGAGGCGCTGGTCCGCTGGCAGCACCCGACCCGCGGGATGATCCCGCCGCTGGACTTCATCGGCATCGCCGAGGCGACCGGCCTGATCGTGCCGCTCGGCCGCTGGGTGCTCACCGAGGCCTGCCGCCAGGCCGTGGCCTGGGGCGCGGGCCGCACCCGGCGGCTCAAGATGGCCGTCAACGTGTCGGTGCGCCAGTTCGAGCACGGCGACCTGTCCGCGATGGTGGCCGAGGTGCTCGCCGAGACCGGCATGCCGGTCGACCAGCTGTGCCTGGAGATGACCGAGAGCGTGCTGCTCACCGACACCGACGAGAACCTCACCCAGCTGCAGCGGCTGAAGGCGCTGGGCGTCACCCTGGCCATGGACGACTTCGGCACGGGATACTCGTCGCTGGCGTACCTGCGCCGCTACCCGATGGACATCCTCAAGATCGACCGCTCGTTCGTGGACCGCCTGGGCGGCGACCGCGAGGACGAGGCGCTGGTCCGGACGATCGTGCGGCTGGGCCGAAATCTCGGCATGACCACCGTCGCCGAGGGCATCGAGGAGGCCGCCCAGCTGGCGATCCTGCGCGACCTGGAGTGCGACCTGGCCCAGGGCTACTTCCTGTCCCGCCCACTGCCGGCGGCCGAGGCGGGCCGCGTGCTCACCGAGGGACTGGCGGGGAAGCTGGCCGTCGCAGTCTGAGGCGAGGGTGTGTGGGCACCCCAACCGGTCACGTCGTCGCCGCTACCTGTCCCAGGGGCTCATCGGCTCTGGTCGAAGAGGGTGGGCTGGGTGAGAACGTCCCCCGCCGGGGCGTCGAGCCGGACTTCTGCTACGCCCAGCAGGGCGTGGGCACTGGCATGGTCGCCCATTAGGTGTACGGCGAGCGCCCTCATGAGCAGGCCGCACGCGACGGTGTCCCACAGAGCGCGGTGCGGGGCGCTGCCGGGGGCGAGGCGGTTTACGTCCTGTATGAGGCCGTGTCGTTCCACCAGGGCGGCGAGACCGTTCGAGCCTGCCCGGTCTGTTTGGCGGGCCAGCCGGAGGGTGTCGATCAAGCCGGCTGGGGCGACGGTCGGGCAACGGCGGCGCAGGAGGCGCCAGTCGACGCCGATGTTGTGGCCGACCAGGTATTTCCCTCTGATGCGTCGGACGATTTCGGGACTGACGGCCTCGATGGTGGGTGCTGTTCGGAGAGCGTCGTCGGTTAGTCCGGGTGAGATCCACGGTCGGCGTGGGATGGGTCGCTGTGGGTTAATCAGGGTGCAATAGGCCGCAGTCATGTCGGGTTGCCAGCCGATGAGCGGCACGAGGGCGATCTCCAGGATGGCTTCGTGGTCGCGTTCCTGGGCGCCGCTGCCTTCGAGGTCGATCGCGACGAGTTCCATCTGCCCTCACCTCCGTGCCGAGTGTTCCACGACGATCCGGCGGTCGGTTCCGTTGCCGTTCACCCCGGCTCGTGTCGTCGAGTCAGTCATCCTCGTAGCGCGCGGCGTCCTCGAAGTGCTCGCGGATGCCGGCGAGGGCGGTGACCTGGTCGGTGTCGGCGGTGTGGCCGTGCAGGGAGCGGCCGTGAGCGTGCAGGTAGTGGGGCTGGTCGAGTTCCCAGATCTGGTGACGCAGGGTGTGCTGGATGGCGTACCGGCGTTGTTCGCCGAGGCCGTGGGTCCAGACGTGGCCGTCCTCGATGAGGTAGGCGCTGTCGTAGCCGAGCTGGCCGAGGACAGCGTCCATGTCCGCCGGGCTGGGTTCCCGGTAGTCGTCGGCGCAGCGCTGCCGCTGGATGTCGGGGCAGATATCGCAGAGTTCGCGGACACCCCAATGGCCGTTGTAGTCGGGTGCGGCGTGAGCGTAGGCGACGCCGCAGGAGGTCTTGCGAAACAGCGGCGTAGAGATGCCCGACTGGCGCCAAGCGGCGACGACCCGGGCGTCGAGGTCGCTGGGCATGACTTTGCGGCGGGCGTAGTCGTCGGCGTAGGGCACGGTGACGCCGAGGTCGCGCAGGTAATCGGCGTTTTCGGGTTTGTGGTAGTACCCGGTGAACACGATGGCGTCGACGTCCCTGCCGACGTCGAGGACGGCGGCCATGGTGTCGGGGGCATCGTTCCAGCCGGGGACGATGGGCCGCCAGTAGAGCACCACCCCGGTCCGCTTCTTGTGGCTCGCGGCGGTGCGGATCGAGGTAACCGTGATGTCGCTCCTGGCGATCGGCTCGACGCGGGGGTCGGTGATGCCGGAGTACGTGAACAGCAGTGTGACCCGCACGTGCTGAAGCCTTTCCAGCGCGGCCATGTCGGTGGCGGTGACCTTGAACCGGGTGATGACGAGAACGTGGTTGGTGTAGCCGCGTTCGTCGAGCGCCTGGAGGACCTGGAACAGGTGGGGTTTGACGCCGGGCAGGAACGGGTCGGTGGCCTTGTTGAACAACTGGATCGGCGTCACGCGGGGCTGGAAGGCGTGGTGGTTGACGAGCTGGTCGATGGCCTCGTCGGTGGAGCACAGCAGGTGCGGGATCTTGACGTCGTAGTTGCCCCAGAAGTGGCGGACGCAGTAGCCGCAGTCCAGCGGGCAGCCGATGATGTGGTTCAACGACAGCCCGGACTTGCGGTAGCCGACGATGAGCGCCATGTACGGGTCGAGCCGGGCCTTCGCCTCGTCCGGAAGGACGGGCAGCAGGCGGGGGCCGGTGCGGATGCCGGTCGGGTCAGCGGTCACGGTCGGGCTCCTTCGCGCGCACTGGTGGGCGGGTGGAGTAGGTGTCGGCAGGTGGGGCCGTACCAGATGGCGAACTCGCGTTCGGCGCCGGCGAGGTCGTCGGAGGAGTGGATGACGTTGGCGATCAGCCGCTGTTCGGCCTGGGCTTGGCGCAGGGAGTCCTGCCCGAATCGGCCGCGGATGGTGAGCATGCCGGCGTGGGTGGGGTCGAAGTGGCCGAGGAGATCCCGCAGCCGGGGTGCGGCGTTGGGGGCGTAGCCCAGCGCGATGCAAACCCGCTGGCCGACGTAGGTGCGTCGCAGGTCGGCGCGGACGTCGACCCAGGTGAAGTGGGCGCGGCGGGTGGTAAGCAGGTCGTCATAGTGGGCGAAGATCTGGTCCTCGGTCGGGGTCACGATGCGGTGGTCGACGAGGGTGACTTCGGTACCGACCCAGGTGAGGACGGGTTCGACGAGGCCGCGGGCGACGCAGTCCGGCTTGAGTAGGACGACGGTCCAACAGCTCCAGTCGATGTCGATGGCGGTGGTCACGGCTCTACTCCTGCCGGCATCCGTTCGGGCCAGCGTTGGGCGATCTGCCACCGGTGCCCGGGGTATAGCTGGGCGAGGGTTCCGGCGGTGACCGGCTGGCCGGGGTGGTGGGTGAGCTGCCGGTGCACTTCGAACAGCCAGATCACTTGGATCCAGTACGGGTCGAGTGCGACCGCGTCGGCGGTGAAGGTGGCTTGGTTGAGCCGCAGCCGTTCCTCCCACTCCAGGACGGTTCGTAGGTCCGCCCAGCTCGCGTCCGAGGGCATCGCTTGATGCGGGAAATCGCGCCGGGTCTGGTCGGCGAGGAGACGTTCGACCTTGGGAATGTCAAGGATGTTGATGTGCATCGAGCCGACGTGGTGGGCGTAGCTGCCGACGTCGACGCCGAGCAGCCGGGCGGCGAATTCCTGGATGAACGTGAAGGCGAACGTGTCGCCGTAGAGGCCGATCACGGCGTCGTTGCCGCGCATGTAGGCGGTCAGGTGCAGTCGCCCGGCGCGAAGCATGAACTGCAGGCCGAGGGTGCAGGACACGTCCGGGTTGGCCGGGTCGATCAGCTCGTCGGGGCGCATGATCGGCATGGCCGCGCGTTTGGCATCCGGGTCGGTGCGAAGCAGGGCCAGGACCCGGTCGAATTGGCTGCGCCCGTCCGGCTCGGTGGGCGCGAATAGGGGTGGGCCGTACGCGGTGCCGGTCAGGGTCTTGCCGTCTTCGGACACGCCGCGCAGTCTCGGGGCGTAGTGGGCGATCATGTCGAGGTCGTCGCGGCCGGACAGATACCACATTGCCTCGGCGTGGTTGAACACGATGTTCGCCCGGCGGGCGGCCAGGTACGGGGTGCGGGCGATCGGGTCACGGATGGTGAAGCTGACGTTCGGGATCTCGATGGCGGTCTTGCCCCTGGTGACCGTGGAGTGGTGCGGCCGTTGATGGATCTCGCCGAGCACGGCCAGATAGGCGTCGGCGAAGGTGTCGTAGACGGGCCCAGTGATCATGAAGTCCTTCCAGGATGGTGATCGCGGTGGAGACCTGGGCGGAGCAGCGGAACGGTTCCAGTAGGGGTAGGCAGGCGGCGATCAGGTCGGCGTGCTCAGGGCTGCCGGCGGTCGCCTGAAGCCAGGCGACCTTGTCGATCACGTCTTGGCTGGAGTCGATCTGCAGGTCGCGGGGCGCGTAGGCGTCTGCGAAACGGATCTCGGTCGGCGTGAGCGGCAGGCAGCCGGCCAGCAGCGCTTCGAACCAGCGGGAGGTCATGTGCGCGGCTTGGGCGTACCGGTCCGGCACCAGTAACACCGTGGTGAGCGCGTTGCGGTGGATGCGTTCGACTTCGGCGAAGCCGCACTGGCCGGTGAAGTTCACCTGCGGCCAGGTGTGTCCGCGTCCACTTTCCGGCGACCCGGTGGGTGACAGTGTCGACGACGCCGTCGCCGAGAACCCCCAATGCTGTAGCCGATGCGCATACGTCGAGTCCACTTGACCGGGCCGGTCGTGGGCAGGGGGCACATGCGGACACCGTTGATGTCCCCATGGGGGTTTCGGCGTTGTTCACTGTCCGCTGTTTCATTGACACTGAGCATTCGTTCGATCGCTGTGTGGTGCCCGGGACGGTGGTGGCGATGGGCCAGACCCCCAAGGAGTTGGAGCCGGCCAGGTCCGTGCTGCACTTCTTCGGCGCGGAAGTCCGTCGGCTGCGTCTCGGCCTCGGCATGTTCCAAGCCGACCTCGGCAAGGCCCTGTTCGTGCACAAGGATCTGGTCCGCAAGATCGAGACAGCCGAGCGGATGCCCTCCGACGAACTAGTCGACCAATGTGATCGGGTCCTCTCCGCCGGGAACGGGTTACGCAGACTTCTACCTATGCTCCAACGCGAGCGCACCTTGCGCCTGACGCGCGACACGACCAGTGCGACGGTCGGGTTCCGGTCCGCGGCAACCGATCGCCCGGTACTGGATTGGCTGTTGTCGTCCACGCAGGACGCCCGGCGCTGGCGTGCCGGTGAGGAAGGTCGGGCGGCGGCGGACCGGCTGCGACAGCTTCGCGGTGCCGACCATGTGCACGGGGCCGGACAGACCTATGCGGACGTCACCGAGATCTTCGGTCACCGACTTGATGTCCTGGCCACGGGAGCTCCGCGGGTGGCGACCGGATACCTCGAACTCGCTGGATACGAAGCCGTCGACCTGGGCGCCGATGGCTTGGCTCAGCAGCATTACCTGCGGGCCCTGGAAATCGTGACCCGATGCGGTGACCGCCTGTACGGGGGCTACCTCATCGCCGTGAGCCTCGCCCACCTCGCGTTGCACTGCGGCGACCCGGACCAGGCAGCCCGTCTCGCCGCCGCCGCGCTGCGCGGCATCGAACACCAAAGCACCCCCGCCGTACGGGCCGCCTTCCGCGCGGTGCTCGCCCGTGCACACGCCCGCCGAGCCGACCAGGCTGCCTGCGCCGCCGCGTTGCTGCAGGTCGAGGTCGATCTCGCCCGAAGCCGGCCTGCCGAGGAACCGGCCTGGATCGGATACTTCGGCGAAGCCGACCTAGCCGATGAGAAGGCGCACTGCTTCTTCGACCTCGGCCTGCACGAGCTGGCCCAACGCGAAGCCAGCCGGGCGGTCACGCTGCTGGAACCCCACCGCGTCCGTCGCCTGGCCATCGACACCGCGCTGCACGCCGCCTCCCTCGCGCGCAGCCGCCAGATCGAGCACGCCTGCGCCATCGCCCGCCAGGCGATAGACCACGCGGCCACCGTGGCGTCGTTCCGCAGCGCCCACCGCATCGTGCTCATGCTGGCCGAACTCCAGCCGTATGCCGACCGGGCCGACGTCCGGGACCTGACCGAATACGCCCGCACCCGGCTGCCGTCGCTGATCAGCTCGGAAGGGCCAGGCCGGCTTCCGTGAGCACCGCCAGATAGGCATCGAGCTCAGCGTCCAACGCCGCAGCCTGCGCGGCCGGCGCGGACAGATAGTGCCCGACATTCTCCAAGGTCAGCATCCCGGCCAGCAGCTTCCGCTCCTGCAGTGCCGTCGCCAACTGCGTCACGTCGCCGATCGGGGCGACGTCGTCCCGGCCGCCGTGGATCAGCAGCACCGGACGGCGCACGCGCTCGGGCGCCACGCGGGCGCCGTCATGGGCCAGGATCGCCGCGTGCGGTCGCTGGAACCGAGGTGCCGTGGTCGTCCACCGCTGCGGGTCCACGATCGCCGACCGCGCCACCGCCAGGCGGAACGGCCCGTCCTCGCAGGCCGCCCGCAACGCGGTGAAGCCGCCCGCGCTCGCCCCGGAGATGAACACCGCCTCCGGCATCGCCCGGCCCACCGCGAGCAGATGCAGAGTGACGTTGCGGCAGTCCTCGACATCGGAACGACCCCAGCTCCCGTCCAGAGCCTTCCGGAACGCCCGCCCGTAACCGGTACTACCCCGGTAGTCGACATCGACGACGGCGAACCCGCGGCTGGTGAAGAACTGCACTTCTCCGTCCAGCCGAAGGTCGCTGTGATACGTCGGTCCGGAGTGCGCTCTGACGATCAACGGTGCGGGGCGGACGTCGCCAGCCGGGGGATAGAACAGCGCGGTCACCTCGGCCTGCCCGGACCTGATCCGCATTATCTCCGGCACCGAGCCCGCGACGAGGTCACCGGGGCCGCGCCGGATCACCTCCACCCGAGCTGAGCCGTCGGTGGCGACCAGTGCGATCTCCGACGCTCGCGTCGGCGACGCTCCGATCAGGGCGATCCGGTCACCCATGGCGGCCAGGAACGGCTTGATCGAGGTGTACGGCGTCTCGACCGCCGCGACCCGGCCATCTGGCTCCACGATGACAAGTTCGTGCTCCGGCCCGCGCTGGACGATCACGCCGATCCGGCCGGACAGCAGCAGCGCATAGTTGGCGTAGCCGGACTCCCACGGCGCCGTCGCGCATTCGGCCGCCATCGGCGCCACCGCCTCGGTGCGCCCATCACGCCACCGATAGAGGTTCCACCAGCCCGTCCGATCGGACAGGAAGTACAGCGAGCCGTCCTGGGCCCACTGCGGCTGGACGACCGACTCGTCCGGTCCACCCGCCACCCGCACCGCCGCTCCGACACCGCCACCCGGCGCGTAATCGGCGACCCACACCTCACTGGAGTCCCACGGCATCACACCCGCGCCCCACTGCACCCACGCCAATCGCCTCTTGGCAGCTCGGGGCGACGCGAGGAACCCGTCGGTCGTCCGCAGGACGCGCAGCGCGCCGGTCGTGAGGTCGATCGCGACCAGTTCGTCGCCGCTGCTGTCTTCGCGAACGCACAGCAACTCGCCGCCGGACTGCGCCAGGTCCCCGTAGGTGTGCGCGGTGGCGGCCACCGCCACATCGCCGGCGATCTGCCCGGTGGAGCCGTCCACCACGGCCACACCGAGCGCGGGGAGAACCGTGTACGGCATCCCGCCGTACGCATGCAAGCTGCTGCCCACGCCCGCTTCCGGCAGACCGGAGATCCGCACTCCCGAAGCACCCGATGAGGGATCCCAACTCGCCACCACCGCGCGGCCGACCTCCGGCGAAGCCTCCACCCAGTGCAGCACGCCACCGGCGCTCGTGAGCCAGTCAATCGACGTGCCGGCCCGAGCCACCTGATCGGCTGTCAGTGCCAACCCCGCGGCGCTGTCCTCGATCACGTGCCGACCACCCCTTACGCGTCGACCCTGATCACAGCACGAACCCCGCCACCGGCGCGACCGCTCACCACCGAACGACTGATGCGGACACCGCCGGTGTCCACCCCGAACGTCCGGCGGCCACCCGGCCAGGACCACGTGAATGGAACCCATGACCTCACCGCTGTACCCGCCGCCAGGCTGCGGCGGTGAGCCCCCCGGTGAGCCCGCCCTCCAGGACCGAGGACGGTGATCTCCCATGACGGCCACCGCCCGCACGCCGGCCGACGTCAGGGGTCAATGCCGCTCGGGCCGGTGCCGCCCGGTAGACCCTCGTTCCGCCTTGCCCGATCAGGCCTCCCGGCCGAGCTGGTGCGACAGGGCGAGCTGGAGCGCCAGCCGCGCGTCCGGGTCGTCGAGCGCCGCGCCGAACAGTCGCCTGATTTTGCGCATCCGGTATCGCACCGTCTGCGGATGCGCCGGCAACGCCGCGGCCGCCGCCAGCACCTGCCCCTGGGCCCGCAGCCAGGCCAGCAGCGTCGCGCCGAGCACCTCCCGCTCGGCCGCACCGAGCGGCTCCAGCGGCGCCAGGCACCGCTCGGCGAGCCGGCCGGTCAGCCCGGGCTCCCACGCGGTGACCAGCGTGACCAGGTGCTCGTCGCAGCGCAGCAACGACTCCGCCGGCAGCACGCCCTCCTGCTGCAACTGCAGCGCCCGCCGCGACAACCGGTACGACAACCGGGCCGCGCCCAGCCCCACCGCCGGGCCCAGCGCCGCCCGCCGCCCGGCCAGCGCGGCGGCCACGTGCGCGACCCGGCCCGGGGTGGCCGGCTCCGGCAGGATCAGCCGGGTGGCGTCGTCGATGACCGTGGCGATCGTGCCGCTGCCCGCCCGCCGCGCCAGTCGCTCGCCGTCGGTGCCCTCCACGCTGAGCACCGCCACCGCGCCGGGCAGCGGCCAGCGGGCCGCGTCCGCGGCGGCCAGGATCGCCGCGGCGCCGGGCGGGCCGGGCTGGACGAGCAGGGTGATCAGTCGCCGCCGGGTGGTGTCCCAGTCCCGGGCGTGTTGGCGCTGCTCGTCGAGGTAGCCCTGGGCGGCGGCCCCGGCGAGCGCGTCGATGAAGCCGAACAACGCCGAGGCCAGCGCGTACAGCACGGTGGGTGGCAGCTCCCGCCCGACCAGGTATGCCCAGATGTCGCGACCGCCGAGGGTGAGGATCGAGCGCAGCGCGTCGACGCTGTGGCCCTCCCGGTATTCGGTGCGGCCCAGGCCGACGAACACCTCCCGGGTGCCGGTGAGGTCGCGGCCCGGCTCGGCCACCGCCCACACGAACGCGTCCACCGCCGTCTCCACCCCGAGGGTCAGCCCGCGCCCCTGGCCGCCGGTCAGCGACCTGCCCTGCCCGCTCATGGCCGTGCGGATCGTCCGCAGCACCCGGTCGCGCAGCGCCGGCTGCTCGGCCCGCAACCGGGCGCCGACCTCCGCCGGCAGCTCCGCCACGTGCGGTTCGAGCTCGGTGAACGCATCCGGCACGATTTGTCACCTCGGTGATAAGACACGGGCGTAAATCCGCCTCGATGGACCACCATCTTGGCATGAGGATGCCTAGCGTAGGGGCATGGACGCAGATGTGATCGTGGTCGGGGCGGGACTCGCGGGGCTGGCGGCGACGGCCGAGCTCGCCGACGCGGGACGCCGGGTGCTGCTGTTGGACCAGGAGCCCGAGCAGAGCCTGGGTGGCCAGGCGTTCTGGTCGTTCGGCGGCCTGTTCCTGGTGGACTCGCCCGAGCAGCGCCGCATGGGCGTCCGGGACTCGGTCGACCTGGCCTGGCAGGACTGGCTCGGCAGCGCGGCGTTCGACCGCGAGGAGGACCACTGGCCGCGGCAGTGGGCGCGGGCGTACGTCGACTTCGCCGCCGGCGAGAAGCGGGCCTGGCTGCGCGAGATGGGTCACCGGCTGTTCCCGGTGGTCGGCTGGGCCGAGCGCGGCGGCGGCGCCGCCGAGGGGCACGGCAACTCGGTGCCGCGCTTCCACCTGACCTGGGGCACCGGCCCGGGGCTGGTCGAGCCGTTCGAGCGGCGGGTGCGCGCGGCGGCCGAGCGGGGGCTGGTGCGCTTCGGCTTCCGGCACCGCGTGGACGGCCTGGTCCGGACCGGCGGGGTGGTCACCGGGGTGCGGGGGCGCACGCTGGTGGCCAGCGGGGTGCGGCGCGGCGAGTCCAGCTCGCGGGAGGAGTCCGGCGAGTTCGCGTACGCGGCGCAGGCGGTGATCGTCACCTCGGGCGGCATCGGCGGCGACCCCGACCTGGTCCGCAAGGCCTGGCCCGCGCGGCTCGGCGCCCCGCCCAAGCGGATGGTGTCCGGGGTGCCGGCGCACGTGGACGGCCGGATGCTGGCCATCACCGAGGAGGCTGGTGGCCGGATCATCAACCCGGACCGGATGTGGCACTACGTCGAGGGCGTGCGCAACTGGGATCCGATCTGGCCGCAGCACGGCATCCGCATCCTGCCCGGCCCGTCGTCGCTGTGGCTCGACGCCACCGGCCGCCGCCTGCCGGCGCCGCTGTTCCCCGGCTTCGACACCCTGGGCACGCTCAAGCACCTGATGAGCACCGGCTACGACTACAGCTGGTTCGTGCTGACCCAGAAGATCATCGAGAAGGAGTTCGCGCTGTCGGGCTCCGAGCAGAATCCGGACCTGACGAACAAGAGCATCCGCCAGGTGCTGAGCCGGATCCGGCCCGGGGCGACCCCGCCGGTGGAGGCGTTCAAACAGCACGGCGCCGACTTCGTCGTGGCGCCGACCCTGGACGAGCTGGTCGCCGGGATGAACAAGCTGGCCGCGGAATACGAGGGCCCGGACCTCGACCTCGATCTGGTACGCCGCACGATCGAGTCCCGCGACCGCGAGCTGACCAACCCGTTCAGCAAGGACGCCCAGATCACCGCGATCCACGGTGCCCGGCGCTACCGGGGCGACAAGCTGATCCGGGTGGCCACGCCGCACCGGCTGCTGGACCCGGCGGCCGGCCCGCTGATCGCGGTCCGGCTGAACATCCTGACCCGCAAGACCCTCGGCGGCCTGCAGACGGACCTCTCCGGCCGGGTCCTGACACCCGGCGGGGAACCGCTGCCGGGCGTGTACGCGGCCGGCGAGGTGGCGGGCTTCGGCGGCGGCGGCATGCACGGCTACAACTCGCTGGAGGGCACCTTCCTCGGCGGCTGCCTCTTCTCCGGCCGCACCGCCGGCCGTGCGGCAGCAGCCGCTACCGCCTGACTGCCGGCTCAGTCGGTGGGCGGTTTCGCGGTGATCTCGCCCGGGCTGGCCGGCGGCGGGCCCTGCTCCGGGGGCTGCACGAGGGCGGCGAGCCGGGCGAAGTTGACGCTCCAGCCCACGCCGAACCCGTGCGGCACCACCACCTTGGGGTTGTCGGCGTCCCAGACCGTGCGGAGCAGCTTCTCCGCCGTGGGCGGGCGGAAGTCGTAGGGCACGCCCCCGACGTCGCCGTGCCACTCGCGCTCGGGGGC
The DNA here is from genome assembly GCF_003947245.1 of Actinoplanes sp. ATCC 53533. NCBI lineage: Bacteria > Bacillati > Actinomycetota > Actinomycetes > Micromonosporales > Micromonosporaceae > Actinoplanes > Actinoplanes sp. ATCC 53533. The sequence goes on along the minus strand of NZ_QHHV01000010.1, from coordinate 70,085 downwards.
GGGTTTGTCGAGCTCGCGGGCGACAGCGGCGGCCGCGACAGCGCCCGCGGCGACGGCGGCGAGCCGAGCCAAAGCGAGAATCATGCGCCGATCCTACGACCCGCCGGCTGCGGGCGCCGGTGGCACACAATGGCGCGGTGGATCACATCGGGCGGTGGGTGCGGATCGCGGTCGGGATCACCGGGCGCGGTCCGCGGGAACGGCGGCTGCGGGCGGCCGTGGCCGGCCGGACCGTGCTGGTCACCGGCGCCTCCGAGGGCATCGGCGCGGCCACGGCCCGCCGGCTCGCCGCGGCCGGCGCCACCGTGCTCCTGGTGGCGCGCACCGTCGATCGGCTGGAGCGGGTACGCGAGGAGATCGTGGCGGCGGGCGGGCGCGCCTTCGTACACCGGGCCGATCTGTCCTCGCCGGAAGCGGCCGCCGCGCTGGCCGCGGAGCTGCTGGCGCGGTATCGCCGGATCGACGTGGTGGTGAGCAACGCCGGCCGGTCCATCCGGCGCTCGGTCGCCGACACCGCCGACCGGTTCCACGACATCCAGCGCACGATGAGCCTGAACCACCTGGGGCCGGTCCAGTTGCTGCTGGTGCTGCTGCCGGCGATGCGGGCGACCGGCGGCGGGCACATCGTCAACGTCTCCACGGCCGGACTGGCCATGACCACGCCGAACTGGTCGGCCTACCACGCCTCCAAGGCGGCGTTCGACACCTGGCTGCGCAGCGCCGCCGTCGAGCTGCGGCGCGACCACGTCAAGGTCAGCACGGTGTACTGCAACCTGGTCCGCACCCGGATGAGCGCGCCGACGCCGCGGTACCGGCGGGTCCCGGCGATGTCGGCGGCCGAGGCGGCGGAGATCGTGTGTCGCGCGGTGGCCCATCGCCGGTCGTGGTGGCCGTGGTGGGCCCGGCTCGGTGCGATCGCGTCGGCGGCGCTGCCCCGTACCGTCGAGCGGGCGCTGACCGCCGGGGTGTGGGCGCTCGACGCCGTCGAGCCGCTGCGGGTGCTGGCGGCGGCCGGCCTGTGCCGCCCGGGCCGGCTGGTGCGGCTGCTGCGCGCCGGCCGCCGGCACGGGCGCAGCCTCGCCACGGCGCTCGCCGCCGGACCGCCCGCCGGGCTCGCGCTGGTGGACGCGGACGGACCGGTCACCTACCCGGAGCTGGACGCGATGGCCGATGCCTGCGCGGCGAACGCGGCCGGCGGGCTCGGCGTGCGGGCCGGCGACCGGGTCGGGCTGGCCTGCGCCGGCCACCGGGGCTTCGTGGCGGCGGCGATCGGGCTGGCCCGGCTGGGCGTCGACGTGGTCCTGCTGCCGCCCGACCTGCCCCGCGACCGGATGGCCGAGGTGCTGCGCAGGGAACGGGCCGGCGGGCTGGTGCACGAGCCGGGCGCGGCCACCGCCGACCTGCCCGCGATGGCCTGGCCGGAGCTGCTCGCCGGCCGCCCGGACAAGCCCGCCGCGCCCCCGGCGACGCGGCAGGGGCGCACGTTCGTGCTGACCTCCGGCACCACCGGGGTGCCACGCGCGGTGTCCCGCCCGATGACCCTGCGCATGCTGCTCGGCCCGGTGACCACCCACCTGCGGCTGACGCCGGTGCGCCGCGGCGAGCCCATCGTCGTGGCAACCCCACCGCACCACGGCTACGGCCTGACCTACCTGTCCGCCGGTCTCGTCCTGGGCGCCCCGGTGGTCCTGGTGCCCGGCGGCGGCCCGGACCGGATCCTGAGCGCGGTCGCCGAGCACCGCGCCGGCCTGTTGTTCGCGCTGCCGATCCAGCTGCGCCGGATCTGCGACCTGCCGGCCTCGCGGTGGCCGGCCGTCGACTCGCTGCGCGGCGTGGTCAGCGGCGCCGCCCCGTTGACCGCCGACCTGTGCGAGCGGCTGCGCGACCGCTTCGGGGATCTGACCTTCAACATGTACGCCACCACGGAGGCGGGCTGGGCGGCGATGGCCACACCGGCGGATCTGCGGGCGGCACCCGGCACGGTCGGCCGCGCCCCGCGCGGGGTGCGGGTCCGGGTCGTCGAGCCGGACGGTACGCCGCTGCCGCCGGGCCGGATCGGCGAGATCCAGGTCCGGGGCTGGCAACCGGACGGGCGGTGGCTCGCGACCGGAGACCTCGGCCACGTCGATCCGGCCGGCCGGCTGTTCGTCGACGGGCGGCTCGACGACATGATCGTCTCGGGCGGGGAGAACGTGTACGCCGGCCCGGTGGCCGCGATCCTCACCGGCCACCCCGACGTGGCCGACGCGTTGCTGGAGCCGGTCGCGGACGCGGAGTTCGGCCAGCGGCTGCGGGCCACCGTGGAGGTCCACCCCGGCCGTACGCTGACCGCCGACCAGCTGCGGGAGTGGCTGGACCCGCGGCTGTCCCGGGCCGAGCGGCCGAGCGAGATCACCGTCGTCGCGGCGCTGCGCCGCACGGCGACCGGGAAACCGGTGCGGGACCGGTGACGGCGGCCCCGGTCGGCCGGTAGGGCGCCGGCCGACGGCTGCTCGCGCTGGACCGGCTCGAGGACGGAAAGCCGCACTGGGCGACGGTCAGCGGCGACGGCCGCGCTATTTGGCTACCGCCCCCTTTGGGCGGCCATGGAATCCGCCGCGCGTCAGCGGGCGTCTGACATCGGCCGGCACAAGGCCGGGCCGTGGGACGGGCGCGGATTCGGTATCGTGCGGATCTTCGTCCCGCCGCATCGATCGTCATCGGGGAAACTGTGTCGCCTTCGCTCCGTTCCATGGTTGCCGCTGTCGGCGGCACCGTCCTCGCCGTTGCCTGCACGTCGGCCCTCGCCGGGCCCGCTCAGGCCGCCGCGACCGGGACCGTCAAGGTCACCGGCGCGAGCACCGTCGCCTTCACCGCGGCCGGCGGCAAGGTCAACCGGATCGTGGTCACGGTCTCGGGGCGGAAGGTCACCGTCGACGACACCGTCGCCGTCAAGGCGGGCAAGGGCTGCAAGGCGGTCAAGCGCGACAAGACCAAGGTGACCTGCGCGACCACCAGGGCGATCGTCCGCGTCACGGTGTCGCTGGGCGACCGGAACGACACCGTCGCCGCCAAGGCCGGCGTCGCCGTGACCGTCTCGGGCGGCGCCGGCGCTGACACCCTCACCGGCGGCAGTGCCGGCGACATCCTCAACGGAGGGGCGGGCGACGACCGCATCGCCGGCGGCGCCGGGAAAGACGTCCTCACGGGGGACGCCGGCTGGGACGTGCTCAACGGTGGGGCGGGCGACGACAAGCTCACCGGCGGTGGGAACGGCGATGAGCTGGTCGGCGGTGCCGGGACGGACGTGCTCGACGGCGGGGCGGACCAGGACCGGTTGACCGGCGGCGCCGGGAACGACGTCCTGCGCGGCGGTGCGGACATCGACGTGCTGGCCGGCGGCCCCGGCGCGGACTCCCTGAGCGGCGGTGCCGGGGCGGACTGGGCGACCTATGCCGACCATCGCAACGCCGTGACCGCGGACCTGGACGGCGCCGCGGGCGACGACGGCGAGCGTGGTGAACGCGACACTGTCGGCGCGGACGTCGAGAACCTGGAGGGTGGCACCGGCGGCGACACCCTCAGCGGCAACGGCGCCGAGAACCAGATCTCCGGCGGGGCGGGCAACGACACGATCGCCGGCGGCGACGGCCCGGACACCCTGGACGGCGAGGCCGGTGCCGACGTCATGGTCGGTGGGGAGGGCCAGGACCAGGTGCGGTACGGATCGCACCGCGGCCGGGTCACCGCGGACCTCGACGGGCAGCCGGGCGACGACGGCGAGCGGGGCGAGGGCGACACCATCGCCGCCGATGTGGAGGACATCGAGGGTGGCCTGGGCAATGACATCCTCACCGGCAACGACGCCACCAACCGGCTCGAGGGCAACGACGGCGACGACGTCCTCGACGGCGGGGGCGACTACGACCTGCTCGAGGGCGAGGACGGCAAGGACCGGCTCACGGGCGGCGAAGGCGACGACGACCTGGACGGCGGCGCCGGCGCGGACACGCTGAACGGTGGGCCGGGCCGCGACAAGGCGTCGTACTACCGCCGCACGGCGGCCGTCGTCGTCGACCTGGACGGCGCCACCGGTGACGACGGCGAGGCCGGCGAACACGACACGATCGCCACGGACGTCGAGGCCGTCGAGGGCGGCGCCGGCAACGACAGGCTCACCGGGAACGACGGCGACAACGGGCTGTACGGGGGCGGCGGCAGGAACATCATCGTGGGCGGCGGAGGCGCCGACCTGCTGGGCGGAGGCTACGGACCGGGCGCGAACACCGTCTCCGGTGGCGCCGGCGACGACCGGATCTGGGGCGGCAGCGGCAGCGACACGCTCTCCGGCGACGCCGGAGACGACTTCCTCGACGGCGACACCGGCGCGGATGTGCTCAACGGTGGGCCAGGCCGGGACCTGGTGTCGTACTCGCAGCGCTCCGTCGCGGTGACCGCGGACCTGGACGGGGCCAGGGGCGACGACGGGGTGGCGGGCGAGCGCGACACCATCGCCGCGGACGTCGAGGACCTCGAGGGCGGGTCCGCCAACGACACGCTGGCGGGCAACGCGGGCGGCAACAAGCTGCGGGGGTGGTTCGGCGACGACACGCTCGCCGGGGGCGAGGGCGACGACGACATCGACGGCTACTACGGCCGGGACACCGTCCGGGGCGACGGCGGCGACGACATCCTGCGGGGTGGTCCCGACAACGACGCTGTGACGGGCGGTGCCGGCGATGACACCATGCGAGGCAGCGAGGGCGACGACGTCCTGCGGGGCGACGCCGGCAACGACACGCTGCTCGGCGACCATGAGATCGACCTGGTGAGCGGCGAGGGCACGGACATCCTGTGGGGCGGTGCCGGCGACGACACGTTGTCGGGCGGCGCCGGCGACGACACCCTGCACGGCCAGAACGGCACCGACGCTCTCTCCGGCGGACGCGGCGACGACGTCCTGCGCGCCGAGCCGGGCACCCGACTCGCGGAGGGCGAAACACCCGGAAGCGACGACGTCAAGGACGGCGTGAGAGGCGGCACGAACACCACCGCCACCCCGGGCGACAGCTGCTTCGTCCGGGCCGGCGGGACCACGACCGGCTGCGAAACCATCCTGCTCGACTAGCCGGGTCGTCGGCCGAGCGGGCCGAGAGGCTAGTTTGCTCGGATGAGTCTCCTTGATGACGTGGCGAAGCGTGACGGCTGGCGGTGCTGGGTGTGCGACGAGCCGGTCGACGCCGACAGGTCGGTGAACGATCCGCGTGGTCCCAGCGTCGACAGCCGCACCGCCGACCGGAAGGCCAAGGTCGCCGAGCGGCTCGCGCACCGCGCCTGCAACACCCGCAAGGGCGCGGTCAAGGTGGTCATCGCCTGGCCGGACCGGCTGCACGTGGTGGAGCCGGCACCGTTGATCGCCGTCGCCGATCGCCTCGAACGCAAGGGCGGCCGCGAACTGGTCGCCCGGTGCCCGAGCAAGAAGGACGCCCAGGAGGCGGCGGACTGGCTGGTCGACCGGTTCTCCCGGCTGGTGCCCGGACTGCCGGTGACCGCGAGCGTCGACGCGGGCGGCGGCCAGTTCCTCGTCGCCCTGGCCGCGGGCCGCCGCTGACCCGGAGGCCGCACGGTACGCGGGTGGCCCTCAGTCCACCCGCGCACCGCGGGGTATCCGTGGGTGAGGCTCGTGGGCGGTCAGCCGGCAGCTGACGGCGCGGGGCTACCGAGCACCTTCGTCAGACCCGGCCGGATCTCCTGAAGCTTGGCGGAGACGGGTTCGGTGAACCATCTGCCGTACAGCGTCAGGTAGGTGCCGTCGGTGATCATGTTGTCGATCTGCTCGTCGAGCGCGTTGACGAGCGCGGTCTTTCCCTTGCGGACGGGGAAGGACGTGCCCTGGGTGCTGTCCGCCCTGGCCGCGATCTTGAGCGTCTTCTCGCGGGACAGGTATTCCTGTGCGTCAGGACCGCCGACCACGAACGCGTCGATTCCGCCGGACAGGAGCTGGCCGACTGCGGAGGGCTGGTCCTTGAACTTGACCACGATGGCACCGGGAACGTTGGTGTTCGCGAATGTCTCTTGCACGGAGCCGCTGACGACGCCGACCCGCTTGCCCCCGAAGTCCGGCAACGCGGCCGCGGCGTTGTCGGTCTTGGTCATGACCGCCGTGAAGCTCCAGAAGTAGGGCCTGACGAAGTCGACGCTCTTCTTACGTTCGTCGGTCGCGCCGACCCCGGCCACCCCCATGTCGTATTTGTCGGCGGTCAGCCCGGTGAGAATGCCCTGCAAGTTGGTTATCTTGTAGTCGACGCGGAGCCCGAGCCGGCGGGCGGCTTCCTCGGCGAGGTCGATCGAGAAGCCCTTCGGGCTGCCGCCCGCGTCGGCGAAGGCGAACGGTGGCTGTTCGGACTGCGTACCGGCGGTGATCACGCAGGGTTCGATGAGCTGGTACGGGTTTCCCGCCGGGCAGCCCGCGGCTGACGTGCCTTCTGCGGCCGGGTCTGTGCCGCCGCAGCCGGCGAGGGTGGGCAGGCTGACGATGACCGCCGCGGTGAGCAGGGTGAGTTTGCGAAGCTTCACGGGAGACGTCCTCTCGGAATCATGGTTCACAGGATTTGGGCGAGGAAGCGCCGGAGTCGTTCGTGCTCCGGCGCTTCGAAGATCTGAGCGGGCGTGCCGGACTCGGCGATCACGCCCCGGTCCATGAACACGACGCGCTGGGACGCCTCCCGGGCGAAGGCCATCTCGTGGGTGACGACGAGCATGGTCATCCCGGACCCGGCGAGGTCGCGCATGATGGCGAGCACGTCCTTGACCAGTTCCGGGTCCAGCGCCGAGGTCGCCTCGTCGAACATCATCACGGCGGGTTCCATGGCGAGGGCCCGGGCGATGGCGACCCGTTGCTGCTGCCCGCCGGACAGCCGAGCCGGGCGCTGCCCCGCCAGGTGCGCGAGCCCGACCTCGGCCAGCCGCGCCTGCGCGATCTCCTCGGCCTGCTGCCTGGGCAGACCCCGGACGCTGCGCAGCCCGACGGTCACGTTCCCCAGCACGCTCATGTGGGGAAACAGGTTGAAGTGCTGGAAGACCATGCCGATGCGAGCACGGGCCCGGTCCACGTTCACACCCGGGTCGGTGAGGGCGGTGCCGTCGAGGATGATCCGGCCGCGGTCCGGCTGTTCCAGCAGGTTCGCGCACTTGAGAAGCGTCGACTTGCCGGATCCCGAGGCGCCGATGATGGACACCGTCTCGCCCCGGGCCACCTCGAGTGTCACGCCGCGCAATACCTGGACCGGCCCGTACGACTTGTGGATGTTCTCCAGAGTGATCATCGGGGGCTCCCGGGAGTCGCGGCGAGGTCGACCGGTGTGATGTCGTCGAGCGGCGTGTGCCGCGCTGCCCGGCCATCGCGCAGCCGCCGGTCGAGCCAGTTCACGAAGTAGGTGAGCGGCACGGTGATCGCCAGATAGCACATGCCCGCGGCGATCAGGGGTGAGGAGTTGTAGGTGCGGGCCACTTCCTCCTGAGCGATGAAGAACAGCTCGCGTTGCCCGACGCCCAGGCCGAGGATGTAGACGAGGCTGGACTCCTTGACGTCCTTGACGAACTGTCCGGTGATGGCCGGCAGCACCCGCCGGATGCCCTGCGGAATGACGACCAGGCGCATGGCCCTGCCGTAGCTCATGCCGAGGCTCCGCGCCGCTTGCATCTGACCCGGCTCGACGCTCTGAATGCCGGAGCGGAAGATCTCGGCGAGGTAGGCGCCGGAGATGATCCCGATCGCCAGGACCGCGTAGCCGAAGGCTTCCCGACCGAACGGCCGGAACCCCGAAGCCGGCAGCCCGATGCCGATCAGCATCACCGTGAGGAGTACGGGCAGGCCACGGAAGACATCGACGTAAACCCGGGCCGGAAACCGCAGCCACCAGCGCTTGGACAGCAGCAGCACGGCCATCGCCATGCCGATGAACACACCGACGACGATCGACAGGAACGCGATGAGCAGGGTGTTGCGCAAACCCTCGGCCAGCAGCCGAGGAAAGGTCTCCATGATCACCTCCCAGTTCAGGAAGGTGCGCACGAACGGGTTGTCGTTCATCGGTAGGCTCCCAAACGCATCGAAATGGGCCGGTAGGCGGGCAGCCGACTCGCGCGTGAGTCCCGTCGGCGGGTGGCTCGGGCTACCAGAAACGTGAGCGGCAGAGTGATCGCGAGGTAGCAGGCACCAGCGGCGACCAGCGGTGAGGCGTTGTTCGTACGGGCGGCTTCCTCCTGGGCGATGAAGAACAACTCCCGCTGCCCGATGCCCAACCCGAGCACGTAGACCAGGCTGGACTCCTTGACATCCCGCACGAATTGGCCTGCCAGCGCTGGCAGGCACCGCTGGACGGCCTGCGGGACGACGACAAGCCACATCGCCTGCAGCGGCGTTCCACCGTCCATGCGCGCGGCGTGCACCTGGCTCGGCTCGACGCTCAGGATGCCGGACCGGACGATGTCGGCGACATAGGCGCCGGAGACGACGCCGATGGCGAGCACCGCGTAGCCGAACGCCTCACGGCCGAATGGCCGCAGGCCCGCCGCGGGTAGACCGACGCCGATCAGCATCACGACGAGCACCACCGGCAGGCTCCGGAGTACGCCCACGTACGCCTGAGCCGGGAGCCGCACCCACCAACGCTTGGACAGCAGCAGTGCGGCCATCAGCACGCCGATCATGAGACCGACGATGATCGCCAGGAACGCGACGAGCAAGGTGTTGCGCAAACCCTCGGCGAGCAGCCGTGGGAGGGCCCGCGTGATCGTCGGCCAGTCGAAGAACTGGCCGATCACTGGTATCCCCTCGCAGGTTCGCCGACGGCGTCGCGAAACTCGCCTCGCGCGGCGGTGAGGAACTCCGTGTCGCCCAGCGCGTCGAGCGCGGTACGCGCGATGGCCACTGCCATGAGCGCGGTCCGGTCGTGAGCCTCGGGCCCGCCGGCTGCATCGCGCATCTGCTCCGAATGGCCGGGCGTGTCCCGCTCGGCGATCTGGAGGTACGGGTGGATCACCGGTATGGCCTGTGACAGGTTGCCGATGTCCGAGGACCCGGCCGGGTTGGTGGGCGACGGCGGCTCAAGGTCGACGCCGAGTTCGCCGAGGTAGCCCGCGCAGCGGTTCGCCAGGGTCAGGTTGTGGATCCGGCCGGCGTACTGTGGCGCGGTCTCGAAGATGTCGGCCTTGCAGCCGGTGGCGAGCGCGGCGCCGTTGGCCGCGTCCGTGATCCGGGCGATGAGATCGGCCAAGCCCTCGGCCGTCGTGTCGCGGACGAACAACGCGGCCTCGGTCAGCGCGGGCACGACGTTCGGCGCGTCCCCACCGTTGGTGATGATCCCGTGCAACCGGGCGGTCGTCGGCGCGAACTGGCGCATCATGTCGACCGCGGTGAGAAACAGTTGGACGGCGGCGAGCGCGCTGCGCCCGTCCTGCGGATTCTTCGCCGCGTGCGCGGCCCGGCCGTGGAACCGCAACCCCAGATGCGCCGCGGCGAGGGCGTGCCGGGCGACCAGCCCTCGGTCCGCCGGGTGAAACATCAGTGCCGCGTCGACGTCGTCGAACACGCCCGCCTCCAGCATATGAATCTTTCCCCCGCCGCCTTCCTCGGCAGGTGTGCCGATTGCGAGCAGCGTGCCGGGGTGATCGGGTTGGGCCCTGGCAGCCAGGATGGCGGCCAGCGCGCCGCCGGCCGCGATGAGGTTGTGACCGCAGCCGTGCCCGAGGCCCGGCAGCGCGTCGTACTCCATCAGCACCGCCACCGTCGGGCCCGGCCGGCTGCCCTGGTGCCTCGCCACGAACGCGGTCTCCAAGCCTCCCGCCGGACATCCGACGGCGAAGCCCTCACCGGCCAGCCACCGGGTGAGTTCCGAAACGGCGTACCGCTCCTCGAATCGGACTTCCGGCCGGGCGTGAATCGCCAGGCTGATCCGATCCATCGAGGGCCGGTACGCGGGCAACAACCGAAGTAGGTCATCCATCACAGCGGTGACGCTAGGGCTGCCGGGCCGCGGCACCACGGCGATTACCGCGACCCCGGCAACCTTCATTGACGTGCGACCCCAGCCGTGCGTAATACTCACCCATGGCGGTAACCGTGATCGTCGACAACCTGCCGCCCACAGCGGTGCGGGTCGGTCTGTCGCCGCTCGCCGAGCTGACTGCCCACCTGCACGCCCACACCGAGCGCGAGCATCATCCGCAGGCTCGGCCAACCGACGAAGTGGCCCTCGACCCCGGACTGACCGAGCAGATGCACCGGTGGTCCCCGCTGTGGTCCGCATACCAGGCGCGGTTCCTGCTTCCCGCCGGCCCGAGACTCGGGCGGCCCCTCGCCGACGAACTCGCCGACCTCGCGGGCCTTCCGCTGGCGCTCTTCGTCGAACACGCCGGGTACGCCATCCGCAGCGGCAACTCCGGCCCGCCGCTGGACCGCCTCCTCGACGACGCCGAGCAACAGCGGCAGCTACGCCGGGCCGCCCGGCTACGCTCGACCAGCCGCAGGGAGCTCGCCGAGCAGCTGCTGGACGCACCCACCGCGTTCCGGGCAGACCTGCTGGACTTCCTCGCCCGATACGCTCAAGCCAGCTTCGACGCCGAGTGGCATCGCCGGCAACCCCGGCTCCAGGCCGAGGTGCACCGATTGCAGATCCGGATTCGCGACCGGGACACAGCCACCGCGCTGGCCGAACTGAGCCCCAGCGCGACCGTACTCGACCGGCCCCGCCGGGTGCTGCTGGACAAACTGCACAGCGGCATCATCCGGCTCGATCAGGCACCCTGCCTCGTCGTCCCGTCCCACTACTGCTGGCCGCACCTGCTGGTCAAACACGAGCAGGGCTGGCCCATCGTCATCCAGTACGGCATCCAGGCCGCACGTGACTCCGCCGAGCCGTCGCTCGCGCTGCTGAGATCCCGGCTACAGGCCCTGGCCGACCCGGCCCGGATCCGGCTCTGCCGGCTGATCGCCCGGGAAGCGCTCACCACCCTCGACCTCGCCCAACGCAGCGGCATGACCGAACCACAGGTCTCCCGCCACCTACGCCAGCTACGGGACGCCACCCTCGTCCGCCCGGAACGCGACGGCCGGCTGGTCCACTATCAACTCGACCTGGAAGCGATCCGCAACCTCGGCCTCGACCTCGAACACGCGATATACCGCTGACCACCGCGGGTGGCCTGCCGGTGACCGCGGGCGGCGGCCAGTTCCTCGTCGCCCTGGCCGCGGGCCGCCGCTGACCCGGGGCCAGGGGCGGCCCTGGCAGGTGGTCGCACGTCGCCGGCGCCGTGCCCGCCTACCGGATGGCCTGCGCGTTCTGGCGGCGGGCGACCTCGGCGCGTACGACGGGAGCGACTTCGGTGCCGAGCAGTTCGATGGCGCGCATGACGTCGCGGTGGGCGACCGGCCCGACGGCGAGTTGGAGCATGGCGCGTTGATGGCCCAGCACCTCGTACTGGTGCATGAGCTTGTCCACGACCTGGCTGGGCGAGCCCACCGCGTACATGCTCCCGGGTCCGTTCTTGGCCGCGATGGTGGCCGCGCTGAGCGGGGGCACGCCACGCTCGGCGCCGATCATGTTGAACAGGGCGGCGTCGGCGGGGAAGTAGATCTCGCCGGCCTTCTGGGAAGTGTCGGCGACGAAGCCGTGCATGGTGACCGCGATCGGCTGTGGTGGCTGTTCGTACTGCGCCAGGGCCTCGCGGAAGAGCTCGACCATGGGTGCGAATTGGTCGGCCGTGCCGCCGATCGTGCCGAGGGCCAACGGCAGACCGAGGGACGCGGCCCGCACGACGGAGTTGGGACTGCCGCCGACCGCGATCCACACCGGGAGCCGGTCCTGCACCGGACGCGGCAGGATGAGCTCGTCGTGCAGCGCCGGCCTGAACCGCCCGGACCAGGTGACCGGCGCGGGTTCACGCAGGGCGAGCAGCAGGCGCAGCTTCTCGTCGAACAGGGCGTCGTAGTCGCCCAGGTCATGCCCGAAGAGGCGGAACGAGTCGGTCAGCGCCCCGCGGCCGGCCATGATCTCGGCGCGTCCTCGGGAGGCCAGATCCAGGGCCGTGAACTGCTCGAACACCCGCACCGGATCGTCGGAGCTGAGCACCGTCACGGCGCTGGTGAGCCGGATCTGTGACGTCCTGGACGCGGCGGCGGCGAGTAGGACGGCCGTGGCCGGCGCGGCGAACCCGGCCCGGTGGTGCTCACCGAGGCCGAACACGTCCAGTCCGACCTGGTCGGCGAGGACGATCTCTTCCAGCAGTTCCGGGATCCGCTGGGCCGGCCCCACCCCGTCACCGATCGCGACGTCCGCGAAGGTGAACGCGCCGATCTCCATGATGTGCCCCTCGTTGTTCGTCATGCCGAAGCGGTCGGCGTGGACAACTGCTGGAGGAACCCGGTGAAGTCGAGATCTCCCCAGTGTTCCGCGATCTGGCCGCCGACGACCCGGTCGACGGAGGTTCCGGTCAGGAAAGCGGTGTTCCCGGACGCGGCGATGCCGAAGAACTCCCCGGTGTGCGTGCCGCCGAGCCGGTAGCGGGTCGCGACCTTGTCTCCCTCGGCCACCTGGTCGAGCACCGCCAGCGTGAAGTCCTCGAAGGCGGGGAAGAGGGTCTTGTCCGCCGCGAGCCATCCGGCCCGGTCGAAGGCGCCGCCCATGACGTGGTTGACCAGGTCGGCGGAGACGTACGTGGCGAAGCTGGCGTCGAGGTCCTTCCGGTTGTAGCTCTCATAGAACGCGCGAGCGGTGTCTTTGACGGTCTGAGTGTCGGCCATGCTTCCTCCCCAGATAAGTGACGCATGTGCGTCACTTACTCTAACAGCCGCTCGGGCCGGTTATTCCAGCCCCGTACGATCACCGCATGGACGAGTCGGGACTGCGGGCGGACGCCGAGCTGAACCGGCAACGGCTGCTCGCCGCCGCGCGGGAGCTGTTCGCCAGCGAGGGCACCGATGTGTCGATGCGCCACATCGCACGTCGGGCCGGCGTCGGGGAGCCCACCCTGCGACGGCGCTTTCCGTCGAAAGGCGCGCTGCTGGCGGAGGCCTTCCAGGACCGGATCGCCGCGTACGCCGACCTCGCCGAGGCCGCGTTGGCCGACCCGGATCCGTGGCACGGGTTCGTGACCTTCGTCGAGCAGATCGCCGGCATGCAGCTCGTCGACCGGGGCTTCACCGAGGTGCTCACGATGAGCTTCCCCGCGTCCATCAGGTTCGCCGCGGAGCGTCGCCGTGGATACCGGGCCATCCAACGGGTCATCGCCCGCGCGCAGGAGATCGGTCGCCTGCGCGACGACTTCGTCCCCGAGGATCTGGTCATGCTGCTGCTGGCTCATGCCGGGGTGGTGGCCGGCGGCGGCGATCAAGCCGGCCGGTTCTCCGCCAGGCTTCTCGCCTACCTTCTCCAGGCGGCCAAGGCGACCGCGGAGACCGAACCGCTACCGCCCGCGCCGTCCGAGGCCGAGGCATACGGCGAACTGCTGCGGCTGAGCGCCACCACGGACCGCCGACGGAAGTAGCGACCCGAAGGGCACGAGACGTGCTCAGAACATCGGGCGACCGCTGACCGCACATGCTTGACGTGTCAAGCACAGTAGGGTGGTGGTCATGCCCGGGCCACGCAAGCTCCCCACCCGCGACGAACTGCACACGTGGCGTGAGTTCATCGAGACCACCGAGGCACTTCGCGGGATGCTCTCGGCGCGCCTGCACAGCGACTCCGGGCTCTCGCCGGGTGACTATGCCGTGCTCCTGGCGCTGAGTGAGGCCACCGGAGGCCGGATACGTTCGTCCGAGCTGGCCGCGAGCATCGGCTGGGAACGCAGCCGGCTCTCGCATCATCTCGGCCGGATGGAGCGGCGGCAGCTGATCCGGCGCGAGGAGTGCGCCACCGACAACCGGGGCGCGGAGGTCGTGCTGGAGCCGGCCGGCGCCGAGGCCTTCCGCGGGGCCACGGTCCCGCACCTGCGGGCCATCCGGGAGCTGTTCGTCGACGCCCTCACCCCCGAGCACCTGGCCGCCGCGGGCGAGATCGCCGCCGCCCTGCGGGCACACCTGTCCCGACCCGCACCGCCCGCCGTCCCCGACTGACGACCACCCGAGCTGAGCCACCTCCCTGCCGGCAGGTATCAGCACACGTGCTGCGGTGTCCGCCGCACCGCCGAGATCGAGGCACGCGGCCCGGCCGCCGTGGCCTGAGGTGTGACCCCGTCCTCGGCCGTGGCGTGCCAGGCGCCTTAGGCGCTTTGCCGGGCAAGGACCAGGGTGGCCAGCCCGGTGGCGAGGAACAGCCCGCCCAGCAGCGCCCAGCCCGCCCAGCCGTGTTCGATGGCCGTCACGGTCACCAGCATCGGGCCCAGCATCGAGCCGATCGAGCCGCCGGTCGTGCTGACGCCCTGGTAGGCGGCGATGTTGGCCGGGTCGGCGAGCTCGAAGGCGAGGGTCCAGTTGCCGGCCTCGGCGAGGACTTCCGCGAGGCTGTGCGCCACGGTCGCGAGCGTCAGCAGCATCACGGCGATGAGCGCGACGCCGTGGTCGGCCGTGGCGTACAACGCGCAGGCGAGGGCGAGCAGCACGCCGGACCGGGCGACGGCGCGCCCGGCGCCCGGGAGTTCGTGGGTGCCGCGGGTCGCCCGGATCTGCAGGAGGGAGACGATGACGGTGTTGAGGGCCAGCAGCCCGGCGACGGTCACCGCCGGCGCGGCGGTCCAGCCGGTGATCCACAGCGGGACGCCCACGGTCAGCATGCTGAACTGCATGGTCATCACCGCGTTGAGCGCGGCGGCGGTGAGATAGGTGCGGTCGCGCAGCGGGGAACGGTGCGGGCCGCGTACGCGTGGCCCGCCGGCCGTCCCGCCCACCGGGAGCCGCCGCACCGGCACCGCGGAGACGAACAGCATCGCGGCGGTCCACACCATCGCCACCAGGTAGGCCGGATCGGTGTCGATCGCGAGCGCGACGGCTGCGAGCCCCGCGCCCACCCCGATGAAGGTGTTGGTGACCACGCGCAGCCGGGCGCGCACCTCGACCCGCTCCGGGCCGACGAAGCTCTGCGCGATCATCGTGCTCAGCGCCGTGCGCTGCACGGCCTGCAGGCCCACCGCGGCGCACGCGACGGCGACGAACGCCACCGGTGTGCGCACCACCACGTACGCGAGTAGGGCCAGTCCCTGGCCGGCGGTGGCGGCGACCAGCACCCGCCGCGCGCCGACCGCGCCGGCCAGGTAGCCCGATCCCAGCGACGCGCCGACGGCGACCGCGCCGGCGATGGTGAGCCCGAGGCCGATGGTGGCGGGGGACAGGCCGGCGACGCGGGTGAAGAACAGCACGCTGACGCTGAAGAAGACGCCCTTGGACAGCGCGCCGGCCATGGTCGCCCAGGTCAGCGCCCGCAGGGTGGGATCGTCCGGGCGCAGGCCGCGCCGGATCCAGCCGGACACGGACGGCCGGGCCGGGGTCAGGACATCACTCATGACCACAGTTGTCGCAGGTGCCCGGCCGGGCGCACCAACGATGTAGCGTTATGCTTCATGGTGCGGTATCAGCTGGTCGGCATGGACCTCGCCGGTGTGCGGTTCGCGGTGTCCCCGCTCAACGAGATGGTGCTGTCCCTGCGCGCCTGGCGCGACCCGGGCCGCTACCCGCTCAACCTGCGCTGGCTGCACCAGCTGGAGGAGGTGCGCGGCAGCCTCGACGAGGAGATGCTGCTCGCGCTGACCAACACCAGGCTGTGGACGCCGGACTTCCTCAACCCGCGCCCGTACTCGCCGCTGACCCGGATCGACGACGAGCTGGCGCAGCTGGCCGGCACCGACCCGGGCGTCGTCCGGCGCGGTCTGCGGGACGTGCACACCACGGGCGAGCTCCCGGGCCCGCTGCGCGGCCCGGCCGCCCGGGTGCTGGCCCGCATCGTCACCGCACTG
Organism: Actinoplanes sp. ATCC 53533; assembly: GCF_003947245.1. Classification (NCBI taxonomy): domain Bacteria; kingdom Bacillati; phylum Actinomycetota; class Actinomycetes; order Micromonosporales; family Micromonosporaceae; genus Actinoplanes; species Actinoplanes sp. ATCC 53533. The sequence continues at coordinate 54,158 of NZ_QHHV01000010.1, read as the reverse complement.
ACCGACTACTGGCGGCTCTGCTTCGAGCCGCACTGGCCGCGGATGCGGGCGCTGCTGGAGGGCGACCTCACCTATCGTGGGCGGCAGATCGCGCGGCGCGGGCTCGCCGCGATGTTCGCCGGGCTGTCGCCCACGGTCCGGCTCGTCGACAACGTCGTCGACGTTCAGCTCCGCTCCAAACTGGACTATCGTCGCGCGACCGACGGCGACCTGACCCTGGTGCCGAGCCTGTGGACCATCAACGCGTCCACCCCGATCTCGCCCGACGAGCCGCCGCTGATCCTCTATCCGGCCCGCGGCGTCGCGACCCTGTGGGAGCCGCAGGCCCTGCCCGCCCCCGACGCCCTGGCCGGCCTGCTCGGCGCCACCCGGGCGGGCCTGCTGATCCAGCTCGCCACGCCGGCCTCCTCGACCGAGCTGGCCGTCCGGCTCGGGGTCACCACCACCGCCGTCAACCAGCACCTGCGGGCACTGCACACGGGCGGTCTGCTGGTCAGCGCCCGGCACGGCCGCTCGGTGCTCTACCGCCGTTCCGACCTCGGCGACCAGTTGACGGCCGGCCGGGCCTGAGCCCTGGACCGTGCACCTTGGACAGTTCCTGCGCGGGCGGTGCCGGATCAGGGCCGCAAGCCGGCCTGGTAGGCGATGACCACGAGCTGGGCGCGGTCGCGCGCGCCCAGCTTCGTCATGGCGTGGTTGATGTGGGTCTTGACGGTGAGCGGGCTGAGCGTGAGGTGCTCGGCGATCTCGGTGTTGGACCTCCCGGTGGCCACCAGCGCCACCATCTCGCGTTCCCGGTCGGTCAGCCCGTCGAGCAGGCCGGCGTCTGCCACCCGGCCCTGGTCGGCCAGCGCCAGGTAGCGGGCGATCAACCCCCGGGTCGCGACGGGGGAGAGCAGGGAGTCGCCCCGGGCCACCGTGCGGATCGCGTCGATCAGCGCCTCCGGCCGGGCGCTCTTGCCGAGAAAGCCGCTCGCCCCGGCCCGCAGCGCCTCGAAGACGTACTCGTCGACCTCGAACGTGGTCAGGATCAGCACCCTCACCCCGGCCAGATTCTCGTCGGCGGTGATCCGGCGGGTGGCCGCGAGGCCGTCGAGCTCGGGCATCCGGATGTCCATCAGGACGACGTCGGCCCGTTGCTGGCGGGCCATCCGGACGGCTTGGCCACCCGTCGCCGCCTCGCCGACCACGGTCAGGTCGGTGGCGCTGTCGACCATCAGGCGCAGCCCGGCGCGGACGATGTCCTGGTCGTCGGCGAGCAGCACGCGTACCGGGGTCACGGCGCGCCGGCCGGGGCCGGCAGCTCCGCGCTGACCCGGAAACCACCCTCCGGGCGCGGGCCGGCGGTCAGCTGACCGCCGAGCGCGACGGCCCGCTCGCGCATGCCGATGATGCCGTGCCCCGCCGCCTTTCCCTGGCTGCTGTGCGTGGTGGTCTGCTTGCGCGTGCCGATGGTGCCGTGTCTCGCCGCCTTCTCCTGGCTGCTGTGCGTGGTGGTCTGCTCGTGCGTGCCGATGGTGCCGTGCCCCGCCGTCTTTCCCTGGCTGCTGAGCGTGGTGGTCTGCTCGCGCGTGCCGATGGTGCCGTGCCCCGTTGGTGTCGCCTCGCCGTCGGAGGGTGGTGGACCGTCGTCGTCCACCGCCAGGGCCAGCGTGCCGGGGCGGAAGGTGAGCCGGATCGCCGCCGAGGTCGCCGCCGCGTGTTTGGCCGTGTTGGTCAGCGACTCCTGGATCAGCCGGAAGGCGGTGAGGTCGACCGCCTCGGGCAGCGGCCGGGCCGGGCCGCTGACCTCGCAGGTCACCCGCAGCCCGGCGGCCGTGAAGGAGGCGATCAGCTCGTCCAGCCGGCCGAGCCGACCGGCCGGTTCGACCGGCTCGTGCTCCTCGCCGGGCTCGCGCAACAGGCCGACGGTCAGCCGGAGCTCCTCCAGGGCCGCCCCGCTGGCGTTCTGGATGTGCTCCACGGACTCGCGCGCCCTGGCCGGATCCCGGTCCAGCAGGTAGGTCAGGGCGCCCGCCTGCACGCTGATCAGGGCGACGTGGTGGCCGACCGCGTCATGCAGGTCCCGCGCGATGCGGATGCGCTCGGCCTGGAGCCGCCGGCGTGCTTCGTCCTCGCGTCCCTGCTCGGCGCGCACGGCCCGTTCCTCGAGCATGGCTCGTTGCGCGCGGTTGGCCCGTACCGCCTGGCCGGTGGCCGCCGCCGCCAGCACGTACGGCACCACCGCGAGGCTCTCCAGCTGAATCCGTTCCTGCATCGCGGAGAGCACGCTGCCGACCAGTCCCACGGCACCGCTGACCGCGGCGGCCGCGATGACGGCCGCGGCCAGCTCACTGCGCAGGGAGTACACCAGCATCGCCAGGACGAGTGCGGGTCGGGCCGGGGATTCCTGCGCTCCCCCCGGCATCAGGACGATCACACCCGCGGCGGCTGTGGCGGGCACGAGCCAGGGCTGCCAGCGCAGCGCGGGGACCACAGCGAAGGCGGCGGAGACCACCACGGCCGTGACCAACGTCAGCAGCGACGTGGAACCCGTCCGGATGTGGGCGAAGACCGAGGCGCCCACGAACAGGACCACCGCCGCGGCGACCCGCATGGCGTCGGGGCGAGCGGCGGAAGCCCGCTGGATTCCCCCGTACGCCCGCTTGATGCTCCTAGGCAGGTCTTCGGCTTCCACAGGGTGACAGTAAGCAACCCGCCGCACCCCCGCAAACAAACTACTGCCGGCGCAGTAGCCCGATCCGCGCAGGTCATGCCGGCACCTGCGAACGCGGTAGGAAACGGCCGGCGCTACCACGATCACAGCGGGTCAGGTCGCGGCGGCAGGCCGAAGACGAAAGGTGCCCGGCTACGAAGGATTGAGGCGTCCCGAAGACCCTTGAATGGAGAACCAGCATGGCGTCGTTTCTGTATCGGCTGGGCATGTTCGCCTTCCGCCGCCGATGGGCGGTGCTTGTGGCATGGCTGTCGATCCTGGCGGCCGCGCTGATCGGTGCCTTCACCCTGTCCGGTCCCACCCAGGACTCGTTCAGCATTCCCGGCACCCCGGCGCAGAAGGCCATCGACCTGCTCGCCGACCGGTTCCCCCAGGCATCGGCCGACGGGGCCACCGCACGCGTGGTATTCGCCGCACCGACCGGTCAGAAACTCAGCGACCCGGCCAACAAACAAGCGATCACCGCCGCGGTCGCCGGCCTGAAGAAGACACCCCAGGTCGCCTCGGTCCGGGACCCGTTCACCGCCGGCACGATCAGCCAGGCCGGCACGATCGGCTTCGCCCAGGCGAACTTCACCGTCGCCGCGGACAGCCTCACCGACACCGCCCGCACCGGCCTGACGACGGTCGTCGAGCAGGCACGTGCCGCCGGGCTGAACGTCGAGGTCGGCGGCGACGCCATCGACACACCCACCGAACAAGGCTTCGGTGAGATCATCGGGGTCGGCGTCGCCGCGGTGGTCCTGGTCATCACGTTCGGGTCGATGATCGCCGCCGGGCTGCCCCTGCTGACCGCGCTGCTGGGCATCGGCATCGGCATCGGGGCCATCACCACCCTCTCCGGGTTCGTCGACCTGTCAGCGCAGACCCCGGTCCTGGCCCTGATGCTCGGGCTGGCAGTCGCGATCGACTACGCGTTGTTCATCGTCTCCCGCTACCGCGCCGAACTCGCCGCCGGCCATTCCCCCGCGGACGCGGCCGGCCGGGCGGTCGGCACCGCCGGCTCAGCGGTCGTCTTCGCCGGCCTCACCGTCATCATCGCCCTGGCCGGGCTGACCGTCGTCGGTGTGCCCTTCCTCGCCCAGATGGGCCTGGCCGCGGCATTCACCGTAGCGGTCGCCGTCCTGATCGCCCTGACCCTGCTGCCGGCCCTGCTCGGCTTCACCGGCCACCGGATCACCGCCGGCCGGATCCGCGGGCTGCGCCCGGAACACACCCGCACCGGCGACACGATGGGACTGCGCTGGGTCCGCGCCATCGCCCGCCGGCCGGTGGCAGCCCTGCTGATCGCGGTCGTCGCGCTCGGGGTGATCGCCCTACCCGCGACGCGACTACGCCTCGGGATGTCCGACGACAGCACCGCCGCACCGGACACCACCCAGCGCAAGGCCTACGACCTGCTGTCCACCGGCTTCGGCCCCGGATTCAACGGCCCACTCGTCGTCGTGGTCGACGTGAGCACCGGCACCGCCGCCCAAACCGCCGGCCAGGTCGCCCGACAGCTGCGCGACCTCGGTGACGTCGCCTCGGTGAGCGACCCGACGATCAATCAGGCCGGCGACACCGCGATCCTGAGCGTCATCCCGGCCAGCGGACCCAGCGACACCGCCACCAAGGACCTGGTACGCGCCATCCGCGACACCGACGGCGACGTGCCCGGCGCCGCTATCGCCGTCACCGGCCTGACCGCCGTCAACATCGACATCGCCGCGAAGCTCGGTGCCGCGCTGGCCCCGTACCTGTGCCTGGTCGTCGGTCTGGCGTTCCTCCTGCTGATGCTGGTCTTCCGGTCCCTGCTCGTACCGATCAAAGCCACGCTCGGGTTCCTGCTCAGCGTCGCCGCGACCTTCGGCGCCGTGGTCGCGGTCTTCCAATGGGGCTGGGCCGCCGAACTGCTCGGCGTCCAGCAGACCGGCCCGATCATCAGCTTCCTACCGGTGATCCTGATCGGCATCGTCTTCGGCCTGGCCATGGACTACCAGGTCTTCCTGGTCACCCGGATGCGCGAGGACTACGTCCACGGCACCCCGGCCCGCGAGGCGGTGATCACCGGCTTCGGCCACGGCGCCCGGGTCGTCACCGCCGCCGCGATCATCATGATCAGCGTCTTCTCCGGCTTCATCCTCGCCCCCGACGCCATCATCAAATCGGTCGGCTTCGCCCTCGGCGTCGCCGTGCTCTTCGACGCCGTCATCGTCCGAATGATCATCGTCCCCGCGGTGCTGACACTCCTCGGCGACACCGCCTGGTGGCTGCCACGATGGCTCGACCGGCTGCTACCCGACGTCGACGTCGAAGGCGAGAAGCTGCGCCGCCGGCTCGACGACGTGCCCGCCGAACCAACCACGGCGATCGCCGAGCCCGCGGCGGTCTGAGGAGCCCTCGATCGTCCGCCCGTCGTCCCCGGACGGCGGGCGGATCTAGCCCGGCCGGACCACGTTCGTCATGATCAGGCAGGCGGCAGTGCCGGCGACGATGCTGAGGACGACGTTGCGGCGCCACCGACCACCCAGCTGCTGGGAGACCCCGCGATCGCCCGGGTGGCTGACCCCCGTGGTTTCGTGGTCATGAGGAGGACGGGAAGGCACCGACTGTCACGGCTTGGCCAGGGGGCGGTCGAGGCGCCAGACGCCGGCCGGGGGGAGGTTCGCCCACACCGTCCGGCGGCCGGCCGCATAGGTGGACTGGTAGGCGGCCATGACGGCGTTCACACCGGCGTGCCGGCGGCCTTCGTCCCGGGAGGCGAACAGGGCCCGGGCGGCGCGCGTGCCGAGGTAGCCGAAGTAGGTCAGGGTGCCGCCGGGGTGAAGCAGGTTCAGATACCCGCCCATGATCGTCTCGACCTGCCGGGGAGTGAAGTTGGTCAGTGGCAGGCCGGAGACGATGACGTCGTAGCGCTGCTCGGTGTCGAGGTTCTCGACGTACGTCTGGTGCACGTCGACCTGGCCGGGCCGGCCGGCCAGGTGGGGATGGTCGGCGACGAGGTGGCGCAGCCGTGCGGCGAAGCGCGGGTTGGCCTCCACGATGTCGAGACGGCTACCGCCGGACAGCTGAGGGATGAGGGCACGGGTGACCGCACCCGTGCCGGCGCCGACTTCCAGGATGGTCAGCGGGCGCGGTGTCCGTGCCCGCACGGGCTCGGTCAGCGCGCGGGCCAGGGCCTTGCCGCTCGGGGCGATCGCGCCGGTGGTGCGCATGTCGCGAGCGGCCTCGCGGAGAAACATCCAGCTGTCGGCCTTCGGCCGAGCCGGCACACGATCGGGAGAGACGGTCCAGTTGCTCATGGCATTCGACGCTAGGAGTCCCCGCAGTCCGTTTAATCTGTCGTTGTGTGACGGTCTCTCCCTACGAAAGTCGGGGGTCCGCGTGGCGGATCGTCGGTCCTGCGAGCACTGCCGGCGGCTTAGGGTGGCCAGAGTGGCCCGGAGCGAAGGCGCGAGATGGACGACGTACGGACGCGTGGTGCTGGTGGCGCTGCTGACCGTGGTCGCCGCACTGAACTGCGCGATGATCCTCGACGGTCGCACCCTGGTCGCGGCCGTCGCCGTGGCCGTGCTGGCCGGGGCGGCCCTGCTCGTACGCCCGTGGCAGCCGGCCGCTCAGCTCGCGGCCACCGCCGTGGCGCTGGGGTGGGGGTGGCCCATGGTGACGCTGCTGCTGGTCGCCCTGTTCGATCTGGCCGCGCATCGCCGCGCCCGGATGGCCGTGGGATGCGCTGCCGTCGCCCTGGGCGGCAACCTGCTCGGTCCGCCGGTGACCTCGCTGTGGACCCCGGACCGGTACGCGGCCGCCGTGTTCCTGCCCCTGCTGGCCGTGGTCGGTGGTCTGTGGCTGGGCAACCGGCGGCGGCTGCTCCAGGCGCTGGCCGCGGACATCGAGCACCTACGGATCGAGGGGCAGCTTCGCGAGGACGCCGCCCGGGCCGCCGAGCGGTCCCGGATCGCCATGGAGATGCATGACGTGCTCGCCCACCGGTTGAGCCTGCTCGCCCTGCATTCCGGTGTCCTGTCCACCAGGGCCGACACGCTGCCCGCGCCGGTCGTCGAACGCCTCGGCTTGCTGCGTACCACCTCCACCGAGGCCCTGGCCGACCTGCGCGACGTGCTCGGCGCGCTGCGTGGCCCCGGCGCCGGTGACCGGCTCACTCCCGTCATCGCCGAGGTCCACGACCTTGTCGAGCAGGCCCGCGCCGCCGGCCAGCACGTCGAGGCGACCACCGACGGCCGCCCGGACCAGGCGCCCACGACGCACCGCCTGGCCGCCTACCGCATCGTTCAGGAGGCACTGACCAATGCCCGCAAGCACGCTGCCGGCGCCGACGTGACCGTCCGCGTCGACTACCGGCCACCCCGCACCGTCATCGAGGTCACCAACACCGCCGGCACGCCGGTCACCGACAGCGTCGCCTCCGGGTACGGCCTCGTCGGCCTGCGCGAACGGGTCACCGCCCTCAGCGGTCAGCTCCGCGCCGGCCCGTCCGGCGCGGGAGCCTGGCGGCTGACCGCCCACCTCCCGCACCCCGCCGCCATCGGCCGGGACGCGGCCGGACGCGACCGGGACAGCGCGTGATCCGCGTCCTGATCGTCGACGACGACGCCCTGGTCCGCCTCGGGCTGGCCGACCTCCTCGATGGCGACCCGGGCATCGAGGTCGTCGCCCAGGCCGCCGACGGCCTCCAGGCCGTCGAACGAGCCATCGCCCACCGGATCGACGTGGCCCTCGTCGACATCCGGATGCCCCGCATGGACGGCATCACCGCCACCGCGCGGCTGCGGGCCCTGCCCAACCCCCCGAGGGTGATCACGCTGACCACCTTCGACCTCGACGACCACGTCTACAACGCCCTCACCGCCGGCGCCGACGGGTTCCTGCTCAAAGACACCGACCCGGCCGAGATCCTGCGCGCCGTCCACCTGGTCGCCGCCGGCTCGGCCATGCTCCACCCCGCCGCGGCCCGCCGCCTCATCGACCGATACCACGCCACCACCCAGCCCACCTCCGCGGCGGCTCGGGCCCGGCTCGACCGGCTCACGCCCCGGGAACGGGACGTGCTCGCCCTGCTCGCCCAGGGCGAGACCAACGCCGACATCGCCACCCGCCTGACCATGCGGGAGAGCACCGTCAAGGCCCACGTCAGCCGCATCCTGGCCGCGCTGGAGGTCACCAACCGCGTCCAGGCGGCTCTGCTGGCCCGCGACGCGGGGAGTGCCTGACGTCCCTCGCTAGGCAGCCGGACTCGGCTGGGGCGGTTTGCGGCGCTCCGACCAGATTGATGGCCGCGTCGGTGGTGCTGAGACCGCTGAACCGCACCACGGGCGGGATCACCACCAGCAACAGGCCGGCCAGCGCCAGCAGGCCGGCGAAGCTCAGCGCCACGTCGACCGTCGTCCGGGAGCGTCCACTGAGCTCGCCGAGCAGCCGCACCGGTCCCAGCTCCCGGAGCCGCCCCAGCTGGACGCCGAGCATGCCGAGCGGGCCCGGATGGCGGCCGAGCCACCGGCCGACCGGGACCAGCACGGCGATCAGGACGACGAGAACCGCGAGCGCGCCGCTGGCGTGCCCGGCGCGGGCGGCGACCAGATCGTAGGAGGCGCCGGCCACGGCAGCACGAGCCCGGCGACGACCGCCGACTCCGCCGTCACCAGCCCGGCGACCACCAGGTACACCAGCCGGGGCACCTGGTGGGGAAGGATCGATTAATTCGACTCCTTTCGAGGAAATGGCCCCGGGGCGACAGACATGTAGGTGATGTCGGGCGGGAGCGCCCGACATCACCTACCGAGGGAGCAACCTTGGCACGCGCACCCGACGCCGCCCTCTTCGAACGCCTCTACCGGTCCTGCTACGACGACCTGCTCCGGTACGCCCTGCGCCGCACCGGCCGGCCGGAGACGGCCGCCGACGTGGTGGCGGACACGTTTCTGGTCGCGTGGCGGCGGTTCGGTGACATCCCGGCCGGCAAGAGCCGCCCCTGGCTGTTCGGGGTGGCCCGCAACGTCCTCGCCAACCAGTACCGCGCGGAGCGCCGCGACACCGACCTCGCCGCCCGGCTGCGCCACGAGCTGAGCGGTGCCATCGTCACCGCGCCCGAGGTGCCCGCCGAGGTACCGGCCGCCTTCGCCACCCTCAGCGCCACCGACCAGGAGTTGCTGCGCCTGGTCGCCTGGGAGGGGCTGTCCACCGAGGAACTGGCCGTGGCGCTCGGCTGCTCGGCCAACGCCGCCCGCATCCGCCTGCACCGCGCCCGGGCCCGCTTCGCCGCGGCGCTGCGCGCACCGTCTTTCACGAAATAGAGGGGATACCCATGACCGAGCCCGACCGCATGATCCAGCTCCTGGCACCCGAGCTGGACATCCCGCACGCCGCGGCCGACCCGACCGGCCCGGCCGCCGACGACCTGCTACGCCGGGTCATGTCGGCGCCGTCGCCGACCCCGCGCCGCAAGTGGGGCCCGCGCCTGGCCGTCGGCGGTTCCCTGGCGGCCGGCCTGGCCGCCGCCGTCGTGGCCGCGAGCGTCTGGCTGCCCGAGTCGAGCCCGGGCGGTCCCACGCCGGCGCGGGCCGCCGCGCTCCGGATCACCACCGGCGGCACGTACCTGGAGATCCGCATCCTGGACCCGGCCGCCGACCCGCGGCGCTACCGCGAGGAGCTGGCGGCGCGCGGGCTCGATATCGACCTCGCGCTGGCCCCGGCCGCGTCCGACGAGGTCGGCCGGGTGATCTTCGAGGAGGAGTCCTCGCCCGGGATCGAGCCGGTGGAGGCGCCCGGCAACTGCACCGCGAACGGCAACTGCGGGGTCGGCGTCAGGGTCCCGCTCGCCTACCACGGGCACGCCCGCATCGTCTTCGGCCGTACGCCGCGGCCCGGCGAGTCCGTCGAGGGCGACGCGCCGGTCCTGTCCAGCGGTCAGCAGGCGCAACTGCGCGCCCTGGTCGGCAAGAACGTCTCCGACGCGCGGCGGCAGCTGGCCGAGAACGGCCAGACCGCCAGCTACCGGATCATCGTGTCAGAGTCCATAGGGGAGGATCGCCGGCAGAAGACGTCGCTGGACGTTCCCGCTTCCCAGGTGCCGGGCACGTGGATCGTGTACGACGTGGCACCGCTCGCCGGCGACGTCGTGGTGATCTGGGCGTCCGCGGACGGCAAGCCGCCGACCCGCTGAACGGTGCGGCAGAAGGACGGCCAGTTGACCACTGTGGAATGACTCGGCGGCTGACGGCCGGAGGTGGGCGTGGTCTCGCGGGACTGCTCCCACCTCTCTCCGGCGTGCGTTCCCCTCGGGCTGTCGTACCCATGTGTGATGCTTCGGGGCATGGCGACTTTCGTTCTGATTCACGGCGGCGGGGGCAGTGCCTGGGACTGGCATCTGCTGGGGCCCGAGCTGGCCGGCCGCGGCCATGATGTGGTGGTGCCGGAGCTGCCGATCGAGGACAGCTCGGCGGGGTTCGCCGAGTTCCGCGAGGCGGTCGTCACCGCGATCGGCGACCGGCGAGACCTGGTGGTCGTCGGCCACTCGTACGGTGCGTTCACCGCGCCGCTGATCGCCGGCGAGCTGCCGGTGCGGATGATCGTCCTGCTCACTCCCATGATCCCGCGGCCCGGTGAGCGGCCCGGGGACTGGTGGGCCAACACCGGCTATCGCGGCGCGGAAGGGCTCAGCGAGGAGCAGCAGTTCTACAACGGTGTGCCGGCCGAGATCGTCGCGGAGGCCGCGGCGCACGGCCGGGAGCAGGCCAGCGCGGAGTGGGGCCAGCCCTGGCCGCTGGAGGCCTGGCCGGAGGTGCCGACGAAGGTGCTCATCGCCCGCGAGGACCGGTTCTTCCCGGCGGACTTCCAGCGCCGGGTGGCCGCCGACCGGCTCGGCGTCACCCCGGATGAGGTCGACGGTTGCCACTCGGTGGCGCTCAGCCACCCGAAGCAGCTCGCCGACCGGCTGACCGCATATCTGCCGCAGTAGGCGTAACTCGCACCACGGCAGCTGTGCGAGTTACGCGTCAAGCACGAAGACGAGCTCGGCGACGCCGTCGTCCGGTGGCGGTGCTTGAGCTTCCCCCTCGACGTCTCGCCGAAAGCCCGCCTTCTCCAAGACCCGGATCGAGCCGGCGTGGTGGACGGCGACGTGGGCGTACACCGGCCGGGTCGGCTCGTCCTCGGTCACGAACCGGGCGAGCGCCCGCGTCGCGATGCCCCGGCCCCACCGCTCACGTCGGGCGCTTCGGGGCCCGGTGTTGATCGTAGGCGGTTGGGACATCCGGAAACGGCCCGCCGACCCTCCCCGGCGAATGGAGCAATCTCCCAGGCACGTGGCAGATGCCGGCCCTACGGTGGCGCGCTTCAGTACGGTTGCCGTATGGACGTACCCGGTCTTTCCCGGCGATCGCCGGCGCAACTGCCGATCATCGCCGTGGCCAGCGGCAAAGGCGGCGTGGGCAAGTCGAGCGTCGCGGTCGCGATCGGCCGCGAGCTGGCCCGGACCGGCCGCCGGGCCGGGCTGGTCGACGCCGACCTGGCCGGCCCCGACGTGCCCCGCATGCTCGGTCTGCGCCGCGACGTGCGGGCCACGTCGGTCACCCTCGCGGGGTGGGGCGGCTCCCGGCTGGAGGCAATGGACGTGGGCGGCCTCAAGGTCGCGTCGGCGGGCTTCCTCATGGCCGGCAGCCAGGGCTTCGCGCTCGGGTCGGACCTGGGCGATCTCATGCTCGGCCGGCTGATCAGGGAAACGAACTGGGGCGACATCGAGGCCCTCGTCGTGGATCTGCCGCCCGGCATCAGCTTCACGCAGCAGGGCGTGCTCTCCGGTGCCGGACGGGTCGCGACGATCCTGGTGGTGACACCGGCCGAGGTCGCCCATCTGGACACCGGCCGGACCCTCAGCGCGCTCCGCGAGGTGCGGACGCCGGTGCTGGGCGGGGTGGAGAACATGGCGTACTTCGAGTGCCCCTGCTGCGGCGAGAAGACTGAGCTGTATGCGCCGGCGCCCGGCGAGCGCACCATTTGGGCCAGCGGCGTCGAACGGCTCGCGCGGCTTCCGTTCCGGCCCGGCGCGGTGATCGACGCCGCCGATCTCGGCCCCGTTCTGGAGGCGGTGGCGGCGCACATCGCGGCGTGACCCGCTCGTGGGCGCGATCCGGGGGATCGTTCAGGGCCGTCTGGGCGACCGCGGCGGAGCCGGCGGGGGCGCGAACGGATCCGGCTCCGCGTCGGCGCGCGACCGGGCGCCGCCGGCCAGGCCGAACTGGAGCATGCCCTTGACGAAGCCGCTCAGGGCGTCGGCGTCCCAGCCACCGAGCCAGAAGTCGGCCGTCCACGGCGCGTCGAAGTCGGCCGGCCGGGGCAGCACGCCGTCCGGGTCGTGGCATTCGCCGCTGCCGGCCAGCGCGACCGAATACAGCATCCGCACCGGGAAGAAGGCGGCCAGCCGCGCATTGCCGAGCAGGGCGCTGCGCGCCGCGAGCGCGGTGCGGCTCGTCTCGTCAGGGGCGGTCCCCAGCGCTTCGTCCACCTGATCCTTGCGGGCGCGCCAGACGTCGGCGAGATCCGTGATGCCGGTGGCGTCGGCGATGTCGGTCAGGCCGGGCTGCACGCCGGTGGGCTGCAGATCGTCGAACGGGAACTCCTCGCGGTCGCGGTGCCTGCGGCGCAGCCGGAACCGGCCGGCGGAGATCTGCGGGTGGAACGGCACGATCGGCTCGAATCCGTCGTCGGCCACGATGCCGTTGCGTCCCTCGAAGACCGGCGTGTCGAGCAGGTCGACGGCCGCGCCGAGCAGCGGATGGCCGGCTTCGATGCGGCCGTCGACGCGGACGGTGCGGACGGTGACGCCGATCGGCGGGCAGAACGGGCGCGGGACCGTCCCGGCCGGATGCAGGCGGAGGACCCGGTCGAGGTCGGGCTCGCCGGCCAGGGCGTGGACGTAGCCGCTGACGCCGCGGGGCTCGTCGGCGGGGTCGGGATCGGTGGCGAGCCGGCATTGGAACCAGCCGGCGAAGCCGAGCGAGACGGTCATGCCGTGCCTCCCGCGACGCCCCGCAGGTTGCGGCCGAGCCAGCGCAAGTTCTGCCCGAGGAACGCCAGCCGGGGCAGCTCCGCCCCGAGCTCCGACGAGGCGGCTGCCGCGGCGTCCAGGCGCTCCAGCAGGATGGGCCACCGGTTGGCGGGCTGCGTGGCGATCTGGACCTCGGTGTAGATCTCGAACGGGGCGCCCGCCGTTCCGCCGGAGCCGTCCCGCGCCACCGGCAGCTCGGTCAGCATCTCGGCCAGCGGACGGAAGACCCCGCTCATCAGGTTGCGCAGAGCCATCCGCAGGGCGTCCCGCTGGGCCGGGATCTCGCCGCCGAACGAGTAGTACTGCAGCAGCATCATCAGCACCGACACGTAGACCGAGTTGGCCAGCTCGGCTACCCGCACGGTGCGTGGATGGACGATCAGGGTGCCGGCGTCGGGTGCGTCGGGATGGCTGCGGGTCCGCGGATCCCAGCCGACCGGGCGGGCCGGCGCGAAGCCCTCCGGCTCCGCGGTGAGCGCGCTGCGCAACGCGAGGAACGTCGCGTAGTGCGACGGCGTACGGCTTCCCGGCGAGCCCTCGCCCTCCAGCACGATGGCGTCGATCGCGGCGAGGGCGGTGCGGCGGTCGGTGACCAGCCGCAGCGAGAGCCGGTTCGACCAGTCGTCGGTGTCCTGCGCGAACCGGGGCCCGATGAACAGCTGCCGCTCGGGGATGACCTCGAACCCGTGCCGGATCTTCGCGTACAGCTCGCCGAGGAACAGGTAGGTGAGCGGGTCGGGCACGACGCCGGCCGCGGCGGCCGACGACAGGCCGGGCGGCGCCGGCGGCGGCTCGCCCTCCGGCAGCTCGAAGCAGACGAACTGGTACAGCGCCTCGTCGCCGTAGGGCCGCAGCCGGAAGTCGAACGGGTAGTAGCGGTGGGCGGGCTGCGGGAAGTTCGGCCGGCCCAGCCGCGGGGCCCCGCCGATGGCGGACATCAGGTTGCAGACGCAGCCCAGGTGCGCCATCTCCTGCCGGGCGACGGCGAGCAGGGCGCCGGCCCACCGGCGCACCCGCTCCTGCTGGGCCGGGCTCAGGCCTTCGTCAGCGCGCTTCTTCAACGAGTACGCGGCGAACAGGTATTGCAGGAGAACGCCGTGTTCGACCTCCGACGCCTCGACGAGTGCGTCGATGAGCTCCTCCCGCGTGTCGATGGTCACCGCAGTTTTGTCCCGCAGTTCGCGGCGGTCCTCCAGGCATTTGTCCGAACGCCGACTCCTCACCCGTTCGTGCGGTCGGAATGCTGACGCGTCACCGCGTTGCCCGGAGCGTCGGACCTAGCCTGGCGGCATGGCGGTGGATGACTTTCTGCCCTCGCGGCACGGCTTCGCGTTCACCAACGCGTGGCCGGATCAGCCGGCGGTCACTCTGCCGACGCCCTTCGGCGACATCGGGATCGGCAACGCCGGTGGTGGGCTGTGCGGCGGCATGGCGTTCGCCGCTCTGGACTACTGGCTGGCCGGGCGGGCACCGGGGCTTGACCGGCCGGCGGCCGGCGATCCGCTCTATCGCTACATCGTCGATCGGCTGATTGACTCATGGCACGCGCCGGCGGGCGTAGCCCAGTTCTACCAGTGGATGAGCCTTCCCGACGGGGACAACGTGATCAAGTTGTTCGGGCGCCGGGTCGTCACCGAACGCGGACTCGGCTGGCGTACGGTTCGGGTCCAGTGGCCGCAGATCAAGAAGGACCTGGATCGGGGCTTGCCGGTGCCGATCGGTGTGGTGACCACGGCCTCGAGGAATCCGAAGGATCTGGGGCTCAACCATCAGGTGCTGGCCTATGGCAGCGGGGCGGACGGCAGCCGGGTGACCCTGCGGGTGTACGACCCCAATCGTGGTCGCCGCGACGACATCACCATTCGGATGGACACCAGCGCGCCGGCCAGGCCGGTCACGTTCGACCACAACCTCGGCCTCGGGCAGCGCCCGATCCGTGGCTTCTTCCGGGTGGCCTACACGCCTCGCCAGCCTGCGTAGCCCACGACCGGCCGGGCCTGGTGGTGATCCAGGTAGCCCGGTTCCCAAGCATGGCGGGGATCGACCAAGATACGTTCCATGAGCGACACGGATGACACCCGGTCCTTGGCGGAGGCTCCCCGGGTGCCGGCCCCGGACGGCTCGACGGTCCGGCCGCTGGGCGCGATCGCGGGCGTCGGCAGCTTCGCCCACTTCCAGTTGGAGCCAGGCCAGGTCTCGAAGGCGGTGTCGCACGCCACCGTGCAAGAAATCTGGTATGTCATCGCCGGGAGCGGGGAGATGTGGCGCCGTCACGGCGACCGCTCGTGGACAGCGCGCCTGCATCCCGGCGTCTGCCTCACCATACCGCTGGGCACGATCTTCCAGTTCCGGGCCGATCCGGGTGCCCAGCCGCTCCAGGTCGTGGCGGCGACGATGCCGCCCTGGCCGGCAGACAGCCGGTCGGAGGCGCGTATCGAGGAAGGCGCGTGGCCGCCGTCCGGATGACCATGAAGGTGTGCCGGTCGCGTGGAACTGGGGTCGAGCGTTCGCGCATCGCCCGCATGCCGCCTCGGGTCGCGCTGGTCCGTGGACGGCCCGTTTCGTGCGTTTCGCTTCGGGGCGTCGTTGCGAGCATGCGGATCCCCGCGCCCGGAGTGAGCGCGGGGATCCGCGGTGGAGTCAGCTCGCGGTCGTGAGGTTGTAGACCGTGCTGCCGCCGACGGTGGTGGCCGGGTACGTCGCCGCCACCCAGGTCGCGATCTGCGACGCCGCTGTGCTCGTGCCGTCCTGGCCGCCACGGCCGCCGCCGCCCATGCCGCCGCCCGCGATGTAGTAGCTGATCTGGCCCGCCGCCACGTAGGCCTGGAACTGGGCCAGCGTGGGGGAGGGGTCGCTGCCGTTCCAGCCGCCCAGGGCGATCACCGCGGTGCCGCTGGCCAGCTCCAGGCCGGCCGCCGAGGTCGCGCCGCTGACCGCCGCCGACCACTTTGCCGTGCTCGCCTTGAGCAGCGCGCTCAGCTCGCTGTTCGTGCTGCCCTCACCGCCCATGCCGCCGCCCGGCCCGCCGGTGCCGCCCGGCCCGCCGGTGTCGCCCGGTGCGCCGGTCCCGCCCGGCCCGCCGGCCGCCGCCGGTGCGTCGCCGGTCGTCGGTGCTTGTCCTGCGGCCGTGTTGCCGGTCGTCGGCGGTGATTCCGCGGCCGTGTTGCCGGTCGCCGGCGGTGATTCCGCGGCCGTGTTGCCGGTCGTCGGCGGTGATTCCGCGGCCGGGTCGCCGGGAGCCGTCGGACCGGTGGTGCCGGTGTTGCGGTTGCGGGCCTCGTTCGCCGTACCGTTGGGGTTGCCAAATCCTCGGCCGCCGCCGGACGACGAGGCCGCCGCCGGGCCGGAGCTCGGGATGCTGCCGGTGTGCGCGTTCGCGGCCGTCGCGTTCGCCCAGGCCGCGCTGCCCGCACCCGCCGACAGCATCGCCGTCAGCACCGCGGCCACCGCCAGCCTGCGCAGCCGCAGCGCCGGAGCGAGCAACGCGAGCGCCGCGAGCGCCCCGACCGCGAGCGACGCCCAGCGCAGCGCCGGCAGCCAGTCCGTGCGGCCCAGCAGCACGAAGCCCCAGGTCGCGGTGGCGAGCACCATCGCGGCCAGGGCGGCCCGGGCCGGCAGGGCGCCGCGGTAGAGCCACAGCACCCGGGCGCCGATGCCGGTCAGTGCGGCGATCGCCGGGGCCAGGGCCACCGTGTAGTACGGGTGGATCGTGCCGCTCATGTACGAGAAGGTCGCCCCGGTGACCAGCAGCCAGCCGCCCCACAGCACCGCGGCCGCGCGGGCCCGGTCGGTGCGCGGCGCCCGCCAGGTCGCCGCCAGCACCGCCACCAGTGCGATCAGCGCGGCCGGTAGCAGCCAGGAGATCTCGGTGCCCATCGCCGTGCCGAACAGCCGGCCGATGCCGGTGGCCCCGCCGAAGCCGACGTTCTGACCGCCCGCGCCGCCCCCTCCGCCGTTGCCCGCGCCGCCGAGGATGCGGCCCAGGCCGTTGTAGCCGAGCGCGAGCTCCCACAGGGTGTTGTTCGTGGATCCGGCGATGTACGGCCGCGACGACGCCGGCCACAGCGACACCAGGGCGACGTACCAGCCGGCCGAGGCGACCAGGGCGAGGCCGGCGACCAGCAGGTCGCGGATCCGCCGGCCCAGGCCGGTCGGCGCGGCCAGCAGGTAGACCAGGGCGAACGCCGGCAGCACCAGGAACGCCTGCATCATCTTGGTGAGGAAGCCGAAGCCGAGCAGCACGCCGGTGAGGGCCAGCCACTTCCCGGAGGCCGTCTCGACGGCCCGGACCGTCGTGTACGCACCCGCGGTCATCAGCAGCACCAGCAGCGCGTCCGGGTTGTCGAACCGGAACATCAGCACCGCCACCGGGGTCAGCGCCAGCGCCGCCCCGGCGAGCAGCCCCGCCGCCGGGCCGAACCAGCGTTTCACGCTCGCGTGCAGCAGGGCCACGGCGGCCACGCCCATCAGGGCCTGGGGCGCCAGGATCGACCAGCTGTTGACGCCGAAGATCCGGGCGGACAGGCCCATCACCCACATCGCCGCGGGCGGCTTGTCGACGGTGATCGCGTTGCCCGCGTCCAGCGCGCCGAACAGCAACGCCTTCCAGCTCTGCGCCCCGGCCTGGGCCGCGGCGGCGTAGAAGCTGTTGCCCCAGCCGGACGCCGACAGGTTCCACAGGTAGAGCAGCGCCGTCGCGCCCAGCAGCGCGATCAGGGCGGGCTTCTCCCAGCCGGTCCGGCGGGCGTGCCGGGTGGCCGGTGGGAGGTCTGCGGCCGGGGCCGGCCGGTCCATCAACGTCGTCATGGCCCTCACCCTCGGCACCGCGGCTACGGGGGCTCTGTGACCGTTCTGTGGGGCAGCTGTGAGAGGTGGATCACTGCTGGGGGCAGTCGCCGGGGTCGATGCCCTGCACGATCCGGTTGCTGATGTCGCCGAGGTGGCGGAGCTGGGCCGGGGTGAGCGCGTCGACGACCAGGCGCCGGACGGTCTCGACGTGGCCCGGCGCGGTCGCCACGACCTTGGCCCAGCCCTCGTCGGTGAGGATCGCGTTGGTGTAGCGGCCGTCGGCCGGGTCCAGCTCGCGGCGGATCCAGCCGCGCTTCTCGAGGCGCTTGATCAGGTGGGACATCCGGGAGAGCGAGCCCTGGCTGAACCGGGCCAGGCTGCTGATCCGCAGGGTGCGGCCCGGTGCCTCGGAGAGGCCGGCCAGCACCGTGTATTCGAACTGGGTGATGCCGGCGGTGCGCTGCATCTCGCCGTCCAGCTCGCCGGGCAGGACCACGAGCAGGGCGGCGAAGCGCATCCAGGACCGTAGTTGCTGCTCGTCGAGCCAGTTCACCTCATCGTCCACCTGTCGATCTTACCGGTTGACCGTTCAACTCAAACCGCATACCTTTCACTAGAACGTTCAACTCTTCGAAGGGCAACCGATGAACATCGTCCTGTGGATCGTGGCCGGACTGCTGGCCCTCGCCTTCCTCGCGGCCGGCCTCATGAAGGCGCTGCGTCCCAAGGAGGCGCTCGTCACATCCGGCCTGGCCTGGGTCGAGGACTTCTCGCCCGGCATGGTCAAGGCCATCGGGGTCCTGGAGGTCCTCGCCGCGATCGGCCTGATCCTGCCCGCCGCGCTCGACATCGCGCCGGTCTTCGTGCCGCTGGCCGCGCTCGGCCTGGTGCTGATGATGATCGGGGCGGTCATCGTGCACGTACGCCGCAACGAGTACCAGGCCGTCGCGCCGAGCGCCATCCTGCTGCTGCTCTCCGCCTTCGTGGCCTGGGGCAGGTTCGGACCGTACTCGTTCTGACCGGCCCTGGTTCGCGGCGGTCCGCTTCGATCCGTGCCACGATGAACGCGAGAATTCAGGTCCAGGCGGGAGTCAAGGCAATGAGCGAACACGTTTCCGACAGCGCCGAATGGCAGGCTGTGCAGGGGCACGCCGAGAAGTTCTCGAGCGTGCACCTGCGCGAGCTGTTCGACAGCGACCCCCGGCGCGGTGAACGGCTCACCGCCCAGGTGGCGGACCTCTACGTGGACTACAGCAAGAACCTGGTCACCGACGAGGTCCTCACCGCGCTGATCGCGCTGGCCGACCGCGCCGGGCTGCGCGAGCGCACCGCGGCCATGTTCGCCGGGGACCACATCAACGTCACCGAGGACCGTGCCGTGCTGCACACCGCGTTGCGGCTGCCGCGCGACGCCACGCTGGTCGTCGACGGCCAGGACGTCGTCCGCGACGTGCACGAGGTCCTCGACCGGATGGGCGCGTTCACCGACCGGGTGCGCTCCGGCGAGTGGACCGGCGCCACCGGGCAGCGGATCAGGACGATCGTCAACATCGGCATCGGCGGGTCGGACCTCGGGCCGGTGATGGCGTACGAGGCGCTGAAGGCGTACGCGGACGCGGGCCTGGAGTGCCGCTTCATCTCCAACATCGATCCCACCGACCTGTACGCGAAGACCCACGACCTGGACCCGGCGTCCACCCTGTTCGTGATCGTGTCGAAGACCTTCGGCACCCAGGAGACGCTGACCAACGCCACCGAGGCCCGCAACTGGCTGCTGGCCGGCCTCGGCGGCGACTCCACCGCGGTGGCCAGGCACTTCGTCGCGGTCAGCACCAACGCCCAGCGGGTCGCCGACTTCGGCATCGACACCGCGAACATGTTCGGCTTCTGGGACTGGGTCGGCGGGCGCTACTCGCTGCCCTCGGCGGTCGGCCTGTCGGTGATGCTGGCGATCGGCAAGGAGCGCTTCGCCGAGTTGCTCGCCGGCTACCACGCCGTGGACGAGCACTTCCGCACCGCGCCGCTGGAGCGCAACGTGCCGGCCCTGCTCGGGCTGCTGAACGTCTGGTACGACACGTTCCTCGGCGCGCAGTCGCACGCGGTGCTGCCGTACTCGCAGTATCTGCACCGCTTCGCCGCGTACCTGCAGCAGCTGACCATGGAGAGCAACGGCAAGCACGTGCGCCTGGACGGTTCCGGGGTGGACTACCAGACCGGCGAGGTCTTCTGGGGCGAGCCCGGCACCAACGGCCAGCACGCCTTCTACCAGCTCATCCACCAGGGCACCAAGCTGATCCCGGCCGACTTCATCGGCTTCAGCGTGCCCAACCACGACACCGGCGAGATGCACGACCTGTTCATGTCGAACTTCTTCGCCCAGACCAGCGCGCTCGCGTTCGGCCGCACGGCCGAGCAGATCGAGGCCGAGGGCGTGCCGGCGGAGATCGTGCCGCACAAGGTGATGCCGGGCAACCACCCGACCACCACCATCCTGGCCGAGAAGCTCACCCCGGGCGTCCTGGGCCAGCTCATCGCGCTCTACGAGCACGCCACGTTCACCCAGGGCACGATCTGGGAGATCAACTCGTTCGACCAGTGGGGCGTGGAGCTCGGCAAGGTCCTGGCCAACCAGCTCGCGCCGCAGCTGACCGCGCCGCAGGCCGCCGCGGCCGGCGGCAACGACTCGTCGACCGATGCGCTGATCGCGCGGTACCGCACCCAGCGCGGCCGCTGATCGTTTTCCGGGCGCCCCTTTTCTGTCAGAGGGGCGCCCTAAGCTGCGTCTGTGGAATTGACGACGGCGCAGGCACTGGCCCTGCGCATGCGCAGCCTCCTGCTCACCCCGCCGTCCGGCCGGGACGACGTCGCCGGCATCGTCGAGTGGTTCGGCGCGATGCAGGCGCAGGACATGGCCAGCGGCCTGTGGTCGCTGGGCGGGCGCCTGCCCGGCCGCACGGAGGAGGACGTCCGCGCGGCCCTGGAGCGCCGCGAGGCGATCCGCACCTGGCCGATGCGCGGCACCGTCCACCTGGTCCCGCCCGCCGACGCGCGCTGGATGCTGGAGCTGATGGGCACGCGCGTGCTGGCCGGGGCGGCGAAACGCCGCGAGACCATCGGCCTGTCCGAGGCGGCGGCCGACCGCGGCGTCGAGATCCTGGCCACGATCCTCAAGGGCGACCGGCTGACCCGCGCCGAGTGCCTGGCGGCCCTCGCCGAGGCGGGCGTCGAGCTGGGCCCGCAGATGGGCTACCACCTGCTCTGGTATGCGAGCCAGCGGGGCGTCACCTGCATCGCCCCGCACATCGGCAAGGAGCAGACGTTCGTGCTGCTCGACGAGTGGGCGCCGCAGCCCAACAGGCCGTCGCGCGCCGAGGCCCTGGGCATCATCGCGACCCGCTTCTTCCGCAGTCACGGCCCGGCGACCCGGGCCGACCTCGTCCGCTGGACCGGGCTGACCATGACGGACGTGAAGGCGGGGGTGGCGGCGGCCGGCGCGGCGCTGACCACCGTGCGGGTCGGTGGCACGGAGATGCTGGTCGACCCGGCACTGCTCGCGGGCGACCTGAGCGAGGTGGCCGACGACTGGGTGGCCCTGCCCGGCTTCGACGAATACATGCTGGGCTACCGGGACCGCACGCTGATGCTGGACGACGGGCACCTGGCCGCGGTCGTGCCGGGCGGCAACGGCGTCTTCCGCTCCACCCTGGTCCGCGGCGGCCGGGTGGTCGGCACCTGGACCCGCACGCTCGGCAAGAAGGCGGTGACCATCGACATCCAGCCGCTGGTGGAGCTCGGCCCGGCCGAGCGGGCGCGGGCGGAGGAGGCCCTCCAGCCGTACGCGGCCTTCGTCGGCCTGCCCGCGCGGATCAGCTGGGCCTCGTAGCGCTTTGTCAGGTTGATCGGCACCAGCCGGAGGTGATGATCGTCCCCGTCGATACACTTCCCGCCCGCACACCGAACGGGGACGAACATGGGCTTCTGGAAACGATGTCTGGCCGCGGCCGCGGCGACCGCGGCGATGGTCGTGCTGGCGCCGGCGACGGCCGGGCGGGCGGACGTCGTCACGCCGGCGACGGCCGGGCCGATCCGCACGATCTCATACAACGTCTGCGGCGCGAGTGCCTGCCAGAGCACCCTGGGGCTGTCGGCCTGGACCACGGCGATCAAGCGGGAGATCACCGCCTGGGACGCGGACGCCGTCATGCTGCAGGAGCTCTGCATCGGCCAGTGGGTCGCGCTGCGGGACAACCTGCCGGGATACCGTGCGGTGTGGACCTCCACGGTCCTGGAGGCGGACGGCTGCCGGAAGTGGAACGCCGATGCCAGGTTCGGTCTCGGCGTGCTCGTCAAGACGAGCAGTCCGGTTGACCGGCTGGTCGGCAACCTGTCGGTGCCGTCCGGCGAGGAGAACCGCTCGGTCCTGTGCGCACGTGGCGCCGTCGACGGGCGGACGACGCTGGCCTGCAGCACGCACCTCGCCCAGTACATCAAGCCCGACAACGGGACGAGCCAGCTGATGGCGTACGTGGGGCAGTGGGCCGGAACATCCCCGGTGCTGATCGGCGCGGACGTCAACGCCGACTCGTTCACCTCCTCCGTCGTCGGGCCCATCCGCGCCGGGGCGGCCGGCACGGGCAGGTTCGCCGAGGTGGACGAGAACGATCGGGACCACTTCTCGGCGGAGTGCCTGGCGGCGGGGGCCCGCGAGTGCGACACGGGCGAGGGCACCATCGCGGGCGGGCGGAAGTTCGACGACATCTTCGTCACCTCGGCCGACTTCCACACGGTGCGCGGGGACGCGGTCGAGCCGGGGCTCTCCGACCATCGCCTGTTGCGCGGAGCGGCCTCCGCCGAGGCCCGCCCCGCCGGCTGAGCAGGCTCGCGGAGGCGGACGCGATGGTGCCGGCCGGCGATGGTGCGCAGCTCCTGGAGTCCGGCGACACCATCGTCGAGCTGGGCTAGCCGAGCGCCCGGACGATCTCCAGCACACTGTCCGCGCAGCCCCACGACAGGCTGACCCCGGCGCCGCTGTGCCCGTAGTTGTGCACCACGTGCTGCCCGCCGACCTCCTCGTGCTCCAGCCGGATCTCCGGGCGCTGCGGCCGGATGCCGGTGCGGTGCCCGAGCACCCGCGCGGTCGCGATGGCGGGCACGATCCCGGCGCACCGGGCCACGATCCCGGCGGCGACGTCCCGGTCCGGCTCGGGGTCCCATTGCCCCTTGTCGGCGCTGCCGCCCAGCAGCAGCACGTCACCCTGGGGGAGCAGGTAGGTCATCTCCTCCAGCTCCTCGGTGTGCTCCGCGAAGAACTCCGTCACCCCGGGGTTGCGAACCGCGACGAGCTGGCCGCGGATCGGCTCCACCTCGGGATCTGGCACGAGCTCACGCGCGCCGATCCCGGTGCAGTTGACGACGACGGGCGCCAGCTCCTCGCCGAGCGAGCGCACGTGCCCGATCTCCAGCGCGCCGCCGGCCGCGACCAGCCGCCGCTCCAGATAGGCCAGGTAGGGCGGCATGTCGATGATCGGCGCGGTGTAGCGCCACCCGCTGGCGAAGCCGCCCGGCAGCTCGGCGGCGGCACACTCGCGGAAGCCCGGCAGGTCGTGGGCCCAGCCCGGCGACGGGATCGACCTGCGGGAGGCCTCGACGCCGGGCACGAGCCGCACCTCCGGCCGGCCCGCGGCGACCATGTCGCAGAAGACGTGGTAGCTGCGGGTGCTCCAGCGCAGCACCAGCGGATGGTTGGCGTAGATGGGATCCCAGATGGCGCCCGCGGCCGCCGACGTGCTCCGCTCGGGTCTCTGCCGCGCGCGGACCCGGACGCGCATCCCCGCCTCGGCGAGCCGGACGGCCGTGGTCAGGCCTGATACGCCGGCGCCGATTGTCAGGACATCGGGTCGGGCACGGGTCATCGTCCGACGCTATCCGGGCGCCGACCGTTCTCACGTAGAGGGACGTAAATGTACGGCGGATGCGGACAATGGCGCGGGAAGGTTGTCCGGTCGGCCCGGAAGGTGCTAGCGAAATCCACACAGTGTTTGACTATGGATACTGAGCGTGTTGCGTTCCGCGATCGAATGCGGTGCAATCGACAGGCTGGCGACACGCGTGGCACGGGGCCACGCCGCTGGGGAGTCATCGGTCACCGCTGACCCTTGCGCGCCGTCCGGCGTCTCCCCGGTGTTCCGGAACCGCCGTGCATGGGGGAGCCGATGCTGATCGCTGGCGAGGTGCACACCGGCCTGCTCCGCGGGCCCGAACCGGTGACCGCCGAGCAGGCCCGCGGCCTGGTGGACCTCGTGATCGGTGAGCCGGTGCTGGTGTCGCACCGGCCGATCGCGTACGTGCGCTCCCCGGAGATACCCGTCGGTGTCGACTGTGGACTCGGCTCGGCCGGCGCCACCCGCCGGGTGCGGGGGGTCGGCACCGCGCTGCAGCGCGCCGCGATCACCGGCGGTCACGTGGTGCAGGGCTCCGCCGCCACCACCCTGGTCCGCGCCGAGGGCGGCGCCCGGCAGCCGTGGTCGCACTACCTGACCCGGCCGGGCGTCATCGAGACGCTGAGCCGCACCCGGTGGGACGAGGTGGCCGCCGCCCTCGCCGGACCGGACCGGCCCGGTGACGCCCTCGACCTGGGGGCCATGGCGGGCCGGGCGGCCGACCGGGTCCAGCGTTCCCACGCGGGCGGCGGGCCCGTCCGGCTGCGGGCGCCGCGCACCCGGCTGCGGTGGACGGCGCGCATCGGCTCGGACGCACCTCGGATCCGGTACTCGGTCCGGTCGGATGACCTGCGGCTGCTGGAGCTGTGGGTGCCCGGCGGCGAGCCGGAGCGGGCCGGTGAGCTGACGGCGCTCGCCGAGGACGTGGCCCTGCACGACTGGCTGCTGAGCACGCTGCTGGAGATCGTCGGCAAGAGCGCCATCGGCGTCATCGAGCGCCGCGCCGCGCTGGAGCGGCTGCTGCCGGCCATCGACTACCTGCTGCACCTGTGGATGCCCGGCGCCCGCGGCGACGAGGTCGCCACCGAGGTCTGGGCCGCCCTGGACCGGCGGCCCGGCTTCAGCCGGCAGTGGACCACCCTCGTGCACCGGATCCGCGATCAGCTGTCGGTCGGTGCGGTGGCGGCGCTGGCAGCGGCGGCCCCGCGGTGATGTCCCTGGGCGGGCAGTCGTCCGAACACTCCAGTGTCACCCGCAAGGCGCTGCTCACCGTCGGTCTCGGCGGGGCCACCTTCCTGATCACCAACGCGCTCAACCAGCCCCAGCACGTCCAGATCACGCTCTCCATCCTGATCGGCGGCATCGCGCTGATCATCCGGTTCCTGGTGGACTTCGAAAACCGGCTCGCGGCCGTGGAGAAGCTGGAGAAGGACGGCATGACCGAGATGAAGCACCTGGTCGGCGACGCCTATTCGCAGATCAGCGAGGCCACCGAGCTGTTCGGGCTGATCGAGGCGTCCGCGTTGCAGACCGACCTGGTCACCCAGCTGGTGCGCAACTCGACGCAGATCTCACCCACCTCGCCGCCGATCGTCTACCACTTCGTCCAGGCCAAGATCAAGGAGACCTCGGACTTCCTCAAGCAGCTCGCCGAGGGCGGCACGGTCACCTACTACGGCGAGGACCGCGACTGGCTGCTGGGCCTGACCCGCAACGCCACCGTCAGCATCGACGCGATCAGCATGACGGCCGTCGACCACGACCTCTGGCAGAGCGAGATCGGCCAGCGCTACCTCGACGCCCAGCGCCGCGCCGCCGGCAGCGGCAAGCGGGTCCGGCGCATCTTCGTGCTCGACTCGCCCGGGATGGCCGACGACCCGGCGATCCGGCGCGCCTGCGAGGAACAGCGCGACATGCGGATCGACGTGCGGCTGCTCGACCGGGCGGCGGTGCCGCCGCCGCTGCGGGTCCAGGTTCGCGACCTGATCGTCTTCGACGACACCCTGGCGTACGAGACCAACCCCACCACGACCGCCGACCCGAAGCACGCCCAGATCGCCGAGACCCGCCTGGTTCTCACCGATTCCCGGGTCAAGGAGTGCGCGCAGCTCTTCCGCGAGCTGTGGGACGTCTCCCGCGATCCGGACGCCGCTCACAGGAACGCGTAGCGGATCCGGTCGACCAGCTCGCCGGGCAGGGTGATCCCCTCGGCGCCGGCCCGCTCCACGACCTGCTCCGCGACGGTCGCGTCCACGGCGATCTGGCCCAGAATCGTGCGCACGGCCAGCTCGATCGGCAGGTAGCGGGCCCCGAGCGCGGAGAACGTCCGGTATGCCCGGAAGGCTGCCGCGTGCGGATTGAGCTGGACGATGGCCGGCATCCGCTCCCACTCCTCCGGCGCGTCGGCCGGGTCCATCCGCTGCGGCTCGCCCACCGGCTCGCCCAGGTGCCGGATCAGTCCCAGCCGCTGCAGCTGCCAGACGGCCGCGAGGAACGGGCATGACCAATGCGGGTTGTCCGCCGGCCCGTTCCACAACTCGATGTCCACAAAGATCGAGTGGTTCTGCACGGCGCTCTGCCGCGGTGGCCGCCACGCCCGAGGCGCCGCCATCGCGGACGCGGGACCCTCCCCGCCGCGTTCCCCGTTGCTGAGCCAACCGCTCACGGCCGTCGGCGGGCGGCTGCCGTTGGCACCCTCGGGCGGCTCGGCCACCAGATGCTGGCGTACGAGGGTCGCCACGTCGATGCCGTCGGCGACCGCACAGCCGGACTCCCGGGCCACATAGTCGATCTCGAGCCCGGCCTCGTCCGCCGCCGCGACCAGGTCGGCGATCACCGCCCGCGGCGTGCTGAACCGGGTGAAGTAGTCGTCGATCAGGAAACACGTGCTCACCCGGGGCGGGCGCTGCCCCAGCTCGTCGGCGCAGGCCCGCCGGGCGGCGGCGACCCACGGCCGGACGGCCTCGAACTGGGCCCGCAACCGCTGCTGGCCGGCCGCGAAGTCCTCCATGTAGAGGTGGCCCAGCTCGACGGACAGGTGCGCCAGGGCGACCTTGCGCACCACCGGCGTGGCGCTCTGCTCCACGAAGACGCCGTCGTAGGCGGTCACAGCCCGATCCAGGCGTCGTCGTCCACGATCTTCTTGGCCAGGTCGTCGAAGGCGTTGACGGTGCGCTGGTTGGCGGTGCGGTGCAGCCACACGTCGTCGTTGGACAGCAGCTGCTCCTGCCACTGCAACACCGGGTCGAGGGGGACCTGACCCAGGACGGTGCTCCGGCCGACCAGCTCGCGGCTGGCCAGATCCTGCAGCCGCCGGTTGCAGACGTCCAGCCAGGCGAGCTGCTCCGGGCGCAGGCCGGCCTGGTCGGGCGAGGCCGGATCGAGCACCGCCGTGCGGACGAACCGGATGGTGGCCTTGAGCGCCGCGAGCTCGTGCCCGAGCTGGGTGCCGGTCTGCAGGATGCCCTGCGGGCCGTGCACCAGGCTGGCCGCCGCGATGATGTGCTGCCGCGTCCACCGGTGGAAGACCAGCCAGCGCGCCTCGACGCCGCGCAGGGCCGCGGCGGCGGTCGCCGCCAGGACGATCTCGGTGGCGTACGAGCGGCCGGCGCTCAGATCCACGATGACCAGGTCGAACTCGGTGTCCGCCTGCACCAGCAGATCGATGCAGCGGTCCACGACACCCGGCTGCGCGTGGAACTCGCCCCGGCCGCTGTCGCCCGGGAACAGGGTCAGCCGCCCGGCACCGGCGGGCCGCCCGCGCAGCACGTCGCGTTCCGACTCCGTCCAGATGTCGATCCTGCGCGGCGCCGCCACCCCGTCCACCAGGTAGCTGTGCAGGCCGCCGGCCGGCACACCGGCGAGGGCGTCCGGCAGATCGAAGATGGCGCCGGCGGTCGGCGAGCCGAAGTCGAAGTCGAGATAGCAGCAGTCGCCGCCCTGCAAGGCATGCCGGTAGGCCACGTTGCTGCTGGTGACCGAGCGTCCGGTGCCACCCTTGTCGGAGGTCGCGAAGATCAGCACGGTCAGCTCGTCCCGATGTTGGCCCGGCGGGCCGCCGAGAGCCGGTCGAGCTTGCGCAGCACCTCCTCGGTCACGGCCACCGCGACGCCCGGGCGTTCGCCGCGCACCGCCCGGGCACGGCGCAGCTCGACGCCGATCCGGTCGAGCTCGACGCGCAACTGCTCGCCGCTGTCCGTGGAGCCGTTGAGCAGCTCCCGGTCGTAGAGGTGGTCGGCCTCGTTGAGCAGCTCGGCGGCGATCTGCGCGAGCAGGGCGCTGCGCAGCGGCGGCTCCTGGATCACCCGGGCGGCGGTGACCAGGCAGTCCACCACGCGCTTCGTGTAATACCAGGAGACCTCGGTGAGCTCGACCCGCAGCTGGGGGAAGGCCCCGGCCGGCTGGTCCCACAGGCCCCGGGCCGGGCCCTGCCGGATGACCCGCTTTTGCAGGTGGTCCCAGAGCTCGTCGGACAGGTCCAGCAGCCGGCTGCGCGAGGTGCCCTCCGACAGCAGGCTGGCCAGGTTGAGCGTGCGCTTGAGCAGCAGCGGCGAGATGTCCGCGACCGTCCAGGCGAGCCGGGGGCCGCCCAGATCCTCGCTGCCGACCAGCGGGAAGTGCAGGCCGGGGTGGTGCACGTTCAGCGCCGCCTCGCGTTCCGAGGACCGGCGGGTGATCCGGCTGCGGTTGGCGAGCTCGTCGAGGACGGCGGCCACCCGGGTCAGCTCCGCGTTCGAGGCGCGCATGGCCACCATGTTCTGCACCACCATGCCGCTGACCAGCAGGCTCAGGTAGTCGAACTCGATGCCGTCGGTGGTGCGCCAGGGCAGGTCTTCCAGCGGCCAGCGGCCGGAGCCGAAGGTGGCGATCGTGGCCCAGTAGGACCGCGCGAGCTCCCAGCGCAGCTGCAGCGCCTGCGCCAGCTTGGACTGGGCCTCGTCGAGCAGGCCCAGCAGCCGGGTCCGCTCGGCGAACAGCGTCTGGATCGCGTCCAGCGCGACGGTCGTGAAGTAGAGATAGGGCGCGCTCTCGGCCACCCCGTCGCGCTGCACGCCGACGTCCACAGTGGTCTCGATCAGCGGCGCTTCCTTGACCAGTCCCCACGACCAGCCGCACTCGAACAGCCGGTTGGGAATGTCGAGCTCGCTGCTCTCGGCCGCACCGGAACCGATGGTGACATCGTCGCGCAGCCGGGCGTTGATCTCCCGCAACGCCTCGCGCAGCTCCTCGACCACCTGCCGGGTCGGCCGGCGTTCCTGGTTCACCGTGCGGATCAGCTCGCGGCCGAGACTCCCGTCGGCGGAGAAGACGTTGACCGCGAAGCTGCGCAGCAGTCCCACCATCGCGGCGGTCAGCCGGGTGCTCGCCATCCGCTCCAGCCGGTCCACGTCATCGAGCAGGCTGGGCCGGGTGACCACGGTCCGGAACACCTTGGTGAAACCGATGACGGCGAGCATCAGCGTGACCGAGATGGAGAACGAGTCGACCACGTCGAGCCCGCGCTGCTGGGTCTTGATCTCGTCGCCCTCGGTGTCGGGCTGGAAATAGGTGTCGCCGGAGAAGATCGGTGTGCCGTCCGGGGCGGTGTAGCGCTCCAGGTAGTCGGTCAGGGCCGTGATCAGCCGCTGCGGGACCTGGATGTCGTCGCCCAGCACGCCCAGCGCGGCGATCACGTCGCTCGCGGCGGCGTCGGGTTTGTCCAGTCGGAAGATCGGCACCTCGGTCGCCGGTGCCATCAGGCACAGCAACTGCTCGGCGTCGCTGATCGAATTGGCACCCTCGCGGCCCCCGAAGCGCCACGCGCTGTCGGGATAGGACAGCCGGGCGGTCGCGCGCCAGACATCGAGGAGTTGTTGACGTGGCTGGATCTGCATCGGTGTGCCGTCACCTACCCGTCCGTGGGTGAGTTACGCCGGTTTCTTCCGTCCGGTCGCCACAATCATCCCGTGGTAACCGTCGCGCAGGTCCCAACTGTCCACTGTCTGGATCCGGACATCGGTGGCGACCGCGTGCAGCGCCAGGCGCACGTCGCGTTCGTCGACCGAGCACGCCGGGAAGTCGCGCGCTCCCACACGGTAGCCGGACGAGTCACGCATGAATGCGGCGGCGAAGGGGGCGCGCGGCACCAGGGAGTTGACGAAGGACCGGGTGGCCCGGACGAACTCGCTGTCGCGGGTGGTGATCGACTCAGCGACGAAGAACATCGTGCCCATGTCGTAGGTGGCCGCGGGCAGGCTGAAGATGTTGCCCTTGACCACGTTGTTGCGGCGGCTGAGCAGATCGAAGGGATTTCTGATGGACTCGTAGGATCGCCGGCCGTCCTTCATGCGGTCCCAGAACTGCCACCATGAGGGATGCGGGCTGAGGATCTCGGTCGCGAGCCACTCGCGGTTGGTGAAGGCCCGCTCCACCAGATGGAGCTCCGCGGCGAAGGGCAGCATGGTCAGGGCCGGGTAGAGGTTGGCGCCGGCGCCGACGTCGATGGCCCGGGGCCGCAGCTTGCGCGGGGCCTCGTTCCGCTGGAAGAAGGTGGCGACGATGTCGATGATCTGCTCGTCGTCGCCGCGCAGCTTGCTGTAGTTGTGTTCGAAGTAGGCGTCGGAGTCGAACGAGTCCCACGGGAAGTTTTCGTTGTCCAACGAGTCTATTTTGACCAACGACGGCACCGCGATGTCGATCGCGGAGTCGAAGCGCGGGTCCAGGTCGGTCACGAAACTTCCTCCGGGCGATGGTGAGCTGTCGCTGTCGTGGGGAAGCTGCCCGAATCGGCGACTTCTTCCAGTTTAGGCCTTGCTGGGGCCCATGTTTCTGCGGTGCAACTTACGACATCTGTGTGTCGGGCAGGCACTCGGCGCGCAGGGCAGTCTCCTGCATTCTGTCGCACCATGCCAACAGGTGTCGCCCGCTTGGGCGAACTTGCTACCCGAAGGCTGGCCAGCGAACCAGATCAGGCCGACGCCGTCAATCGATCAGCGGCGACACTATCTGTAAACAATCCTTGATATTTGGGTTCGCGGCCGTGAGGATGGAGGTGGGACCGGGGTAGGTCATCGATGCGTCAGGAGCGGTCATGGGCGGACGTCGTACCGTATTCGCGCTGGTGGCAAGTGCTGCCATGGCCCTGGCGGCGGTGGCCTCGGCTGCCGGCGGGACGGTGGCGGTCGCCGGTGCCCCGGTGCGGGCGGCCGCGGTGGTCTGTTCGGCGCCGGCCTGGGCGGAGGGCAACACCTACGCCGTCGGCGCGCAGGTCACCTACGGCGGGAAGCTCTACTCGGCCCTGGTGACGCACACCGCGTACGTCGGCGCCGGCTGGAACCCCGCCGCCACGCCGTCCCTCTGGCGCGACCTCGGCGCCTGCACGGGCGGCCCCACGACCCCGCCGCCGTCCACCCCGCCCCCGACGACTCCGCCGCCCGGCGGCACCTGCGCCGTCAAGTCGCGGCCCGCGGGCAAGGTGCTCGTCGGCTACTGGGAGAACTGGGACGGCGCGAGCAACGGCGTGCACCCCGGCCTCGGCTGGATCCCGATCAACGACGGCCGGCTCGCCCAGCACGGCTACAACGTCATCAACGCGGCGTTCCCGGTGATCCGCTCCGACGGCACGGTGCTGTGGGAGAACGGCATGGACGCGGGCGTGCAGGTCTCCACTCCCGAGCAGATGTGCGCGGCCAAGGCGGGCGGCGCGACCCTGCTGATGTCGATCGGCGGCGCGGCGGCCGGCATCGACCTGAGCTCCAGCACGGTCGCCGACCGCTTCGTGGCCACCGTCGTGCCGATCCTCAGGCAGTACAACTTCGACGGTATCGACATCGACATCGAGACCGGACTGACCGGCAGCGGCAGCATCACCACGCTGTCGGCCTCGCAGGCGAACCTGATCCGCATCATCGACGGGGTACTGGCGCGGATGCCGTCGAACTTCGGGCTGACGATGGCGCCGGAGACCGCGTACGTCACCGGCGGCAGCGTCACCTACGGCTCGATCTGGGGCTCGTACCTGCCGATCATCAAGAAGTACGCCGACAACGGCCGGCTGTGGTGGCTGAACATGCAGTACTACAACGGCTCGATGTACGGCTGCGCCGGCGACTCGTACGGGGCGGGCACGGTGCAGGGCTTCGTCGCCCAGACGACCTGCCTCAACAACGGGCTGGTCATCCAGGGCACGACGATCCGGGTCCCGTACGACAAGCAGGTCCCGGGCCTGCCGGCGCAGGTCGGCGCGGGCGGCGGGTATATGACGCCGGCCCTGGTGACGCAGTCCTGGAACAGCTTCAACGGCGGGCTCAAGGGCTTGATGACGTGGTCGGCCAACTGGGACGGCTCGAAGGGCTGGACCTTCGGCGACAACGTGCAGCGACTGCAGGGCCGCTGACGGCTAGCCGGCCCGCCGCCGGGCCGCGATCCCTGCCCCGGCGGCCAGGGCGACCACGGTGATCCCGGCCGCGAGCCACCACCCGCCCGTGTTCCCGTCGGGCGCGGGGCCGCCGGGCGCGGGCCTGCCGGGTGCGGCGAGCGCCGGCGTCGCGGAGGCGGCGGCCGGCAACGGCTGCACTCCGACGCACAATCCGGTGCCGCCGTCGACGGAGTTCACCCGGTACCGCTGGCCGGCGCGGAAGTCGTAGCCGCAGCTGGCCTCGCCGGGGTATGCCTTCAGCCGCAGGGTGCCCGCCGCCCCGGTGCCCTTCTCGACGGACTCGACCGCCAGCTGGATCGCGCTGCGCGAGACCTCGGTGACCGTGCCTGTGACGATGAGGTCGGCCCGGGCGTCCTGCTCCTTGCCGGAGTAGGCGCAGGAACAGGCCCAGGCCGGCGGCGCGGGGGACACGAGCACGACCAGGCCGAGGCTCAGCAGGATCAGGGCGAACAGACTCGAGACACGCAGCTTCATACCGACACCGACGCGGGCGGGGCCGGAGCGGTTCCGTCCGGGTGTGACCGG
The DNA here is from genome assembly GCF_003947245.1 of Actinoplanes sp. ATCC 53533. NCBI lineage: Bacteria > Bacillati > Actinomycetota > Actinomycetes > Micromonosporales > Micromonosporaceae > Actinoplanes > Actinoplanes sp. ATCC 53533. Next base: position 21,729 of record NZ_QHHV01000010.1, on the reverse strand, counting down.
GAGCGCACTTCCCATAAGTTCTTTGAATCTGAAATAGTTGACGAGTCAAAGGCGTTGTGCGGATCAGTCCGGGACGACAAGGTCCCGGCCGAGGCTCAGGAGCGGTCATGCAGTTCGGGATCTTCACCGTCGGCGACGTCACGCCCGACCCCACGACCGGGCGGGAGCCGACCGAGCACGAGCGGATCAAGGCGATGGTCGCCATCGCCGTGAAGGCCGAGGAGGTCGGGCTCGACGTCTTCGCGATGGGTGAGCACCACAATGAGCCGTTCGTGCCCTCGTCACCCACCACGATGCTCGGCTATGTCGCCGCGCGGACCGAGCGGCTGCTGCTCTCCACGTCCACGACGCTGATCACGACCAACGACCCGGTCAAGATCGCCGAGGACTACGCGATGCTGCAGCACCTGGCCGACGGCCGGGTCGACCTGATGATGGGCCGCGGCAACACCGGCCCGGTCTACCCGTGGTTCGGCAAGGACATCCGCGCCGGGATCCCGCTGGCGATCGAGAACTACGCCCTGCTGCACCGGCTGTGGCGCGAGCACACGGTCGACTGGAAGGGCAAATACCGCACGCCCCTGCAGTCGTTCACCTCGACCCCGCGCCCGCTCGACGGCGTGCCGCCGTTCGTCTGGCACGGCTCGATCCGCAGCCCCGAGATCGCCGAGCAGGCCGCGTTCTACGGCGACGGCTACTTCGCCAACCACATCTTCTGGCCGGCCTCGCACACCCAGCGGATGGTCGCGCTCTATCGCGAGCGTTTCGCCCACTACGGCCACGGCGACCCGGACCAGGCCATCGTCGGCCTCGGCGGCCAGGTGTTCATGCGCAAGAACAGCCAGGACGCGGTGAGTGAGTTCCGGCCGTACTTCGACAACGCGCCCGTCTACGGCCACGGCCCGAGCATGGAGGACTTCACCCGCGAGACGCCGCTGACCGTCGGCAGCCCGCAGCAGGTCATCGACCGCACCCTCGGCTTCCGCGACTACGTCGGCGACTACCAGCGCCAGCTGTTCCTGCTGGACCACGCCGGCCTGCCGCTGAAGACCGTGCTGGAGCAGCTCGACCTGCTCGGCGAGGAGGTCGTCCCGGTGCTGCGCAAGGAGTTCGCGGCGCTCAAGCCGGCCCACGTTCCCGACGCGCCGACCCACGCGTCCCTGGTCGAGGCGGCGGCGCAGAAGGAGAAGGTCCAGGCATGAAGCAGCGCACCCTCGCGGTCGTCTCGGCGGGGCTGAGCCAGCCGTCGTCCACCCGGCTGCTCGCGGACCGGCTGTCCGCGGCGGCGGTGGGCGCCGCCGCCGGCCTCGGCGTCCAGCTCACGGTCCAGGTGGTCGAGCTGCGCGACCTGGCCCACGACCTGATGAACCACCTGCTGACCGGCTTCCCGCCGGCGCCGCTGAAGCAGGCGATCGACGCGATCGAGGCGGCCGACGCGGTGATCGCGGTCACCCCGGTCTTCAACGCGTCGTACAGCGGCCTGTTCAAGTCGTTCTTCGACGTGCTGGGCAAGGACACCCTGGCCGACAAACCGGTGCTGATCGCGGCGACCGGCGGCACCGCCCGGCATTCGCTGGCCCTCGACCACGCGCTCCGGCCGATGTTCGCCTACCTGCGCGCGGTCACCGTCCCGACCTCGGTCTTCGCGGCGTCGGAGGACTGGGGCGGCGACGAGAGCCAGGGGCAGCTGCGCGGCCGGATCAACCGCGCGGCGGGCGAACTCGCCCGCGAGATCGAGCGCCGCGAGCCGGCCACGGTTCAGGACCCGTTCGCCCTGACGACCTCGTTCGAGGACCTGCTCGCCGGCGGCTGACGGTCCAGGGCAAGATCAAGAGCCGGATGTCGTAGGTCCGTGCGTGGTGCGGACCGTCGCTCCCGCCGATTGCCAGGTCCGTGCGTGGTCACCCGCGGGGTAGAACTACTGAGACCGAACAGGGGGCGTCATGGCGGAGATCGTGCTCATCCGGCACGGGCAGACCGAGTGGAGTGCGAACGGCAGGCACACCTCGTACACGGACCTGGACCTGACCGAGGCGGGGGTGCGGCAGGCCCGGCTGGCCGGCGAACGTCTGGCCGGCCGTACCTTTGCCGCAGTGATCTCCAGCCCGCGCAAGCGGGCCCTGCGCACCGCCGAGCTGGCGGGCCTGGCGGTCACCGAGACCACCGAGGACCTGGCGGAGTGGAACTACGGGGAGTACGAGGGCGTCACCAGCGCCACGATCCGCGAAACCCGCCCGGAGTGGTCGCTCTGGACCGACGGCGCGCCCGGCGGCGAGTCGCCGGCCGAGGTGGCCGAGCGACTGGACCGGGTGCTGGCCCGGGCCCGCACCCTGCTGGACGGCGGCGACGTGGCGCTGATCGCCCACGGTCACTCGCTGCGGGTGGCGGGCGCCCGCTGGATCGGCCTGCCGGCCAGCGGCGGCGGCCTGCTCACCCTGGGCACGGCGACGCTGTCGACGCTGGGTTTCGAGCACGGCAACCAGGTCATCGACACCTGGAACGCCTCCTGACGGCTTGACCCTCCAGCTGGTCGAGGGCCCAGGATCGCTCCGCGGAGGGCGATCCGGCCCTCGACAGACTTCAGTGGGGAGTGCCATGACTCAGTCCGGAACGGCCGAGGTCGATGAGGTCATGACCGGTATCGGTGCCGCCGTCGAGCGGGGCCGGGCGGGTGACCGGGCGCAGGCCCGCGAGGCCCTGACGAGCCTGTGGGAGCGGGTCGGCAGCGGCGGTGACGCCCTGCACCGGTGCAGCATCGCGCACTACCTGGCCGATCTGCAGGATGCCGTGGCGGACGAGCTGCGGTGGGATCAGCGGGCCCTGGCCGCGGTCGTCGATCTCAGCGACGAGCGTGCCCAGCGCTTCCACGAGGATCTGCGGGTGCGCGGCTTCCTGCCGTCGCTGCATCTGAACCTCGCCGACGCCTACCGGCGGGTCGGCGACGGCGATCGGGCCCGGCACCATCTGGGCGTCGCGGGGGAGCTCGCCGACGGGCTGCCGGACGACGGCTACGGCTCGCTGATCCGGGGCGGGATCCAGCAGGTGGCGGACCTGCTCGGGGCCGGGTCGCGGGCGCCCCTTACCGCACAGTGAGACAGCCCCGGCGGAGCTCAGCGTCGTCTCAGCCGGGCGGCGCCAGGTCGGGGACGCCGTAGCGGGACTCGAGGATCTGCATCGCCGCTCCCGCCGCGATCACGTCCGCGCCCAGGCTCGACAGCGTGACCCGCGCCGACTGCCAGTCGGCGCGGGGCACGTCGGTGCGGACCGCATGCTCGACCTCGGCGCGGTAGATCTCGGAGTGCGCGAGCAGGTCGGCCCCCGCCAACACCACGTGCGCCACGTCCAGGGTCTGCAGCAGGTTGACGACGCCGATGGCCAGGACCCGGGCCGCCGCCCGCAGGTCTCCGGACTCCACCGCCCGGTCGTGGACCGCTTCCAGGCAGCCGCGGCGCCCGCAGACGCACTCCGGGCCGGACAGGTCGACCACCGCGTGGCCGAACTCGCCCGCGTTCGTGTGGGCGCCGCGGTGGGCCGCGCCGTTGAGCCACAGGCCCGCGCCCACCCCGGTCTCCACCATGATCAGGGCGGCGTCGCGGAAGGCCGGGCCGTGCCGCCAGGCCTCCGCGGTGACGCCGGCCGTGACGTCCTTGTCCAGGTGCACGGGCAGGCCCAGGGCCTGCTCCGCCAGGGCCCGCAGCGGCACGTCATGCCAGTGCCGCAGCCGGTGGGCATCCCGGACAGTGCCCTGGGCGTGGTCCAGCGGCCCGACCATCCCGATGCCCAGCCCGGTCAGCCGGCCGCGGACGTCGTGAGCGCCGGTGATCCGGTCGATGCCCGCCGCCAGTTCGATCAGCAGCGCGCCCGGGGTGAAGTCGGCCGGCAGCGGAGTCACCGCCGAGTGCCGGACCGTGCCGGCCAGGTCGGTCAGCACCAGCCGCAGGCCACGGCGGGTCACGTGCGCACCGATCGCATACCGGCTCTGTGGCACCAGCTCGTACACACCCGCGGGTTTGCCGATCGCCGGGCGGCGCACGCCCGCGGGGGCGATCAGGCCGTCCTCGACCAGCCGGGCCAGCACCTTCGACACCGCCTGCGGGGTCAGCCCGGTCGCGTCGGCGATCGTGGCGCGCTCGAACGCCGGCAGGGTCCGGGCCACGGCCATCACCAGGGCCTCGTTGTAGCCGCGCAGGAACGTGAGATCGGCCATCGTGCCACTCTATTACGCAACGCTGTTGCTAAAGTCGGCGACCGTGGACGATCTGAGCCGTAGGCACCGCTGGGCAGCCCTGCTCGCCCTCGCCCTGGGCGGCGTGGCGATCGGGCTGACCGAGTTCGCCGCGATGGGGCTGCTGCCCGAGGTCGCCCGCGACCTGCTGCCGGAGGCGTACGCCCGATCGGCGCCGGACGCGGTCGCCCAGGCCGGCTGGACCATCACCGCGTACGCGCTCGGGGTGGTCGTCGGCGCGCCGACGATCGCCGCGCTGACCGCCCGCATGCCCCGCAAGAAGCTCGTGCTCGGCCTGCTGGTGCTCTTCGCGGCCGGCACCGTCGCCTCCGCGCTCGCCCCGAGCTTCGAGCTGGTGCTCGTCGCCCGGTTCGTCTCGGCGCTGCCGCACGGGGCCTACTTCGGCGCGGCCGGCCTGCTCGCGGCCACCCTGATGGGCCCCGGCAACGCCGCGCGCGGATATGCCGCCGTGCTCAGCGGGCTGACGGCGGCCAACGTGGTCGGCGTGCCGCTGGTCACCCGGCTCGGGCAGGCGGCCGGTTGGCGGGTCGCATACCTGGTCATCGCCCTGGTGTTCGGGGCGACCCTGGTCGCCGTCCTGGCGATCGTGCCCGCCGCGGCGGCGGTGGCCGACGGCTCGCCGCGGGCCGAGCTGCGGTCGCTGCGCAAGCCGCAGGTCTGGCTCGTCGCGGCCACCGCCGCCGTCGGCTTCGCCGGGTTCTTCGCCGTGGACAGCTACATCGCGCCGGTGACGACCGATGTCACCGGCCTCGCCGCGACCACCGTGCCGTGGGTGCTGGTCGCGGTCGGGCTCGGCATGACGGTCGGCAACGCGCTGGGCGGCTGGTTCGCCGACCGCGACCTGCGGCGCAGCCTGCTGATCGGCTTCAGCTCGGTGATCGCCGCGGTGATCTTCTTCGGGCTCGCGGCGGACACCGCGGTGGGCCTGTTCGCCGGGGCCTTCCTGATCGGCGCGACCAGCCTGTTCCTGGGCCCGGCGCTGCAGGCCCGGCTGATCGCGGTGGCGCCGGGCGCGCAGCTGATGGGCGCGGCGGTCAACCAGTCGGCGATGAACGTCGCGAACAGCCTCGGCGCGGCCCTCGGCGGCGTGGTGATCGCGCGCGGTTACGGCTATCTCGCGCCGACCTGGGTCGGGGTGGCGCTGGCGGTCGGGGGCCTGGGACTGGCCGCCCTGAGCTTCGCGACGGAACGGCGCAGCCGCGTTCCGGCAGCCGCGCTGAACTAGGTCCCGGTAGGGACGGCCGGTCGATCGCGGACGGCTCGGGGAGATCCATCGGATACCGAGATCCCGGGAAGGAAACGCAGGATCGCCGGGGACTTTGATTCCGCTTCACTGACACGTGTAACTTGCTCGTGTCAGGACCGCGGAATCAAGAGGGCCCAGCCATGACGGACAGCACGCCACGCCGGGTGACCAGCGCCGATGTCGCGCGAGTCGCCGGGGTGTCCCGGGCGACCGTGAGCTACGTGCTCAACGACACCCCGGACCAGACCATCTCGGCGGCCACCCGCACCAGGGTCCTCGACGCGGCCGGCGCTCTCGGCTACGCGCCCTCCGCGGCGGCCCGTGCGCTGCGGACCGGCCGTTCCGATGTGGTGTTGTGCCTGCTGCCGGACTGGCCGATCGGGCCGGAGGTCGGCACGCTGCTCGGCAGCCTCTCCACCGAGCTCGCGCGCAGCGGCCTGACGTTCGTCGCCCACCCCGGCAACCGGGCGGACCGGCCGATCGCGGAGCTGTGGAAGGCGATCACCCCGGCCGCGGTGCTGGCGTTCACCGACTTCTCCGCCGCCGAGATCGGCGCGATGCGCGCGGCCGGGGTCGCCCTGGTCGTGGGGCTGCTCGGCCGCAGCACGTCGCCGCGCCGGGAGCTGGAGGTGCCGCAGCAGCACGTGGGCCGGCTGCAGGCGGAGCATCTCGCGGCGGCGGGCCGCACCGCGATCGGGTACGCGTATCCGGACGACGACCGGGTGCGGATCTTCGCCGAGCCGCGGCTGGCGGGGACGAGGATCGCCTGCGCCGCCCGGGGCCTCGCGCAGCCGTCGGTGCGGATCGTGCCGCTGGACCCGGACGCGGCGGCGGTCGCCGTGCGGGCGTGGCGCGACGAGGGCATGACCGGCGTGTGCGCCTACAACGACGACGTGGCGATGGCGGTGCTCGCGGGGATGCGCCGGCTGGGGCTGCGGGCGCCGGCGGACCTCGCGGTGATCGGGGTGGACGACATCCCGGCGGCGCGGCTGGCCGTACCGGCGCTCACGACGGTGACCACCGACCAGGCGGCGCTGGCCGCCCACCTGGCGGCGACGGTGCTGGCGGCGATCCACGGCCACCCGGTCGCCCCGGCCGACCTGACCGAGATCGTCGAGGTCGTCCCCCGCGAATCGGCCTGACGGCAGCGCGTCAGGTCAGGGCGCGTTCGTAGCAGACCGAGTTGCTGGAGCCGACGTAGGCGCCGAACAGCGGGATCTGGCGGTAGCCCTCGCGCTCGTAGAAGCGCATCGCGTCCGGCTGGGCCGGGCCGGTCTCCAGCCGGACGGTCGCGCAGCCGCGCTGCCGTGCCGCCTCCTCCAGCCCGTGGAGCAGGCCGGCCGCCACCCCGGAGCCGCGGCTCTCCGGCACCACGTACATCCGCTTCACCTCGACGGCGGCCGGGGCGAGGCGGCGCAGAGCGCCGCAGCCGAGCGGCCGGCCGGTGGCGTCGTCCACCGCGACCAGGAACAGGTCGATGTTGTCGGCCGCCGGCGGCGGGCCGGGCTCGTGGTCGTCGGTGCCGTAGCGGAGGTCGAGCTCGGCTTGCTGCGCCACGCGCAGCTCCTCGCCCGCCGGGTCGCTCCAGGGTCGCTGCTCGATGGTCCAGGTCATGCCGCTCCTCGCCCGCACTCGGGTAACAAGCGTTACGGTAACATCCGTTACGACGAGGGAGAGGTGAGAGCCGTGTCACGGACGGCGGACCGGTCGGCCCAGGGCGAGGCGTTGTCGCGCGCGGTCTGGGACGTGCTCGCCCGGCAGGGCCTGGAAAAGCTGACGGTGCGCGCGGTCGCCGCGGCGGCCGGCTGCACGACGGGCCTGGTCATGCACCGCTTCCCCAACCGCCGCGCGCTGCTGCTGCACGCCCGGCAGCTGCTGCACGACACGACCCGGCGACGGGTCGAGGCGCTCGAGGCCGCGGCCGCCTCGCCGCGGGCGGCGCTGCACGCGGTCCTCCGCCAGGGCATGGCGACCGACCCCGAGACGATCAACGGGAGCATCGTCTGGATGGGCTTCCTGGCCGCGGCGGTGGCCGACGCCGAGCTGATCGGCATGCACCGGCGCAACAACCGGGCCTGGCGGGAGCGGGTCGAGCGGCTGGTCGCCGCGGCCGCCCCGGACTGGCCGGCCGACCGGATCGGCACGATCGCCCTGGGACTGATCGCGATGACCGAGGGTGTCGCGGCCCTCGCCGCCGCGGATCCCGCCGGCTACCCGGCGGAGCAGCAGGACCGCATGCTCGACACGGCCCTGGCGGCCTACGGCCTGAACCAGGGCTAGGCAGGTTCAGCAGGGGGGGCCGGTCAGGCGCCGAGGCCGCCGGCGGCGGCGAAGGCGTCCCTGACCCGTTGCCGGTCGCCGCCGCCCGCGAGGACGGCCAGCAGCAGGATGCGGGCCTTGGCGGGGTCGAGGAACCCGGCCGGGATCAGGTCGCGTTCGATCAGGTCCCGCTCGGAGCCGGGAAAGCCGTACGTGTCGGTGAGCACCGGCCCGGCCAGGGTGCGCGACGCCAGCACGACCGGCATCCGGGCCGCCAACTCCGCCAGCGGCTCCGCCCACCACTGCGGCAGGTGGCCTGCCCCGAAGGCCGCGACCACCAGGCCGTCCGCGGCGAGATTCCGGTCCGGCTCGTCGGCGCCCAGGGCCGCGACGATCAGCGGTACGCGGGGGAGCGCGCCCGCCGCCGGCAGCGGCAGCACGACCCGGTCCGTGGCTCCGGCCAGGAACCGCGCCCGGCCCTCGACCAGCTGCCCCACCGGCCCGCCCGGCGCGGACCCGAACGCCGCCACGCTGGTCGAGTGCCGCTTGCGGACCCGCGAGGCCGCATGGATCTCGTCCGCGAAGGTCACCAGCACGCCCCGCCCGCGCGCCCGCGGGTCGGCGGCCACGGTCAGGGCGGCCAGCACGTTCGCCGGGCCGTCCGCCCCGGCCAGCAGCGGGTGGCGCATCGCGCCGGTGACCACCACCGGCTCGGGCCGCTCGTGCAGTACGTCGAGCAGGTAGGCGCACTCCTCCAGGGTGTCGGTGCCCTGGGTGACCACGACCCCGTCCGCGCCGGCGGCCAGCAGGGCGCCGATCCGCCGGGACAGCGCGACGATCTCCGCCGTCCGCAGCGAGGCGCTGGGCTCGTTGGCGACGTCCACGAGGTCCAGCTCGAGGTTCAGCGCCGCCAGCCCCGGCACCGCCGCGACCAGCTCGCCGGCGGTGAGGGCCGGGGCGAGCCCACCGCCCGGCACCGCCGTCATCGCGATGGTCCCGCCCAGCCCGCACACCACGACCCTCGTCACGGCCGCCACCCTATCGACTGTCACCAGACCCACAGCCGGGGCACATGGCCAGTCCAGGCTGGGGGCGTTTGGTGGGAGGCAAGCACACGAGGAGCGAGACCTGGGGGTCACTGAGATGCTTGTGCAGCTGAATCGGAACGAGACCAACCGTACCTTCGCGCCCAACTCCACCGCGGTTCCGCTGCCTGATCTCAACTCGCAGCGGCGCAGCCCGGTCGTCGCCGTGCTCGGCCAGCGCGGGCGGGTCGCCGCGCTGGGCGCGCACCTGCCGGCCGGGTGGCAGCTGCGCTACCCGGGTGACCTGGAGGGGGTGCACCCCGACGAGATCGTGCTGTTCAGCGGGGCCACCGAGGCCGACGTGCTGGGCGCGCGGGCGCTGCTGCCGCGCCGTACCCGGGTTGTCGCCCTGCTCGACGAGGACGCCCCGGCCGAGTTGGTCGCCGCCGTGCTGACCGCCGGCGCGGACGTCTGCGTCCGCGGCGGGATGCCGGCGATCCTCGCCAGTCACCTGGTCGCCTGCCGGCGCCGGCAGCTCGCCGAGCGGTGGAACAACCTGCGGGACCCACTGCCGACGTTCTGAGGTGCCTGATCCCGGGCCGGGAACCAGACCGGCGCCGTCGCGCGGGGAGGCGCGGGCGACGCCGATCCGGCCGATCGGGAGGCCGCCGATCAGGAGGCCGGGGCTGCGCTCGCGGTCGGCGCCAGGGCCTTGCAGGCCTCGGCCGCCTTCTGCATCGCCGGGTCGTCGGAAGCCGGCGCGCCCTGGCCCAGGGTGACCCCGTTGTCCTGCAGGCAGTTGCGGTAGGCCGGGCTCATCCCGTTGCCGTTGCCCCGGCCGCCGCCCGGCCGCCCGCTCGGCATGACCGAGGCGCAAGCCGTCTGGGCCTTCTGCCACGTGGCGTCGTCCACGCCCTCGGGCTTGCCGAAGCCGCCACCGCCGGGCATGCCACCGCCGCCGGGCATGCCGCCGCCGGGCCGGGCGCTGCCCGAGGGCCGCGGCTGGCCGGACGGGCCGCCGCCCGGTGCACCCGAGGGCCGGACCCGGGCCCCGCCGGACGGCATCGTGATCGTGACGCCGTTCTTCGCCAGACATTCGGTGTACGCGGCGAAGGCGTTGTTCCCCCCGCCGCCGTTCTGGTTGTCACTTCCGGTGGCCGGAGTCTCGGACTCTCCGCCGCACGCGGCCACGGAGAACAGCAGCGCCGCGGACGCGGCGACCAGCCCGGCGATGCGTCGGGGGGAGGTGTTTCTGAGCTGCGGCACGGTCTCGCTCCTCAATCAGGTGGACACGACGGTCCAGACAAGCCCGCTGACCTAGCCACAACCTCCGACAAAACTCGGAATCAGCTATGAGAGCGCTGCGTATCTCCGAGGCAACTCCGAGGTGGGACCGAGCCGGCGGCGAGGACGCTCGGCAACACTTCCCGACCATGGGTAACGGCCTGACCGCCTGGCGCGGAGTGAACCGGCGGTGGGTGTGGCTGGCAGCCGGGATCGTCGTGATCCTGCTGCTCGCCGCGGGCGCGGCACGCGCACTGACCGCCGGCGCTGACGAACAGCCCGCCGCCGCGAGCACCGTGACGGTGGACCGCGGCGCGGTAACGACCGAGGTCGCGACGACCGGCACGGTGGAGCCGGCGCAGACCCGCAGCCTCTCGTTCGCCGTCGGCGGCACGGTGACCGAGGTCAAGGTCCGCGCGGGCACGGTGGTGACGGCGGGGCAGGTGCTCGCGTCGATCGACGACGCCGACGCGGCCGAGGCCGTCGACTCCGCGCAGGACACGCTCGCCGACGCGCAGGACACGCTGGCCGACGCCAAGGAGAGCGCCGCGGACTCCACGTCCTCGACCTCCTGCGGGGTGGTGCCGGCCGGCTACACCGTTCCGTCGGCCACGCCGACGAGCACGCCGACGCCGACCGCCACGACCACGTCGGCACCGGCCGCGACCACCGCGCCGACCCGGACCACGGCACCCACCACCGCGCCGGCCCGGACCACCGCACCCGCCCGGACCACCGCACCGGCCCGTACGGGTGGCGGCGCCGCGACGACCTGCGCCCAGAGCGGCGCCCAGGGCAGCGGTGGCCAGAACTCCGGCGGCGGGGGCGACGCCGTGCTCAGCGCCCAGCAGCGGGTGAACCAGGCCGAGGCGGCCCTGCAGAGCGCCGAGGACCAGCTGGAGGGCACCACCATCACCGCGCCGATCGCCGGGCGGATCCTCGCGGTCGCCGGCAAGGTCGGCAGCCAGGTGAGCAGCGGCACCGCCTTCCTCACCCTGGCCGACGTCTACGACATGCAGATCAGCGCGAACTTCCCCGAGGCGGACGCGGACCGGCTCGCCGTCAAGCAGACCGCCAAGGCGACCCTGGCCGACCGGGCGGGCAAGGAGTTCGGCGCCACCGTCGTGCAGGTCGACCCGGTCGGCACGAGCGACGGCACGATGGTCCGTTACGGTGTGTTGCTGTCGTTCACCGACGCGCCGGAGGACCTGCTGGTCGGGCAGACCGCCGCCGTGCGGGTCACCACCGGCTCGGCCGCCGACGTGCTGCGGGTGCCGAGCACCGCGGTGCACGACATCGCCGGCGACACCGGGACGGTGCTGCGCGCCGGCGCCCAGCTCAAGGTCGGGGTGGGGCTGCGCGGCGACCAGTACACGGAGATCACCTCGGGGCTCGTCGAGGGCGCCGCCGTGGTCCGGTCCTGGTGAGCCGTCCAGGTCGCTCAAAGCGGATTCATACGGAATTCAAAGGTACCGCTGATATCTCTTTGCGGTGCATCCTGATAACCGCGGTTCCGTCGCCCTCAGTGACCCTCCGGCCGCCCGGCAAACCCGGGTCCTGGTGGTCGACGACGAGCCCAACATCTCCGCGCTGCTCTCCGCCACGCTGCGGCTGGTCGCGTTCGACGTCCGGGTCGCCGAGTCGGGGCACGGCGCGCTGGTCGCGATCGAGGACTTCGAGCCGGACCTGGTGGTGCTGGACGTGATGCTGCCGGACCTGGACGGTTTCGACGTGGCCCGCCGGCTGCGCGCCTCCGGCCGGGCCACGCCGGTGCTGTTCCTGACCGCCCGGGACGCGGTCGAGGACCGGGTCGCCGGGCTCACCGCCGGCGCCGACGACTACGTCACCAAGCCGTTCAGTCTCGAAGAGGTGGTGCTGCGGATCCGGGCGATCCTGCGGCGCAGCCAGCCCGAGCTGGAGGCGCCCGGCGACTCCGGGGTGCTGCGCTACGCCGACCTGGAGCTCGACGAGAGCGCGCACGAGGTGCGCCGGGCGGGCCGGCTCGTCGACCTGTCGCCGACCGAGTTCAACCTGCTGAAGTACCTGCTGCTCAACGCGGGCCGGGTGGTCAGCAAGGCGCAGATCCTGGACCGGGTGTGGAAGTACGACTTCGGCGGCGACGGGCGCATCGTCGAGTCCTACGTGTACTACCTGCGCCGCAAGATCGACAAGACCGACCCGCCGCTGATCCACACCGTCCGCGGCGTCGGCTACGCGCTGCGCCTGCCCCGCGGCGGCGAGGAGTGACCAGGCCATGAGGGTGCGGGTCCGCTGGCGCCCGCGGCGGTGGCGCCACTGGACGCTGCGGGCCCGGCTCGTGCTGGTCGTCGGCGGGCTGGCCGCGATCGCGCTGATCGTCGCGAACCTCGCCGGGGTGGTGCTGATCCGCGGCTACCTGCTGGACCGGATCGACGAGCAGCTCACCGGCATGTCCCGCCCGTTCGCCAACGGGCAGCGGCTGACCATGTCCCCGCCGGGAGCGCAGCGCAAGAGCCAGTTGCGCATCGGCCCCGACCAGGTGGTCTACGTCTACACCGCGGCCGGCACGCTCGATCCGGGCCGCAGCTCGACCGCCGACGCGGAGCGGCCGGCCGTGGCGCCGCTGGCCGACGTGCTGGCCCGCGCGGGCCCGGGGCGGCCCTACACCGTGGCCGCCGCCGACGGCAGCGCGGACTGGCGGCTGCTCGCAGTGGCGGCACCCGACGGCGTCGGGGCGGTGGTGATCGGCTCGTCGCTGGTCGAGATCGAGGAGACCGGCGACCGGCTGCTGCTCATCGACGCCGGGGTCACCCTGCTGATCCTGGTGCTGCTCGGCTTCGGCGCGGCGTTCGTGGTGCGGCTCGGGCTGCGGCCGCTGACCGAGATGGAGCGCCTCGCCACCGACATCTCCGCCGGGAACCTGTCCGGCCGGGTGGCCGACACCGACCCGCACACCGAGCCGGGCCGGCTCGGCGGGGCGCTCAACCTGATGCTGTCCCGCATCGAGGCGGAGGTCTCCGCCCGTACGGCCTCCGAGCAGCGGCTGCGGCAGTTCGTCGCGGACGCCTCGCACGAGCTGCGCACGCCGCTGACGTCGATCCGGGGCTTCGCCGAGCTCTACCGGCGTGGCGGCGCCCCGCCCGGGCCGCAGCTGGACGAGACGATGAGCCGGATCGAGGGCGAGGCCGGCCGGATGGGCGTGCTGGTCGAGGACCTGCTGATGCTGGCCCGGCTCGACCTCCAGCGCGCGCCGGTGCGCCGCCCGGTGGACCTGCTGGAGATCGCCGCCGACACCATCCGCGACGCGTACGCCCGGGTCCCGGACCGCCCGGTGCGCCTGGCCGCCCTCGACGACGACTCGGACACCTTCGTGCCGCCGACCGTGCTGGGCGACGAGCACGGGCTGCGCCAGGTCGCCACCAACCTGGTCGCCAACGCGCTGCAGCACACCACGGTCGGTGCCCAGGTCACCGTCCGGGTGGGCCGGGTCTCGGGGCACCGGCCGGCGCGTGGCTCCGTGCACGCGGGGACGGTCGTCACCGGCGTACCGCTGGCGGTTCTGGAGGTCAGCGACGACGGCCCGGGCGTGCCCGCCGTGCACGCCCCACGGGTCTTCGAACGGCTCTACCGGGCCGATTCCAGCCGCAGCCGGGGTCGCGGCGGGGGCTCCGGCCTGGGCCTGTCCATCGTCGCGGCGATCGTGCACGGCCACGGCGGCTGGGTCGAGCTGGACCCGCCGCGCGGGCGCGGTGCCACCTTCCGGGTCCTGCTGCCCAGTTCCGACGGGGACATCGCCTGAGGTTCTGAGGTGGCTCCCAGCTAAACCCGAAGGTCCTCCGAGCGGGTGTCGCCACAGTGTCCGTCATGCCTGCGCCCCGTCTGGGTTCCCTGCGCCGTCCCTCGGTGGCGGTCAACGCCGCCCTGGTCCTGGCGCTCGTCGCCGGTGCCTTCTGGGCCTACGAGACTGTGTCCGGTCCGGACACCGGAAACGCGGCCACCGCGTCCGTCCGGTCTGTACGCGTCCAGCAGGGCACCGTCACCGCCTCTGTCACCGCCGACGGCTCGCTGGAGAGCGCGAGCTCCGCCAGCGCCAGCTTCGAAACCGGTGGCACCGTCACTTCCATCTCCGTCAAGGTCGGCGACAAGGTCGCCAAGGGCCAGGTGCTCGCCAAGGTCGATCCGGCCGAGGCCAAGCGGACCCTCGCGGCCGCCGAGGCCGACCTGGACGCCGCGCAGGACGCGGTCGACCGGGCCGAGGACGCCGGTTCCGACACGTCGTCGGCCGAGAACGAGGTCACCCAGGCCGAGCTGGCCGTGACCGAGGCCGAGGCGGCGGTGACCGGGACGACGCTCAAGGCGCCGATGGCCGGCACCGTGGTCGCGGTCAACGGCACGCTCGGCAGTTCGTCGTCCGGTTCCTCCTCCTCCTCGTCCTCGTCGTCCGGCGGTGGCTCAGCCAGCGGCGGCGGGTCGTCCTCCACCGGCTCCTCGTCGTCCTCCAGCTCGTCCAGCAGCGGCTTCATCGACCTCGCCGACCTCGGCAAGCTCCAGGTCACCGCCGCGTTCGCCGAGGCCGACGCGACCAAGCTCAAGGAGAAGCAGGCCGCCACGGTCACCTGGAACGCGCTCAGCGGCACCGAGCAGAGCGCCCGGGTGGTCGCCGTCGACCCGCAGGCCACCACGGCCAACAACGTGGTCACCTACGGCGTCACGCTCAGCCTCGACAAGGTGCCGACCGGCGCGAAGCCCGGGCAGACCGTGTCGGTCTCGGTGGTCACCGGCGAGGTCGCCGACGCGATCTACGTCAACGCGGCCGCGCTGACCACGGTCGGCAACCGGCACACCGTGACGGTGCTGGCCAACGGGGTCCAGGAGGTCCGCGCGGTCGAGATCGGGCTCGAGGGCGACCAGGCCACCCAGATCACCTCCGGGCTGACCGCGGGGGAGCAGGTCGTGATCACCACGGCCAGCACCACCACCGGCAGCACCACCGGCGGCTTCCCGGGCGGCGGCGGCCTGCAGGGCGGTCTGACCGGCGGCGGCGCGGCGCCGGGCGGCGGCCCCCAGGGCGGCGGCGGTACGGGCCGGGGCACCCGGTGAGCCGGCCGGTGCTCGAGGTCCGCGAGCTGACCAAGGTCTACGGCACGGGTGAGGCCACCGTGCACGCGCTGCGCGGCGTCTCGATGCTCGTCGAGCGCGGCGACTACGTGGCCATCATGGGCTCGTCCGGCTCCGGCAAGTCCACCCTGATGAACATCCTGGGCGCGCTGGACGTGCCCAGCTCCGGGACGTACCACCTGGACGGGGTCGACGTGAGCCGGCTCGCCGACCGGCAGCTGGCGCTGGCCCGCAACCGGCTCATCGGCTTCATCTTCCAGGCGTTCAACCTGATCCCGCGCACCTCGGCGGTGGCCAACGTGGAGCTGCCGCTGGCCTACGCCGGGGTCAAGCCGCGGCAGCGGCGGGAACGGGCGATGGCCGCGCTGGACGTCGTCGGCCTCGCCGACCGGGCCCGGCACGAGCCCAACCAGCTCTCCGGCGGCCAGCAACAGCGCGTCGCGGTCGCCCGGGCGCTGGTCACCGAGCCGGCGCTGCTGCTGGCCGACGAGCCCACCGGCAACCTGGACACCCGCTCCACCGCCGACGTGCTGGAGGTCTTCGACCAGCTCAGCACCGCCGGCCGGACGATCGTGCTGATCACCCACGAGCCCGAGGTCGGCGACCGCACCAAGCGGCTGGTCCGGCTCGTGGACGGCCGGATCGTGACCGACGTCCGTCAGTCGCCGCTGGACCGGGTCCCGGTCGGCGCCCAGCAGGGACGGCACAGCCAATGAGCGAGCTTGCGAGCGAATCGTCAACTCCGCGCTCGACGAATGTCATCACCGGAGCGCCAGCGGAGGTGATGGCATGAGCTTCTACGAGGTCGTCCGCTTCGCCCTGCGCGGGTTGTCGGCGAACAAGCTGCGCTCGGCGCTGACCATGCTCGGCATCCTGATCGGCGTCGCCGCCGTGATCCTGCTCGTCGCGGTCGGCAACGGCTCGGCGCAGGCGATCAGCGAGCGGATCGAGGCGCTGGGCACCAACACGATCACCGTGATGAGCACCGGCCGGGGCGGCTCCACCAGCACGGCACTGACCACGACCATCTCCGACGCGCTGGTCGACCCGCAGCTCGCGCCGGACGTCGCCTCGGTCTCCCCGGTGGTCAGCGCCTCCGCCACGCTCACCTACGAGGGCACCGACCACGACGTCAACCAGTTCGTCGGCACCACGCCGAGCTGGTTCGCCTCGTCCAACACCCCGGTCGGCACCGGGGCCGGCTTCACCGCCGACGA
This sequence comes from Actinoplanes sp. ATCC 53533, assembly GCF_003947245.1. Taxonomy (NCBI): domain Bacteria; kingdom Bacillati; phylum Actinomycetota; class Actinomycetes; order Micromonosporales; family Micromonosporaceae; genus Actinoplanes; species Actinoplanes sp. ATCC 53533. Next base: position 5,355 of record NZ_QHHV01000010.1, on the reverse strand, counting down.
CGAGGCGCAGGGCCGCCGGGTGGTGGTGCTGGGCCAGACCGTGGTCGACGAGCTGTTCCCCGGCACCGACCCGATCGACAAGCAGGTGACGGTCGGCGGCGCGCTGTTCACGGTGGTCGGCGTGCTGGCCCAGAAGAGCTCGACGGGCTTCCAGGACAGCAACGACACCGCGATCGCCCCGCTCTCCGCGGTGCGCCAGGTGCTCACCGGGTACGGCGCCCTCAACTCGATCCTGGTCGAGGCGAAGAGCCCCGGCCAGGTGAACGCGGTGCAGTCGCAGGTGGCCACGATCCTGAACCAGCGCCTCGAGGTGGCGGCCGGCGCCACCGCGCCGTACCGGATCCAGAACGCCTCGCAGCTGCTGGCCACCCAGACCGAGACCGCCGACACGTTCACCACCCTGCTCGGCGCGGTCGCCGCGATCAGCCTGCTGGTCGGCGGGATCGGCATCACCAACATCATGCTGGTGACCGTCACCGAGCGGACCCGCGAGATCGGCATCCGCAAGGCCCTGGGCGCGCCCCGCCGGGTGATCCTGACCCAGTTCCTGATCGAGGCCACGCTGTTGAGCGTGCTGGGCGGCGCCCTCGGGGTGGCCGCCGCGCTGATCGGCAGCAGCTTCGAGATCGTCGGGGTGAAACCGGTGATCGTGCCCAGTTCCGTCGGGCTCGCCCTGGGCGTGTCCATCGCGATCGGGCTGTTCTTCGGCGGCCTGCCCGCCAGCCGCGCCGCCCGGCTGCGCCCCATCGACGCGTTGCGCTACGAGTGAGGACCGCTGTGACCCCTTCTTCCGACGACACCGCCGTCCTGCCCGCCGTTCCGGCCGCCTTGCCCGGCGACCCGCGCGGCGGCCCGGCCGGCGCCACTCCCGGCGATCTTCCCGGTGACCGGGATGACGGCCTGGCCAGCGAGCTGGCCAAGGCCGCCCCGCGCCGCTGGTGGAACCGCGGCACGCTGGTGCTGACCGCGGCCGCGCTGCTGCTCGGCGGCTTCCTCGGCGGCCTGCAGGTGCAGAAGAGCTACGGCACCAGCGCCACCGCGGCGACCGGCCGCACCGGCGGCGCCGGTGGGACCGGCGCACGGGCCGGCGGCTTTCCCGGCGGTGGCGCGTTCGGCGGCGGGGCCGCGCCGAGCGCGGCGGCGACGGCCGCCGCCGGGCCGACCACCGGCAAGGTGAAGCTGGTCAACGGCACCACCATCTACGTCGAGACCTCGGACGGCACCGTGGTGACTGTGCGGACCAGCGGCGAGACGACGGTGCAGTCCGCGACCAAGGGCAAGCTCAAGGACGTGAAGGCCGGCGACACGGTCAGCGTCCAGGGCGCGGCGGACAGCGAGGGCACCGTCACCGCGACGACCGTGACCGAGAGCAAGGGCTGACCCCGGCGGCGAACCGTGGTGTCGTGGCGGCATGAGCAGACCCGCGGCGGAGGGCCCGGGCAGGGTTCCGCACCGCCGGGGGAGCGCGCCGGCGACCGGTCGGTGTGTGGGCCGGCGTCGCTACTGTGGTCCGGTGGCGGGATTCGACTGGGCGGGGCTGGAGCGTGACCTGACCGCGGCGCTGGTGCGGGCGGTCTCGTCGGTGATCGCCGCGCATCCGGATGAGCGGTGCTACGCCGCCGCGCTGTGGCTGCTGTATCGGGAGTCGGACGGGCCGATCAGGTTTCCGCTGTTGGCAGCGAACACCGTCGAGGCGCTTCAACGCGCCCCGGCCGAGGACCGCGACGACCTGCGGTGGAGTCCGGCCGACTGGGACCACGGCGACATCGACTGGCTGTCCGACGAGGACGGTGGGCGGTGGGAGCGCGACCTCGCCGCCCATGCCTGCCGGGGCACGCCGGCCCAGTGGGACGCGGCGTTCCGGCGCTTTGTCACCGCGTTGGTGACGGCGTGCCGGCGGGCGCGTCGCGAGTTGCGCCGGGACCTGGTCGTGGTGGTCATCGACGACGAACTGCACGAGACGGTGATCCCGCGCATCCTGCCCGCGGCGGAGGTCCGCCGTCACTTCCCCGAGCTCGACGAACAGGCCGCGGCCTGGGCCGCGCTCGCCGCCCTCCCCCCAGCCGAGCAGGCCGCCCACCTCGTCGGGCTGCTGGACACCTGCGACGGCCCGATCACCCGCGAGCCGGCCGAGCGGGCGCTGCGCGACCTCGGCCCGGTGGCGATCCCGGCACTCATACCGCTGCTGGCCGTGCCTGGTGCGGCGTGGCAGGCGGCGAAGATCCTCGCCGACATCGGCCGCCCCGACGGCGACGTGGTCACGGCACTCACCGCCGCGGTGAGCCGCACGGCCGGCTCGGACCAGTCGTGGGTGGCGGCGGCCCTGGCGCGGCTGGGCCGGCTCGACGTGGTGCTCGCCGCCCCGCTGCCGACCGATGTCGTCGTGACCGCGGCAGCCGCGCCGTACGTCAGCTTCCGGGACCACACGGTGGCGCCACCGCCGTTGGACTACACGCCGCTGGTCCGGGTCCTGGAGGAGCGCCCGGACGTCGCCGCGGGCCTGGAGGAAGAGCTGGCCCCCGGCGCCGGCATGTGCGAGATCCACGCCGGCGAGGTCGACGAAGCGGTCCGCGGCACCGAGTCGCCGCACCCGGTCGTACGCCGTCACGCGGTCACCGTCCTCGGAGAACGGCGCCTCGGCACCGCCGTCGGCCGGCGAGTGCTGCCCGTACTCGCCCGGCTCGCCGTCGACGACCCGGACGCGCTGGTGCGGCGGCTGGCAGTGGTCGGACTCTCGTTCTGGGGCCGGCCGGCGCTGGCCCACCTCGACGCCGGGCGCTCGGCCACCCAGGACCTCGACCCGACGGTGCGCCGGGCCGCCACGGCCTGGCTGCGCGACGCGATGGCCTCCGCGCCGAACTCATCGCAGCCGAACAGGTAGGTGCTGCCAGGTGCCCGTCGCGGAGAAACCCCGGCAAAACGCGAATAGTCTTCATGTCTTGGGTTGAGCGCTGTTGATCGTCAGTAGGTGGCAACCAGTGGCTTCACTGAGGGTGTGGTGATAGCGGGCGTCCTGACCGCCGGCTGTCTCGTCGTTCTCACGGTTCGAAGGAGCGGCGCACGGCCGCCGGCACGGCAACGGTGCTGAGCGCGGTCGTGCGCTGCGCCGCGGCCGTCGCCGGCCCGAACGGTGAACCCTGCGGCTGGCACACGGTACCCGCCGCCGGCACCCGGCCGTTCAGCAGGTACTGATTGACGTTGGTGTCCACGCAGGCGTTGCCGGCGATGAAGTATGCGACGTGACCCCACCCCGCGTAGGTCAGCAGCCGGGAACTCGGCAGCAGCCGGGCCGCCGCCTGGGCGCCGTGATAGCCGGTGGCCGGGTCGAAGTAGTTGCCGACGACCAGCACCGGCGCGGAGGTGCGCGCCGTCCACGGGCCCAGGTGCCGGTCCTGCCCGGCACTGGCCGGCCACGACCGGCAGACGCTCCAGGCCCAGTTCCAGATCCGGCCGAAGTAGCCGTACCGCTGCTCGGCGCGGTCCGCGGACCGCTGCCAGGCCGCGAAGGACCCCGGGTTGTCGGTGTCGGAGCAGGCGACGCCGGGGGAGCCTTCCACGGCGTTCGGATATTCCTCCTGCGCCGCCAGGCCGAGCTTGGCGCGCATCGTGGCCAGGCGCTGCCCGAGGACGGCCGGCGAGAGCTGCCGCTGCACGTCGTCGAGGAAGAAGGCCAGGTCGGGCCAGACGTGCGCGTCGTACAGGGCGCCCAGGGTGACGGCGATCAGGTCGTTGTAGGTGAACGTGGAGGTCTCGCCGGTGAACGGGTCGGTGATGGTGGCCGGGTGCCCGCGCAGCCGCTTCGCCAGGGCCGCGTACCGCCGGCTCGCGTCGCCGGAGAAGGCGCAGCCCGCGCCGGCCGCGTCGCACAACCGGAAGAACTCGCCCAGCGTCCGGCGGGCGCCGTCGGCGCTGCGGATCCGGCCGCCGACCGGGACGGTGCGGGCGTCGCGGCCGTGCCCGGTGGACCAGGCGACGGGGTCGACCACACCGTCGATGACCAGGGCCCGGACCCGGGACGGGAACAGGTTGGCGTAGTTCTGCCCGAGCAGGGAGCCGTAGGAGTAGCCGACGTAGCTCAGCTTCTCGTCGCCGAGCCGGTCGCGCAGCAGATCCATGTCGCGGGCCGCGTCGGCGCTGGACATGTGGTCGCGGATGGCCCCGCCGTGCCGGGCACACGCGGCGGCGAGCGCGTCGTCGGAGACCCGCTGCTGCCGTTCCTCGGCCGGGCTGTCCGGGTATGGGAACGGTGGCAGCACCGCGACCGCCTGCTCGAAGGTGTCGAAGCAGCGCAGCGGCGTGCTGAGGTTGATGCCGCGCGGGTCGAAGCCGACGATGTCGAAGCGGGCCCGCACCTCGGGTGCCAGGTCGTGGGCGACCGCGCGGGCGAACTCGACGCCGGAGCCGCCCGGCCCGCCCGGGTTGAACAGCAGCGAGCCGATGCGCCGCGCGGGATCGGTGGCGGGCAGCCGGATGAGCGCGATGGCGATCTGGACGCCGCGCGGCCGGTCGTAGTCCAGGGGCGCCGGCACGGTGGCGCACTCGAAGCCGTCCTCGCACGCCGACCACGCCACCTGCGGGGCCGCGGAGGGGGCGGCGGCGCGGGCCGGAGACCCGGCGAGAATCCCGGTCGTTGCCAGGGTGACGGCGGTGGCCAGAGCGACACGGCTGCGCCATTGCTTCCGGTTGGTCATGAGCACTCCCGTGACAGCGGGTCGAGTGACTGACTACCTGTCGCTGAACTTCGAGGGCCGAGAGTAGTCGTCACCGTCGATGAATGCCACCGACTTCCCGTGCCATCGCGCGCGGGGCTGGTCCACTCAGGAGCGAACCCGGTCCCAGGCCGTGCCGGCCGGTAGAACTGACGTATGCGCAACTATTGATGCCTGCGGGCCGGGTTCCTAGGCTGGGGGCGCTCGATCCGGTCTACCTGGGGAGTCGGCCCTGGATACCAGCGTGCAGCCCGGCACGCCCGCCCTGTTCGGCCGGGCGTCGCTGCTGGCTGCCGTCGAGGCCCGGCTGGGCGCCGGCGGCGGGGTGGCGCTGCACGGCCCGGAGGGCATCGGCAAGACCGCGCTGCTGGACGCCGTCGCGGCCACTGCTGCCGGGCGGGGCGAGCTGGTCGTGCGGCTGCGGCCCGCCCCGGCCGAGCGCCGCCTGCCGTACGCGGGCATCGCCGACCTGGTGGCGCAGCTGCCGCCGGCCGCCCTGGCCGCCCTGCCGCCGACCCACCGCACCGCCCTGGCCGGGCTGCGGCAGGGCACCGCGCCGCGGGCCGGCACCCCGGCCCTGGCCCGCCGGCTCGTGCCTGCCCGGCCTGCTGGCCCACTGCGCCCGCGAGCGGTGCGTGCTGCTCGT